>CACKVD010000006.1 GCA_902603555.1 uncultured Pelagibacteraceae bacterium
ATCTTTTTTTTTAAATTTAGAAAATTCTTCAAAACATTCTGAGGTAAAATGAGGTGCAAAAGGACTTAGTAGTTTAAGAATATTAAAATAATTTTCAATTAGTACTTCTTTACCTATTGGATTATTAAGTTCTTTGTTAAAAAAATTATACATTTCATAAAAGTTTGCAATAATAACATTGTATCTAAAATTTTCTAAATTATTTGTGATTTTTAATATAAGTAAATTTGTATATTTTGTAATTTTTTCATCAAGATTGACTTTTTCATTGCTATTAATTTTTTTTAAAATTTTTTTATGAAGAAGCCAAAGTTTTTGAATAAATTTATAAGATCCTTCCATTCCCTCTGTTGACCACTGAATATCCTTTTCAGGTGGACTATCGGACATAATAAACAGTCTCACAGCATCCGCTCCAAAATTATCAATCATTTTTTCTGGATCTATAGTATTTTTTTTTGATTTTGACATAGACTCTGAAGGGCCTACTTTAACTTTTTTTTTTTCTTTAATCGTAAAGAATTTTTTACCATCTTCTGAAAATATTTCATCTGGACTTACCCAATTATTATTTTCGTCTTTATATGTTTCATGACAAACCATTCCTTGAGTAAAAAGACCGTTAAAAGGTTCAGTTATATTAAAACTGTCATTTTTATAATTAAGTGCTTGCATAAAAAATCTTGAATAAAGTAAGTGTAATATTGCATGTTCAACACCTCCAATATACTGATCAACTGGCATCCAATATTTTACGTCGTCAGTATTAAATCCATAATCTTTATTTTTTGGTGAGCAAAATCTTAAAAAATACCATGAGGAATCTACAAAAGTATCTAATGTGTCTGTTTCTAATTTGCATTTTTTATTATCAATCTCAATTTCAAGCCATTCTTTCTGGTGATCAAGAGGATTACCTTTAGTATTCAAGTTAATCTTTTCAGGTAAACTAATAGGAAGCATTGTTTCAGGAATTTTAATTATATTATTCTGTTCATCATAGGCAATTGGGATTGGACATCCCCAATATCTTTGTCTTGAAATTCCCCAATCTTTTAGTCTGAAGTTAATTTTCTTTTTACCTAATTTTTTATTTTCAATAACTTTAATTGCTTCCAAAACAGACTCTTCCGGAGCTTTAAATCCATCTAAAAATTTTGAATTGTAAATAATTCCTGGACCAGTAAATGCCTCATCTTTAACTACTAAATCCCCTTCATGATCATAGGGTTTTACTACTGGTATAACTTCTAAATTGTATTTTCTGGCAAAATCTAAATCTCGTTGGTCGTGTCCTGCACTACCAAATATTGCACCAAAACCATAATCCATTAAAACAAAATTAGCAAAATAAACAGGCACTTTAATATTTTCATCAAAAGGATTTTTTGCTAATAAATGCGTATTAAACCCAAGCTTTTCAGCTTGTGCAATAGCTTCCTCAGTTGTTCCTGTTTTTGAGCACTTTTCCTTAAACTTGATAAAATTTGGATCATCTCGAAAAAATTTTGATATTGGGTGATCGATTGATAGTGCTAAAAATGAACATCCAAATAGTGTATCAGGCCTTGTTGTAAATATTTTTATTTCTTTAAATTCTTTACAACCTTCTATTTGAAAATTTATTTCACAACCAAAGGATTTTCCAATCCAATTTTGTTGCATTGTTTTTACTTTCTTAGGCCATTTTTCAAGATTATCTAAACCATTAAGCAGATCATCAGAGAATTTAGAAATATTAAAAAACCACTGATTTAATTTTTTTCTTTCAACTAGTGCTCCAGATCGCCATCCTTTTCCATCTATAACTTGTTCATTAGCAAGAACTGTTTGGTCAACAGGATCCCAATTAACATAGTTTTCTTTTCTATAAACCAAACCTTTATCGTAAAGTTCTAAAAAAAATTTTTGTTGATGCTTATAATAATCAGCTGAGCAAGTTGAGATTTCTCTGTCCCAATCAATTGAAAGACCAAGTCTCTTTAATTGGTTTTTCATAACTTGAATATTTTTTTCGGTCCAATCTTTTGGATCTAAATTATTTTGTCTTGCAGCGTTTTCAGCTGGCATTCCAAAAGAGTCCCATCCCATAGGATGTAAAACATTAAAGCCTTGCATTAATTTATATCGTGCTAAAACATCTCCAATAGTATAATTTCTAACATGTCCCATGTGGATCTTTCCAGATGGATAAGGAAACATTTCTAAAACATAAAATTTTTTTTTATTTTTATCTTTGGTTGTTTTAAAAACTTGATTATCTTCCCAAGTTTTCTGCCATTTTTTTTCTATAATATTAAAATTATACCTATCCATAATTTATAAATTTATTGGAAAGATTTTTTAACTAAAAATTTAATCTTTAGCGCCTTCACCCTCTCCCGCGTCTGGCCCAGAAATTATTCCTTTAGTTTTATCTTCATATTCTTTAGATCTTTTTTCATTAGCTTTAAGCTTCATTTCAGCAGCTTTCTTCAAAATTGCTAATTTAAGTTCCTGGCCAACAGAATTGCTATTATCAACTGAAGTTGAACAATTAACTGAATTTGTAGAACTACATTTTCTATTATAAACAATTACCTTTAAACCATCTGCTCTGATTTCATTTGATAAAAATTGAACCATAATTTTTACTGAATCTTTTTGATTATTTTCATTGTACCAATCTGTAATAATAACACCGCCACCATAATCAACATTTGAAAGTGGCATAAAATCTAATATGTCCACGGTTGCTCTCCACATTTCATTAGAAGTTGCAAACTCAAAAGTTCCCGAACCTTTACTTCCTAATTGACCAAATTTAATTTTTTTTCCTTCTGAAATATTTTTTTTAACTCGTTCTTTTGCATTTGTAGGAACTTTTCTAGCATCAGTTTTTTTGTACAAACCACATTGGCTAACGATTAAAAAAATGAGACTAATAATCCCAATTTTAGTGAAAATTTGATAAAAATGCTTTATATTCATTAGTTTTTGTACAATGTTTAATTCTAAATTATAATAATTCAATACAATTAAAATTGTGATATTTTTGCAACAAATTGACTAAAAATGAGTAAAAAATTCAATAAATTGATCTCAAATGAGCAAAAATTGCTAAAAAGCAATCTCATAATTTATTAATTAATAAACTATAAGGAGTAATTATGAATAAACTAACTAAAATTGGTGTTTCAGCTTTAGCTGGTTCACTAGTTGCTGCATCTGCACAAGCAGGTGAGTTATCTGCGTCAGGTACGTGGGAACTTACTTACAAGTCAGATGATAAAACGCAAACAGGTAACCCATTCGGTTCAAAATCTGCAATCACATTAAGTGGTTCAGGTGACGTTGATGGTTTAGGAACTGCGTCTTTCTCAGCAGTAATAAATGATAATAACCCAGTAGGTTACTTATCACACTTAATCACTTTAGATATGGGTGATATGGGTATGGTAGGTTTTGACCAAGGTGTTGGTAAATTCGGTGTAAGTACTATCGATGATAAATCACCAACTGCTTGGGAAGAGTCTTGGCACAATACAGCTAACTCATCAGGTGGATTAATTCACTCTGGTGGTTCAGGTGGTGTATTAGGTTATTCAAATTCAATGGGTGGATTTGATTTAACTGTTGAGTACGCACCAGCTATGACTACAGCTGATAACGGAGACGGTGCAGCAGGTGGAGATAACACTTCATTAGCAAACGGATCTAACATTAACTTTGCAGTTAACAATAGCTCATTAGTTGATGGTTTAACTTTCGGTTTTGGTGCTGGATCAACTGAGTACGATGATGAAGCTGTTGTAGGTAACGAAGACGGTTCATCTGTAGTTGGATATGCTAACTACGTAATGGGACCAGCTACTGTTGGTATAACATTATCAGACTCAAACAATGCAAGATTAGGTGGAACAACTGCTAGCGTAAACGCAAACGCGGGTGCTAGAGAAGTTGAAGCTTACGGTATTGCATTTGCAGTTAACGATAACTTGTCAATTTCTTATAACGAACACAACATGACTTATAAGAAAAAGAACAGTGATGGTGCTGACGTTGAACAAGAGTCAACTGGTATCGCTATTGCTTACACTATGGGTGGAGCAACTTTAGCAATCCAAAACAACTCTATGGATAACGTAACAGGTACTGCAGGTACTAACGACGAAATTACAGAAATTAGTTTGTCATTAGCATTCTAATTTAATAAGTAATTTACTTATATTAAACGGCCCTTTTTTAAGGGCCGTTTTTTTTTGTGCCCAATCAATACTTAAAGGTATAAAATATCATTATGTTTGATAACGATAATTTTGTTCAAAAAGAATTAAATGATGCTTTGTTAAATTTTAAGAATGCTAAATATGATGAAGCTATTGTAATTTTAGAAAAATTAAAAAAAAAACAATCTCATTTTATAATTAATTGGTATCTAGGACATTCTTATTTTAGAATCTATGATTATTCATCAGCTATTAATTGTATAAAAAAATCAATTGAACTTAAGAAACCTGACAATTTAAATTTAAGTTTCTTAGCAGAAATTTACTTACACATTAACGACTATAAAGAGGCAATTAGACTTTTTAAAGAAGTTTTAAAAATAGATAATAACAATATTAATTCTTTATTAAGATTAGCAAGAGCATATCTTGATCTTGGTGAATTTGAAAAAGCAAAAAAATATTATACAAAAATTATTCAAAACGAATTTGATAATTTTGAAGCACAATACGAATTGACTAAAATAGATAAAAATTACCTAACTAAAGATTTATTAAAAGAAATTGAAAAGAATAAAATTACTAGCAAAACTAATTATTTAAATCATATTTATTCTAAATTTATTCAAGCTGAATATTATAAAAATCAAAAGAACTATAAAGAAGAATTTAAATCACTTTTAGAGGCTCACGAAACATATTTAGAAAAGAACCAAAAAGCTGCTGATCAAGAATTTAATTATTTTTCAAATTTGTTACCAAAATTTATGTCGAAAGTTAAAAACATAAAATTTGAACTAAATTGTAATTTAAAACCTATTTTTATTATGGGGCTACCTAGGTCGGGAACAACATTAATTGAAAACATTATCTCATCGAGCAAAAATAAAATTGAACCAGGTAGTGAAACTGGCGTCTTAAGTCAAATTTTTTTTTCAAAAAAAATTATTTTGAATTATGACTCATTAAATTTAGATACTAATTTTAATTTTGAAAAAAATGATTTTGAAAATTTAAAAAGATTAATTTTAAAGCAGTACGATGAGTTAAGTATAGATACGAAAAAAAAAGTTTTTATAGATAAGTCTTTGGAAAATATACTTTATATAGATTTAGTCTCTAAAATTTTTCCGAATGCAAAATTCGTTTATTGTACTAGAAATAAACATGCAAATTTATTGGGTATTATGAAGGTCTTTTTACCAAACATTTTTTGGAGTCATTCAATAAAAAAAATTATTTCAATAATGAATTTATATAATAAAAAAATTGAGGAAATAATAAGCGAAAATAAGATTAAAATAAAAATAATTGAATTAGAAAAATTTTCTGAAAACCCCACTAAATTTTCTAAAGATTTATTTAATTATTTAGAATTAGATTGGCATGATAGAATTCTTAGTGACAGAATTGATAGTAAAAGATTAATTAAAACAGTGAGTAATTTGCAAGTGAGAAAAAAAATTTCAAAACATAATTTGAGTTATCTTGATAACTATCTTCATTTTTTAAAAGATTTTAAAATTGAAAAATTAATTTAATTTTGAAAATAAAATTTTTAATTCTTTTTCGTATAATTCATATTTATTTACAGAAGTTCTATATACTGGTTTATTTGCTTGGTTAAAACTGACAGTTTTTATTGGATTATCATTTTTATAGAATTCTAAACATGCATTTTCCCATTTAAGATCACAAAATTTAACAATTTCTTTTATCTTTGTTTCTGTATCTAAAATTATATCTTCATATTTAATATTTAAAATTGAATTTCCAAATAATTTATTCCAAAAATCCATAAGATCTTTATATATTAAATAATATTCAGCTAATTCATTTTGATCAGAATTCCACCCTTCGGGATAATCAAATAAGTTTTCAAAAATTGATAAGCAATTATCTTTTGGGTTTCTGGAAACATGAATTATCTTCGCTTTTGGAAAAAAAATTTTGATAAAACCTATATACCAAAAATTTGTTAGAGTTTTGTCAACAATATTTTTACCTCTAATGTTAAATGTTTTAATAAACGCATTATATTCATCTTTAAAATCTGACTTTAAAAAATTTTTTAAACTTTCAGAATCTTTGTTTAAATATTTATAAACTTTTTCTGGTATAAAATTTGACTCACTAATAGTAGAAACATTTGAATGAGATGATATTATTTTTTCTATCAAAGTTGTTCCTGACCTAGGCATACCAAGAATAAATATATTATTTTCACCACCATTATTTTGTTGAAGTTCCTCTGGGTTAATCTTTGAAAAAATCGATTTAATTTTTTTGGATAAGGATTTGTGTTGATCTATATCATATTTAATTAATTTTCTTTGAAGTTGATTGCCACTCTTTAAGTGATGAAATGACTTTTCATAATCTTTTAAGTCTTTGTAAATTTTGTATAAGCCAAAATGAAGATATACTTTTTGATTTTCATTTAATTTTAATTTTTCCAATTTGTGAGTCATTATTTTAGTATGAGGATTTTTTTCATCATACTTTTCTAAAGTAGTTAATTTTTGATCTGCTATGGTAAACTTTTCATCGATAAGAACAGCTTTATTAAGATGTTCTTTTGCCTCATTAATCTTGTTTATTGATTGGTAAACACTAGAGATGTTAAGGTGAACTAATGGAAGATCTTTATTTAAATTAAGTGCTTTGTTGTAATATGAAATTGCATTATCAAAAAAATAAGTTTCATTTTTGAGATTTCCTAAATTTACTAATGCATTTACATATTTAGGGTTTAGTTCAATTGATTTTTGTAAACATTCTTCAGCTTTCTCGTAATTTCTTAGTTTTTTATAGGAAAGTCCTAAGTTATTTGAAGCAGAGAAATTTTTTGGATTTAAACCTAATGCATTTTCAAAGCAATTAATTGATTTTTCAATTTGATGAATATTTTGAAAACTTAATCCTGTTAAATTCCATAGAAAATCATTATCGTTTTTTTTTAATATAATTAAAGAGTCGTTTATAACATCTTGAAATTTTCCAATTTCAAATTTTTTTATCAGAATTGATATTTTTTCTTTTAAATTTTTTGACATTTTTTTTTAAAATAAGTTATACCAGCAAAACCTTCTCCATTTATCAATTTTAATTTTTTAATATTATTCTTATTAATACCTCCTAAGGCAATTAGGGGTTTTTTTGTAAATTTACTTAGATTATTGAATTTTATTATACCTAGAAGTTTGTTTGTTTTTTTTGTTTTGAATAGTGGTGATAAAAAAATTTGCTCAACGTTCTGTTTTTCTTTAATTCTTATTTCTTTCAGGGAATGAGCAGAACCAATTATTATGAATTTTCTAAAATTTTGAAATTTTTTATGATAGAATTTTTTATTAAAAGAGGGCAAATAAACACCATCAAGCTTTAGTTTAAAAGCTAGATCTATTTCATTAGATATCAAAAATTTAAGTTTCGATTTATTACAATATTTTTTGAAATTCAGTAACTTTTCTATATCTATTTTAGAATTATAATTTCTGTAAATGATGCATATATTTTTGTTAAAACGATTAATATTTTCTATATTTAAATTATCTATAAAATGATAAACCTTTGGTAAAACTTTATTATGCATAAGAGTATCGACAACTTAAATCTAATTCAAAAGTTATTAAAGGAAAAGACAAAAGAAAATAAAATTCCAAGAATAGTAGCTGTAAGCAAAACCTTTCCTTTTTCTGACATAAAACCATTATTGGAATATGGACATATCGATTTTGGTGAAAATAAGATTCAAGAAGCTTTAGATAAGTGGTCATCTGTCAAAAGAAATTTTAATAATATCAAACTACATATGATTGGTAAATTACAAACCAACAAAGTGAAATTTTTAATACCTTTATTTGATTATTTTCACTCATTAGATAATTTGAAATTAGCTAAAAAAATATCAGAAGAAGAAATTAAAAAAAAAAATAAAATAAAAATTTTTATTCAAGTGAACATTGGAAATGAAGACCAAAAAAGTGGTGTGAGTGTTGATTATTTAGATGAATTTTATTCAATTTGTGTCCAAGAATTAAAACTAGATATCATAGGTTTAATGTGTCTACCGCCTAATAATGAAAAAACACTATCTTATTTTTCTAAGATGAAAAAATTAACTAAGAAATTAAGTTTGAAAGAATTAAGCTTAGGAATGTCAAATGATTATATTGATGCAACTGAATATGGTTCTACTTTTGTTAGAATAGGATCAAAAATATTTGGCCAAAGATCTAAATAATTTTTATTTTAGTTTTTTTATTGATTAATCTTAATAGTATTAAAAAATCTTTTTTTTTAAGTGCAATACAACCAAGTGTTTTATGATAATTTTTAGTAAGATGAATAAAAATTGCACTTCCTTTATTTTTTTTAATTTTTGATGTGTTATAATTTATGGGTATTAAAAGATCATATTTATAATCTCTTCTATATAATCTTTCACATTTGTTGACTTTGTTTATATTTACGAGTTGATTGTAATTTTTATGATTTCCATCATCGCACCAACCCATGCATTTTTTTATTTTTAAAACTTTAAGTTTTGTGCTGAGGTATTTGTTTCGATCTTTTCTGAAATAAAGAGGTCCTATAGAATAAGTACCCTTTGGTGTTTTTTTATCACCTTCTTTTTTTCGTGAAGTAAGGCCTTTTTTTCCAGCACAACATTTAAATTTAAAATCGTCACAAATAAGTGTGTCTTTATTTTTTAGTGTAATTAACATATTCTATAAAAAATGAGTCTTAAAAGAATAATAATCTATCAAAATAAAATATTATTCAACATCTTAAATGAGCTTTATTCAGACAAATTTAGTTTTCTTTTGCTAGATGAAAAAAATTTTAATGATCTGAATTCAATAAAAGAAAGCAGTGATTTAATAATTGTAAATCAAAATAACTCAAATTTTAAAAACCAAATAGTTTTAAAAGATTTTCCATTAGATATTAAAAAAATCTTGAAACTTATAAATATCAATTTGTTAAAAAATAGTTATAAATCGCAATCACAAATTAAAATTGGATTATATAATTTAAATTTAAACTCAAAAGAAATTAGCTTAAATAACAAAAAACTTTTTTTAACTGAAAGAGAATCAAATTTAATATTATTTTTAAAAAATTCAGCAAGTCCAGTTAATATCAATCAACTCCAAAAAGAAGTTTGGGGTTATATTTCTGATCTTGAAACTCATACAGTTGAGACACATATTTATCGATTGAGAAAAAAAATAAAAGAAAAATTTGATGATAATGGATTTATTACTAGTACTCAAAATGGATATACAATAAATTGAAAAAGAAAAATTTAGTTGCAAAAAATCTTTTTACAAAGAAATACAAACCTCGAGTTATTAAACCTAAAAAAGGTAAAGGAAGCTTCAAAAGAAAGACAAAAAAATTTAGAGCCTAGCACCTATTTGTTGAATTATTTTAGATGACATTTCTGTTCCTTTTTTAAGGCAATCTCTGCTTGATAGATTATTTATAATTCCATGAAGATAGCCTGCTGCAAATAAATCACCCGCTCCAGTTAAATCCACTAATTTTAAATCTTTTTCAATACCTATCTCATTAATTTCATCCCCATTAATAGAAATAGCTCCTTTTTCACCTCTTGTAATGACTAGAAGTTTTTTAATTTTTTTTGCAAATTCAATAACTTCATAAAAATTATTTGCATTGATTAGTGATATTATTTCTTCTTCATTTGCAAAAGTAATGTCTAATTTATTTTTTACTAACTCTAAAAAATGAGACTTATGTCTATCAACACAAAATTTATCAGATAGCGACATTGCAACTTTTTTTGAATTATTAATTGCTTTATCAAAAGCTTTTTTAGGATCCCCTTCGTCCCATAAATAGCCCTCTAAAAATAAGATTTCACTTTGTTTTAATGCTTCTGTACTGACATCATTTTCGTTAATTTTACCAGCTGTACCTAAGAACGTACACATTGTTCTTTCAGAATCTGGAGTTACTAAAATTAAACAAGTTCCTGTCGGAAGGATTTCTTTTTTTTTATTATAAATATATTTGACATTTTCTTTTTTTAATCCAATTTCATACTCATTACCAAATTCATCATCAGAAATTTTTCCTATAAAACCCACACTATTACCAAGTTGTGATAAGCCAACAATTGAATTGGCTACTGAACCCCCAGAGACAGTTTTCTCAATTTTGAGATTAGATAATAATTTTTTAAACTCATTTTCATCAAAAATTAGTTTCATGTTACTTTTTGTTAAGTTGTTATTAACAATAAATTCATCGTTAACTTTACAAATAACATCTACTATCGCATTGCCTATTCCCAAAATTTTCATTTATGCTTTTTTAGTTTTAACTGGTTTCTTTCTATTAGGATAACAAGTAGTACATATTTTACAAGTTATACCAAAACAATCTCTAGCTTTACAATATTCCCTACCATAGTAAATAATTTGCAGGTGTAATTTATTCCAACTCTTTTTTGGAAATAACCTTTTTAAATCTTTTTCAGTTTGAATAACATTTTTACCACTTGTTAACCCCCACCTTTGTGCCAATCTATGAATATGAGTGTCAACTGGGAATGCAGGATGTCCAAATCCTTGAGACATAACTACACTTGCAGTTTTATGACCTACACCAGGGAGTTTTTCTAAATCTTGAAATGTATTTGGAACTTTACCCGCATGTTTTTTAATTAGTAAATTTGAAAGATTATAAATGCTTTTAGCTTTAACTCTGAAAATACCAATTTTTTTTATTAATCTCTCAATTTTTTTTCTACCTAATTTTCGAAAGTGATGGGGTTTATAATATTTTGGATAAATTTTACTTGTAACGTTATTTACATTTACATCTGTACATTGGGCAGAAAGAAGTACTGAAATTAATAAAGTAAAGATATTTCTACTCTTAAGGGGAACGCTAATTTTAGGATATGTTTTGTTAAGTATTTTTAAAACTTTTTTTGCTCGTAGAGTCTCATTCATTATTTAAAATTCATTAAATCTCTCATCGAATAAAGACCAGTTCTTTTTTTCATTAACCATTTTGCAGCTGATAATGCACCTTCAGAATATAAGGCCCTGTCAAAAGCTTCATGGTTTAAAGTAATTATTTCTTTACCACTTGAGAATTTTACTTCATGCTCACCAATAATTTCACCTTTTCTTAAAGAATTAAAATTTATTTTATTTCCATAAGGAAAAGTTTTTTTATTCAAATATTTTTTTCCTATTAGATTATAAAAATCTTTACTTTTCCCTTTTGCAATTCCTCTTCCTAACATTAATGCAGTTCCTGAAGGATAATCTTTTTTGTGTCTATGATGTATTTCAAAAACTTTACTTAAAAATTTCCCTCCTAAAGAACTTGAAGCAATTTCAGTCAAATACATTAAAAGATTAATTCCTAAGCTCATATTCCCAGCTTTTAAAATTGGAATATTCTTTGAAAATCTTTTGATCAAATTTTCTTCATTTTTAGTAAAACCTGTAGTTCCTATAACTACTCTTTTTTTTAATTTAGAGGCAATTTTTAAAATTTGGAAAGTACACTTAGGTATTGTAAAATCTATAATTAAATCTGCTTTTTTAAATGCTTGCTCAGTATTCAAACCAATTTTAATTCCATTTATTTTTTTTTTTATTATTTTACTCTCTGTAAGAGATACTAATTTGAAATTTTTATCTTCAAGCACAGATTTAATTATCTGTTGGCCCATTCTTCCCATACATCCAGTAATGGCTAAGTTTATTTTTTTCATTTTAAGATAAGATATGAAACTATCACAATGGATACAACAATAATACACCAAATGGATAAATTTTTAATAAATAGTTTCGATTGAGAATTTGATTTTAAAAAACCTGGAAGAACTAGAATTAAAACAGCTATTAAAAAAAAAGCTGGCACTATCTGTTCTAAGACCATTTTCAACTATTCCAAAAACTTTTAGCCTTTTGAAAGAATTTTTTAATACTCGGGTTTGATTTTTCATTTTCAATTTTTCTAAATCTTTCTAATAACTCTTTCTGTTCTTTGTTCAAATAAACTGGAACTTCCGTTTTGACCTGTACATATAAGTCACCAAAATCTCCTCTTCGCATAAAAGGCATTCCTTTTCCTTTCAATCTAAATTGTTTTCCATCTTGGGTGCCATCAGGTATTTTGATTTTTGCTTTTTTTCCATCGATGGTTGGGATTTCTATTGTCGTTCCTAGGGCTGCATCTGCAATTGAAATTGGAAATTCAAAAAATAAATTTACGTCTGATCTTTTAAATAGTTCATGAGATTTTACATTTATAAATAAATATAAGTCACCAGTAGTTCCTCCTCGTGTTCCAGCCTCACCTTTTCCTGCGAGTCTTATTCTGGTTCCATCGTCAACTCCTTTAGGAATTGTTACAGAAATCTTTTTTGAGATCTGTTTATTACCTTGTCCATTGCAATCGTTACAAGGATTGGTAATTTCTTCACCACTTCCAGCACACTGAGGGCATGTTTGTTGAACAGTAAAAAAACCTTGGTTTGAACGTACTCTTCCATTTCCCCCACAATAAGTGCATCTATCTGGACTTGATCCTGGTTTTGAGCCATTTCCTTTGCATGTGCTACATTTTTCTGAGGTTGTAAATTGAATATTTTGTTTTTTCCCAGAATAAGCATCTTCCAAAGAAATTGATAAATCATACCTTAAGTCTGACCCTCTATTATTTGAATTACGTCCCCGAGAACTTCTTCTTCCTCCTCCACCAAAGTCACCAAAAAAATCTTCAAAAATATCTGAAAAATCTGCCCCACTAAAACCCCCAAAACCTCCAAAGCCACCTTGACCACCACCACCATTTTCAAAAGCGGCATGACCAAAATTATCATAGTTTTCTTTTTTAGATTTATCTGAAAGGATGCCGTATGCTTCACTGGCCTCCTTAAATTTATCTTCTGCAATTTTATCTCCTGGATTTTTATCAGGGTGATATTTGACAGCTAACTTTCTATAGGCTGATTTAAGTTCTTCAGGACTTGCTGATTTGTTTACGCCCAGGACATCGTAATAATCTCTTTTAGCCATGTATATAACCTGGACAAATAGATGTCAGTTAAGCGCTTTTTTCTTTATTGTCTTCTTTTACTTCCTCAAAATCCGCATCAACAACATTATCGTCTTTTTTTCCCTTTTCATCTTTACCATCATCCTTATTAGAATCAGGTTTAGTACTTTGTTGTGATTTATAAATTGCCTCTCCAAGCTTCATCGAAGACTGAACTAAAGCCTCAGTTTTCTTTTTAATATCTTCAATATCTTCACCCTTTAAAGCTTCCTTTAGTGCGCTAGATCCATCTTCAATAGCTTTTTTTTCAGCATCTGAAATTTTTGAACCATGTTCTTTAAGATTTTTTTCTGTTGAATGAATTAAAGTGTCCGCTTGATTTCTTGTATCTACTGACTCCCTTTTTTTCTTATCTGCTTCTTTATTAGCTTCAGCGTCTTTAACCATTTTTTCTATTTCTTCATCACTTAAACCACCAGATGCTTGAATTTGAATTTTTTGTTCTTTACCAGTGCCCTTGTCCTTAGCTGATACATTTACAATTCCATTTGCATCTATATCGAAAGTCACTTCAATTTGAGGAACTCCCCTTGGTGCAGGAGCAATACCAATTAGCTCAAAATTACCTAATAATTTATTGTCGCTTGCCATTTCTCTTTCACCTTGAAGAACTCTAATTGAAACAGCAGGCTGATTGTCATCTGCTGTAGAAAATACTTGGCTTTTTTTGGTTGGTATAGTGGTATTTTTATCTATAAGTTTTGTGGACACTCCTCCAAGAGTTTCAATACCTAATGATAATGGAGTAACATCTAATAAAAGAACATCTTTTACATCACCTTGCAATACACCAGCTTGTATTGCTGCACCCATAGCTACAACCTCATCAGGATTTACACTTTTATTAGGATCTTTACCAAAAAAGTTTTTAACCTCACTAACAACTTTTGGCATTCTTGTCATCCCACCAACCATTACAATTTCATCAATATCACTCGCAGAAATACCTGCATCTTTTAATGCTGTTTTGCATGGTGGAATTGTTCTAGCAATTAAATCTTCAACTAAAGCCTCAAGTTTTGCTCTAGTCATCTTAAGATTAATATGTTTTGGTCCAGTTTTATCAGCTGTAATAAATGGTAAATTTATATCTGTTTGCTCTGCGGCGGATAATTCTATTTTTGCTTTTTCAGCAGCTTCCTTTAATCGTTGTAAAGCTAGTTTATCTGACTTTAAATCAATTCCACTATCTTTTTTAAATTCTGCAATTAAGTATTCTACAATTGCGTTGTCAAAATCTTCTCCTCCTAAAAATGTGTCACCATTTGTAGATTTAACTTCAAAAACACCATCACCTAATTCAAGAATTGAAACATCAAACGTTCCACCACCTAAATCATATACTGCAATTTTCTTATTTTGTTTTTTGTCTAAACCATATGCTAGAGAAGCAGCAGTCGGTTCATTAATAATTCTTAAAACTTCTAAACCAGCAATTTTTCCGGCGTCTTTAGTAGCTTGTCTTTGTGCATCATTAAAATAAGCTGGTACTGTTATAACTGCTTTAGTTACAGCTTGTCCTAAATATTTTTCAGCAGTCTCCTTCATTTTTTGAAGGATAAATGCAGAAATTTGAGATGGAGAATATTTTTCTCCTTTAGCCTCAATCCAAGCATCACCTTTTTCAGAATTCACTATCTTAAATGGTGCAGCTTCAATATCTTTTTTAACTTTTTGATCTTCAAAATTTCTCCCTATTAATCTTTTTACTGCAAAAATTGTGTTCTCAGGATTTGTTACTGCCTGTCTTTTTGCAGGTTGTCCAATTAGTTTTTCTTTACCTTCAGTAAAAGCAACAACTGATGGTGTAGTTCTTGCACCCTCAGAATTTTCTAAAACTTTAGCTTGGCTTCCTTCCATAATAGCCACACAAGAGTTTGTTGTACCTAAATCAATTCCAATTATTTTGCTCATATTTGTTTATTTCTCTTCATATAGGGGTTAAATTTAATTCTACAAGTTAAGGTGATCATTATTTATTCTCAGAAATATCTTTATTTTCCTTGTCTTTTTTGTCTTTATTTTCATTTTTTTTTGAAACACCAACAAGAGATGGTCTTAAAAGCCTCTCCTTGATTGTAAAACCCTTTTGAATTTCTTGGACTATCGTACCTGGTTCTTTACTATTATCATCAATTTCCATCATAGCTTGATGATAGTTTGGATCTAATTTTTTATTTAAACTTTCTATTGGTTTTATATTATTTTTTTCAAATATAGAAATTAAGTCTTTGTATATTATATCAAAGTGCTCAAGTGTTTTTTTCAATGCTTCTGACTCTTTTAAAGTTTCATCATTTTCTAAAGTTTGTTTTGATCTCTCAAGATTATCTATTAAATTTAATGCTTCTCTTGCAAAAGTGAATCCTCCATATTCGAAAGCTTCCTCTTTTTCCTTTTCAAATCTTCTTCTTTGATTTTCCATTTCAGCAAAGGTTCTCGCAAGCTTATCCTCTAATTCTAAATTTTTCTCCTCAGGAGTTTTTTCTTTTAATTTCTCAGTTTTTAAATTTTGTTTCTCAGAGCCATGAAGATCATTTTGTTGGTCAACGTTAATATTTTCTTTGTCATCAGGGGCATTTTTTTTAAGATTTTCGTTTTGCTCTTTTTCCATAGTCTCTTATATGGTAAGAAAATTCCAAATTTCCAGATGAAAAATAAAAAAATAAATAAATTAATTATAGGGACTAATAATAAGGGAAAGTTAAAAGAAATTAAGGATTTATTGCCCAAATACATTAAAACATTATCTACATCAAATTTCAATCTTAAAAGCCCTAGAGAAAATGGTAAAACATTTAGGCAAAATTCTTTAATTAAATCAAAATATTTTTCTAAAAAAACGAACCTAGTCTGTCTGGCTGACGACTCAGGAATGGAAATAGACTTTTTGAATAAAAAACCTGGTATTTATTCTGCAAGATGGGGTGGAAAAAATTCTGATTTTAATAAGGCTATTAAAAGAGTTTATAGAGAACTTAATAAAAAGGATAAAAATTGGAGGAATAAAAAGATTAAAGCTCGTTTTATTTGTGCGTTATCTATTAGCTATTTACATAAGATAATCGCGTGTGAACTTGGAAAAGTTGAGGGCAGCATTTCGCATAAACCTAAAGGAAAAAATGGTTTTGGATATGATCCAATTTTTATTCCTAATAAAAGTAAAAAAACATTTGCTGAAATGCCTTCATCTAAAAAATATAAATTAGATCATCGTTACAAGGCTTTTAAAAAAATTAAAAAATTTCTTTAAGCTTACCATTATCAACTTTGTATAAGTTTAGTCTATGATTTATTTTGTTGTCTATAATATCAAATATTCCAATTTTTCCTTTAAAGGTATTTTTTTTTTTAAATAATTTATCAATTTCTTCTAAATTGTTATTTAATGATAAATAATATATAAGACCAATAAGGTCGTAACTTAATAAAGATAAATAATTTGGATATTCATTAAATTCTTTAAAAAACTTAATTTTAAAATCTTCTAAATTTTTTTTGTTTATAGAAGGGTAATATATTGGCTGAATAGATTTTTCTTTTAATAAACTTTCATCAAACCACTGGTTAAATGTTATGATAGTTTTTTTCTTTGGAGATACATCTGTATATAAAAGAGATGTAATTACACTTTTTAGGCTCTCATCAAAATCTGAAATTATAACAGAGTCAAATTTTACATTACCAATAGTATATTTTTTCTTAAGTTTTTCGAGCTGTCTCTCTTTGTCTACTAAATCTGAATTTTCTACTCTTTTAATTTCATCTAATAAATTTTGTTTTCTAATTTTATAATTAGTAATTTTTTCTATCTGGGATGTAAGTTTAGTTGGCTCAGTGTCGTAAACGTAGTGTTTATAAAATTTTATTCTCGATTGTTTAATTGCTTTTTTTATCTCAGTTTCATAATCAAGTTTTGGTGTTAAAAAAATTGTTTTTTTTATATCATTTATTTCTAAAAATTTTTTTATAGTATTAAGTTGTGAGGTTGCATTTACACCCCCACTAATAACATTGTTTGGTAATTTCAAAGTTTTATTCGTTAATGATACAAAAATTATATCTTGAATCTCATCTAAATAACTAAGGCTTTTATAAAATACTGGACCGACAATTATTTTAACTCCAATGTCTTTAAGTTCTTTAGCAGACCTAATTGTTTTATTTGGATCTGAATTTGTATCTTTTGGATAAATTTCCAGTCTGTTAGAATTTATATCTTTAAGAGCGATTCTAGTTGATTGAATAATTTGATATCCGATTTCTTTATTCTCTCCAGACAGTGGCACTAATAAACCAATTTTAATTTTTTCCTCTGAATAAAGCAATGATGTAAAAAAGAAGAAAATATTAAAAACTGTTAAAGTAAGAATTTTAAAAAATTTATACATTTTTCATGATACTATAATATCTTATTTGAAATTATGGTTAGAAATTCTGAGTCATATAATAAAGAAATTAAAAAAGGACTATATTTAGTATCAACGCCAATAGGAAATTTAAGTGATATTACTCTTAGAGCCATAGATATGTTAAAAAAGTCAGATTACATATTATGCGAAGATACTAGAACTTCTAAGACTTTATTAAAAAAATATCAGATTAATTCAAAATTAATTCCAAATCATAAATTTAATGAAAAGAAAAATCTTATTAAAATAATACAATTATTAAAAAAAGGATTTATCATATCTTTAATTTCAGATGCAGGTACACCTGGAGTGTCAGACCCGGGCGCAATATTAGTAAATGAGTGTATTAAAAATAATATAAATGTTTTCCCATTACCAGGCCCTTCATCTATTATATCAGCTGTTTCAATAAGTGGATTTTCAGAAAAATTTTTCTTTTACGGTTTTTTTCCAGAAAAAAATAAATTATTAATTGATGATTTAACAAATTTATCAAAATTAAAATCCTCAATTGTATTTTTTGTTTCACCTAAAAAAATTAATAGAATAATCCCACATTTAAAAAAGAATTTTAGTGGTCGAAAAGTTTTAATTTGTAGAGAAATGACAAAATATTTTGAAGAATTCATAAGGACAGAAATTGACACTTTAGAGACATTTGATTATGTAGTAAAAGGTGAATTAACAATAGTAATTTCTGAAAATAGATTTGAGAAAAAAGATTCCCAAAGATTAAATGAATCAGATAAAAAGTTAATTAATAAAATGATAAATAGATTATCTGTAAAAGAAATTATAAATTTAATAAATCAGGGGAAAAAAATTTCAAAAAAAGAAATTTATAATTATTGTATTAAGATAAAAAATGAAAATTAAGATTCAATTATTTTTAATATTAATGTTTTTATTGTCTGGGTGTGTTGGAGTATCTTCCTCGGGTATATTTGGCACGGGTGTAAGTGTAGCATTAGACCCAAGATCAGTTGGTACACAAATAGATGATTCAATTATGCAAAAGAACTTATCTGCAAGAATTATTTTATTAGATAAAAAGTTTTTATTTTCAGTAAATTCAAAGGTTTTAGATGGGAGAATTTTTCTAACTGGAAAAGTTGATGATCCTGAAGAAAAACTTAAATTAACTAAGATGGCTTGGGAAACTGATGGAGTTAGATCAGTTAGAAATGATATAAAAGTTAAAGAAGAGTTTAATTTTAAACAATCTGCAAAAGATATATTAATAACATCCCAATTAAGGACTGCTTTAATCTTAAATAAAAATATTAAAGCAACAAATTACCAGATAGATACTTATAAAAAAAAAATATATCTTTATGGTATAGCGATCACTTCTGAGGAAAAAGATGAGGTGATAAAAGAGGCTGAACAAATTTTAGATGTTAAAGATATTGTTGCAAGTATTTTACTTGTAGAAAATCTAAGAATTCAAAAAAATTAATTTATTTTTTATAATCGATTACATCAGCAGAATACGCTGCAATAGATGCTAAATTTATAATTTCAGAAGTTGATGATCTAAGAGGTGCAATTTCAATTGGTAAACCTAATCCAATTAGTAATGGTCCAATAACTTTTGCTCTACTCATAGATTTTATCATTTTATAAGAAATAGCAGCACTATGTTGACTTGGCATTATTAATACATTTGCATTCCCGACAATTTCAGAAAAGGGATAAAGTTCTTTATACATCTCTTCTAGCGCAACATCAGGCTGCATCTCACCATCAAATTTGAAATTAACATTATCTTTTTTCAATATTTCAACTGCATCGCTTAATCTTTTAGTTCTGTCTGTTGCAGGTTCACCAAAAGTTGAATGAGATAGAAAAGCAACTTTTGGATCAAAACCAAAAAGTCTTACTACTCTTGCAGCTGATTTAGCCATTTCTGCAAGTTGTTTTGCATCTGGATATTCTATTACTGAAGTATCGCAAATAAAAATTGTCTTACCTCTATTTACAACAAGGTTTAAACCAAACATGATTTCCCCAGACCTTGGATCCACAACTTTTGTTACTTTTTCTAGAGAAGAGGAATACCGTCTTGTATTTCCTGTTACCATTGCGTCAGCATCTCCACAAGCAACCATGCATGACGCCCAAATTACTCTATCATTTCTTATGAGCCTATCACAATCCCACTCTAACATTCCTTTTTCTCTTTGAAGTTTTTTAAATAAATATTTCACATATTTTTCTCTTTTAAGAGTATCTTTAGAATTTACAATTTCGATGTCAAAATTTTCGTTATAACCAATTTTTTTTATTTGTTCTTTAATCAGTTCTTCTTTTCCAATTAATATAGGTATTCCTAATTTAGAGTTTTTAAAAGCGATTGCTGCTTTAAGAGTATTTTCATCTTCCCCATCTGCAAAGATAACCTTTTTTTGTTTTTTTTTGATATAAGTATTTACACCTTGTAAAATAGTTACCGTAGGATCTAATCTCTGTTTGAGTTGATCTTTATAAGTTTCAAAATTATCTATTTTTATTCTAGCAACGCCAGTATCGATTGCTGCCTTAGCTACTGCGGCTGGAATTACGCTAATCAGTCTAGGGTCAAATGTTGAAGGGATAATATAATCCTTTCCATAATGGGGTCTTTCACCGCCCATCGCAGCAACAACTTCGTCAGGAACGTCTTCCTTAGCTAAATTTGCTATTGCATGTGCAGCAGCAACTTTCATCTCTTCGTTTATTGTTTTAGAACGTACATCTAATGCCCCTCTAAAGATGTAAGGAAACCCAATTAAATTATTAACCTGATTAGGGTAGTCAGATCTCCCAGTGGCAATAATTGCATCATCTCTTACTTCTTCAATTTCCTCAGGAGTAATTTCTGGATCAGGATTAGCACAAGCAAAAATTATTGGATTTTTTGCCATTTTTTTTACCATGTTTTTTGTCAGTGCTCCTTTTGCAGACAAACCAAGAAATACATCTGCATCCTTAATTGCATCATCTAATGTTCGGTCTTCAGTTTCTATAGCATGACTTAATTTCCATTGATTTAAATGATCTCTTCCATGAAAAATAACTCCTTTTCTATCAAGCATAGTGATATTTTTTTGAGGAACACCACTCTTCTTGAATAAGTTTGTACAAGCCATTGCAGAAGCACCAGCACCGTTAACTACAATTTTAATTTTATTTATGGTTTTTTTATTAATGTCGAGTGCATTAATTAATGCAGCTGTTGTGATTATAGCCGTTCCATGTTGGTCGTCATGGAAAACAGGTATATCCAAAATTTCTTTTAGTTTTTCCTCTATAATAAAACAATCTGGTGCAGCAATATCTTCAAGATTTATACCACCAAAACTTGGGGCAAAATTTTTAATACTATTTATTATTTCTGATGGGTCTGCTGAGTCAATCTCTAAATCGATGGAATCAATATCTGCAAATCTTTTAAACAAAACTGCCTTTCCTTCCATGACTGGTTTTGAGGCCAGAGCACCCAAGTTTCCCATTCCTAAAATTGCAGAACCATTACTAATGACTGCAACCAAGTTACCTTTACTTGTATAATCAAAAGCAGCTTCTGGATTGTCACTAATAGCTCTTACAGGAGCAGCAACACCAGGTGAATATGCGAGTGCAAGATCGCGTTTTGTTGTCATATTTTTTGAAGATGAAATTTCAATCTTCCCTGGCTTATTATGACTATGAAAATCTAGAGCTTCTTTATCAGTGTAATGATCAATTTTTGTTTTTTTCATTTATGTTAATTAGGTGTACAAATGGGGTAAAATTAAGACTAATATGATTTATGAATTTAGTTAAGTCAACAGGGACTTTTGGTTTTTATACTATAATCAGCAGATTACTTGGTTATTTAAGAGATGTTTTAATTGCCATTTTTCTTGGTGCTAGCATTTTTGCAGATGTTTTTTTTGTAGCTTTCAGAATACCAAATACTTTCAGAAGATTATTTGCTGAAGGAACTTTTAATGCTGCATTTGTTCCAAGTTATTCCTCAGAATTATTAAAAAGTAAATCAAAATCAAATATTTTTGCTAATCAAATTTTTAACTTATTATTTTTAGGTTTATTATTTCTAGTGTTGGTCGCAGAAATTTTTATGCCAGCTTTTGTAAGTTTTTTGGCTCCAGGATTTGCTGAAAACAGTGAAAAAATTAATCTTGCAATAAACTTAACTCGAATAACTTTCCCTTTTTTAATGTTTGTAAGTATAGCATCTTTTTTTGGAGCAATACTTAATTCACACAATAAATTTGCAGCAGCTTCAGCGGCACCAATAATTTTAAATTTGGTTTTGATAGGAATATTATTCTTTGGTAAATATTTAAATGATAAGTTAATTTATTATTTATCTTATGGTGTTTCAATAGCAGGACTTTTACAATTAATTTTCCTTTATAAATTTGTTTCTAGATTTTATTTACTCAAATTTAATTTTAAATTTAAAATTAATGATAAAGTAAAATTTTTTTTTAAAAAACTTTTACCAAGTATTTTTTCTTCAGGTGTCACTCAAATTAATATACTTATAGGGACCATAATTGCATCATTTCAAGCAAGTGCAGTATCGTATTTATATTATGCTGATAGAATTTATCAGATAAATTTAGCAATTGCTGGAATAGCAATTAGTGTGGTTGTTCTGCCACAACTTTCAAAACACGTGTATTTAAAACAAAGAAATAAAATTTTAAAAATTCAAAATAAAGCATTGGAGTTAAGTATGTTTTTAAGCTTACCGGCAACTATTGCTTTATTAATTGGCTCTGAAGAAATTATTTCTGCATTATTTGGATATGGATCTTTTAACGAAGAGTCGGTAGTTAATTCTGCTAAAGCACTTTATTATTTTAGCTTTGGCTTACCTGCTTTTGCTTTAATTAAAGTCTTCTCAACATTTTTCTTTGCCAATAATAACACAAAAACACCTTTTTATATCTCACTTATATCTGTAATTTTGAATATTATAATAAGTCTCTACTACTTTAAAAGTATTGGTTTCATAATCATCCCTATCGCAACATCAATTTCGTCGTGGTTCAATTCGATTGTGTTATTTATTTTTTTAAAAAAAAATGATTTGTTTAAATTTAATAAATCTTTTTTTATAAGTTTGTTTAAGATAATCTTTGTTTCAATTATAATGGGTATATTTTTTTACTATTTAACCTTAGTTTTTGAAAATCAACTTGTTTATAATTATACTTTAAAATCAATTTATTTGATTTTGTCTGTTTTATTAAGCATGGTTTTATATTTATTAATTTCATTTTTTATCAAAGCTTTTAATTATAATAATCTTCAATTAAAGTATTAGTTTATGAAAAAAAAAATTTTTTCTGGTGTACAACCCACAGGTAATCTTCATTTGGGTAATTATCTAGGTGCTATTAAGAATTTTGTTGAACTGAATAATGATTCTGAAAATGAATGTGTTTTTTGTGTTGTTGATCTTCATGCTATTACAGTAGCTCAAGATCCTAAACAGTTAAAAAACAATATTTATGAGACAGTTGCAACTTTTATAGCTAGTGGTATCGATCCACAAAAAAGTATTATTTTTAATCAATCCAAAGTTAGCGCACATTCAGAAGCTGCTTGGATATTGAGTTGTGTTGCCAGAATGGGATGGTTAAATAGGATGACTCAATTCAAAGAAAAAGCTGGGAAAGACAAAGAGAAAGCAAGCATTGGTCTTTATTCTTATCCAGTCTTAATGGCTGCAGATATTTTGTTATATGATGCAACGCATGTTCCAGTTGGTGATGATCAGAAACAACATTTAGAATTATGTAGAGATATTGCCCAAAAATTTAATAATGATTTTAAAGTAGATAATTTTTTTATATCGCCCGAACCTTTAATTCAAAAAGAATTTTCAAGAATTATGAGTCTTAAAGATGGCACAAAAAAAATGAGTAAATCAGAATTATCAGATCTAAGTAGAATAAATTTAACCGATGAAAAAGATCAAATAATAAATAAAATAAAAAAAGCTAAAACAGATCCTTTGCCATTACCTTCAAATATAGATGAATTAAATAAAAGACCTGAAGCAAAAAATTTGATTGGTATTTATTCAAGTTTAACTGAATCAACTTTAGAGAAGACTGTTGAAAAATTTTCAGAAAAAAACTTTTCAGATTTTAAAGAAAATCTATCTCAAGTTTTAGTTGAAAAAATTGTACCAATTTCCTCAGAAATAAAAAAGTTGTTGGGTGAAAAAAAATATTTAGACGAAGTACTTGCTGATGGTTGTAAAAAAGCAGAGACTTTTTCATCAAAAAAAATTAAGAAAATTCACGAAATTGTAGGCTTTTAAGATATTTTTATTATCAAGTTTCAATTTTGAAATTATTGATTATAAAGAAATTATGTTTGTACAAACTGAAATTACTCCGAATCCAAATTCAATAAAATTTCTGCCTGGAAAGGCTGTTTCTAACTATGGTTCTTTTGAAATAACAAAAAAAGAGCAAACAAACAA
The DNA here is from genome assembly GCA_902603555.1 of uncultured Pelagibacteraceae bacterium. Lineage (GTDB taxonomy): Bacteria > Pseudomonadota > Alphaproteobacteria > Pelagibacterales > Pelagibacteraceae > Pelagibacter. The sequence continues at coordinate 24,231 of CACKVD010000006.1, forward strand.
TGAATTAATTAAAAATTTACTTTCTGTAAATGGTGTGGAAGGAATTTTTTTGGGAAAAGATTTTATATCCATTAACAAGTACGATCATGTATCTTGGGATGAGATAAAACATATTGTAATTTCACTAATAAATGATTTTTATTCAAGTGGTAAAGAGTGTGTAATTGAAAAAAGTTTAAATGAAGAAAGAGAAAATTTAGAAGAGATCGAAAAAAAAATTGTGAAGATTTTAGATCAAAAAATAAGACCTGCAGTCGCAAAGGATGGGGGAGATATTAAATTTAAAGAATTTAAAGATGGAGTTGTCAAGGTTCAATTACAAGGTAGTTGCTCCGGTTGCCCAAGCTCCACAATGACGCTTAAACAAGGGGTGCAAAATCTTTTATGTCATTATATACCAGAGGTAAAAGAAGTTGAGGCAGTATAAATGATATGAAAAAAAGATTTTATAATAACAAAATTAATATCATAAAATTTTTTGATCAAAAAAATTTAGGATCCATCCCAAGAATTTTTTTGAGTTCTTTATTAGTGATTTTCTTTTTTTATTCTATGCCAATTTTTTTAAATTTTGCATTCAAAGACAGTTTAGAATATCAAAATAATTCTAAAGCGATATTAGCATATACATTAAATAATGGTGGAAGTAATAAAGATGATGATAATAAAGTTTTAAATGAAAAAGATTTATTAGTAGATATTTTTAGCTTAAATGATCTTGAAACTGATACTGTTAGATTGGATGCTTCAACTATAAAACAACTATTTGAAGACACAAACTATACTCTTAAAGATGTTAGAGAGAAAAAGTTAGTTAAACCAGTGGCTTTAACATTGTTACCAAATGAAATTAAGATGATAGAAAATACTAAAAAAAGAAAAGAATTTTTTATTCAAATAGTTTTACCATTAATCTTAAAAGAAAATAATAATATTAAGATAGATAGAAAAAGGCTTTTTAGTATTATTAACAAAAACAATAATACCAACTTAGAAAAAAAATGGCTAAATAAAAAATATAAACAATACGGTATTCCTTCTAAGGATTTGTCAATTTTAAAAATTAGGATGGACGAAGTTCCTGTTTCATTAGCATTAGCACAAGCAGCTAAAGAAACTGGGTGGGGTACATCACGATTTGCTCAAGAGGGCAATGCTTTATTTGGACAATGGACTTGGTCTGGTGAAGGATTAAAACCCAAAGATGCAGATAAGGACCAAGGACATAAAGTAATGAAATTTAATGTATTGCAAGCATCCGTTAGAGCATATCAAAGAAATTTAAATACACATAAGTCATATAAAGATTTCAGAAAAGCAAGAGCAGAACTTAGAGATCAAGATTTGCCTTTAGATAGTTTAGTTTTATCTGAATATCTAAACAATTATGCAGAAACAGGTAATCAATATGTTGAAGTTTTGAAAAAAATTATTAAACAAAACAACTTAAAAGATTTTGATGATGCTAAATTACTACCATCAAGTATTGAGTTACAAAGTTTAATTTAATCAGGTCTTATAGTAAATTGAGTTCCGAACCAACGCCATTTGCCATCCTCGTTAAGTGAACAATTAATCCTTCCTCTCCTAGGAATAAATGGTTCTGTAAAATTAATAGTCATTATATTATTTTTAAATTTTAGATTTGATTTTTTCCAAATACCACCGTCATTAGAGTAGCAACTTATATTTTTAATATTTTTTTGTTTTTTAAAAAATTCTACAATTAATTTTGGTGGATTATTCTGATTATTTAATTTTTTCTCTTCTGGTTTAAGTATTTTATACTCAAGTGGATTATAGTTGATCAAAGACTTAAATCTTTTTAATTCCCCATATTTTTCATTTATTGGAAATCTAGGGAGTTCAAATTTATCTTTATTAATGTCAATAATTCCTGAATGTTGGCCAAAAGCAATTTTAAAGTTATTTGAGATATAATTTTTCATATAAAGAGAATATTCACCAAAAGGATATGAGAAAATCAAAGGGGAGTAACCTAATTTATCTTTAAAAATTTTTGTTGAAGTTTCTATGTCTTCAATAAATTCCTCTTCACTCATATCAATTAAGTATTCATGAGAGTGAGAATGATGACCAATATGTCCAAATTCAGAATTATCAATTTCTTTAATTTCATCCCAATTCATATAACCTTTTTTTCCCACAGGTTCAGTTGATACAAAAAGAATAAATGGAATTTTTTTTTCCCTAAGAAAAGGCCAAGCCTCATTGTAAAATGATTTAAATCCATCATCTATAGTAATGAGAATTTTTTTTTCAGCTTTAGGCTCATTAAATTTTTCAATTAGTAGTTTAGGATCGTAAAACTTATAGTTAAGGTTTTTTACAATTTTCATTTGTTCCCGGAAAATATTCATTTTAATATTAGTGGAAGGGTATTTATTTTCATTGAAACGGTGGTACATTAAAGACAAAATACCTCTATCACCTGAATAATATTTGCTATTATTTCCTTCTGAATTAGAATTAGTTACAAACAACAATTGCATGATGAGTAAACTTATAATAGATGCCGCAAATGATAAAATTTTTTTTATGATCATTAGTAAAGATATTAATCATTATATTTCACATGAAAATACAAAAATTAATTTTGAAAAAATGATGATTTTAATAAATCAATTTTTACTTTCAAAAACCATAAAAATTAATGACATTTCAGAAATATATGTAAATAGGGGTCCTGGTAGTTTTGCTGGTATTAGAAACTCTCTATCTACAATAAAAGCGATTCATTTAGCTAAAAAAATTGATTATTATTGCTATAGTTATCAAGATTTTGAAGGAATAAAAAAAATAAAATATGAAAATATTCCAATTCTATGCAATAAATTTAAGATAAAAAAAAATTTGATTAATCCTATTTATATAAGTTAAAATTAAATATGTCAGATACAATTGAACAAAAATGTTTGTCTAAAGGGGTCAAGCTCACCGATCAAAGAAAAATAATAGCTAAAGTTATTTCACAGTCTAAAGAAGAATATGGTGAATCTGATCACCCTGATGTAGATGAACTTTATAATCGTGTTTCAAAAATTGATCCAAAAATCAGCATAGCGACAGTATATAGAACTGTAAAATTATTTGAAGAAGCTGGCATATTAACAAAACATGATTTCAAGGGTGGCAAAGCAAGATATGAAGCAATGATTGAAAGTCATCATGATCATTTAATTGATATAAAGACTGGAGAAATAATAGAATTTGTTGATGACGAAATAGAAAAATTACAGAAAAAAGTTGCTGAAAAACATGGTTACACGTTAGTTGACCATAAATTAGAGTTGTATGGGGTTAAAAAAAAACCTCAATAAATGAATCAAAAAATTTTTATTAAAACTTTTGGGTGTCAGATGAATGAATATGACTCAAATCGTATTTATGACACAGTAAAAAAAATTGGTTACAATAAAACAGAAAATTACGAGGAAGCTAATTGTTATTTATTAAACACTTGTCATATTAGAGATAAAGCAAAAGAAAAAGTTTATCACGAAATTGGAAGAGTAAAAAAAATTTTTAGATCCAAAAAAAAACCACTGGTGATTATTGCAGGATGTGTTGCTCAAGCAGAAAATGACGAGATGTTAAAACGAGAGCCATATATAGACTTGGTAATTGGTCCTCAATCGTATCATAAAATTAATGATATGATATTTAATTTCATTGAAAAAAAGAAAAAAATTGAACAAACTGATTTTGATCCATTTGCAAAGTTTGATTATTTAAGTAAAATCAAAAATGAGTCTGGTAAAGTTTCTTCTTTTTTAACCATTCAAGAGGGTTGTGATAAGTTTTGTCATTTTTGTGTAGTTCCCTATACAAGAGGTCCAGAGTATTCAAGACCTTTTAATCAAATCATAGATGAGGCTAAATATTTAGTTGAAAATGGTTCTAAGGAAATAATTTTGTTAGGTCAAAATGTTAATGCTTATGAAAATGAAAATTTCAGATTGTCAGATTTAATTTTAGAAATTGAAAGAATTCCAGAATTAGAGAGAATTAGATACACAACATCCCATCCAAAAGATATGACAGAGGATCTTATCGATATCTATAAGTACACAAAAAAATTGATGCCCTTGATTCACTTACCTGTTCAAAGCGGATCAAATAAAATTTTAAAGCTTATGAACAGAAAACATACTGTAGATGAATATTTAAAAATATTTGATAAATTAAAAGAAATAAATTCAAATATAGAATTTTCAAGTGATTTCATTATTGGTTATCCGGGTGAGGAAGATAAAGATTTTAATGATACGGTAAATTTAATTAAAAAAATTAAATTTATTAACTCATATTCATTCATTTTCAGTCCGAGACCAGGAACGGTTGCGGCAGGTTTGGAATTAATTAATAAAAAAATCTTAACAGAGAGACTAGAAAAGGTTCAAAATTTATTATTTGAAAATCAAATAAGAATGAATAAATCTTTAGAAAATAAAAATTTAAATGTTTTAGTTGAGAATTTAACTGATGATGGGACACAAGTCTTTGGTCGATCAGAATATATGACATCAGTTATATTTAATGGTAAAAAGAGTGACATTGGAAAAATAAAAAAAATTAAAATTGAAAAAAGTAACAGAAGTACTTTATTTGGAGAAAAAACTAATAATTTTAATCAAAAGGTAGCTTAATAATTGAGTAATTCTATTAAAAAAAATATCAATCCATCATTAAAATTTGTTTATTCAGACAATGATTCTCTAAGCGTTATTTTCCATAATAATGATCTGTTAATGGGGGTAGTTGGAGAGTTTAATAAAAATTTAAAAGAATTAGAAAAAATTACTCAATCAAATTTATATTCAAGAGGAAATTCAATATTAATTAAATCTAGTCCTGAAAATAATGAGTTAGTCAAAAATGCTATACAATTTTTAGCAAATCAATTTATTAATAATGGAAGTATAGAAAATAAAGATATAATTTCATCTGTAGATAATTTTATGATAAATGAAAAAGTAAAAAATAATAATGTTACAGACATTATAAAAACACCAAAAAAATCTATAATTCCAAGATCTGAAAAACAAAAAGGATATGTAAGAGCTTTAAGACAAAGTGATATAATTATCTCTGCTGGACCTGCTGGAACAGGAAAAACTTTTTTAGCAGTTGCGGTTGGTCTAACCATGTTATTAGAAAAAAAGATTGAAAGAATAATTTTATCACGACCAGCAGTTGAAGCGGGTGAACGCTTAGGTTTTTTACCTGGTGACATGAAAGAGAAAGTAGATCCTTATTTGAGACCATTATATGATTCTCTTTATGACCTATTTGATTTTGAAAAAATTCAAAGGATGATAGAAATTGGTGATATCGAAATTGCACCACTAGCATTTATGAGAGGTAGGACATTAAAAAATTCCTTTGCTATTTTAGATGAAGCACAGAATGCAACTGACATTCAAATTAAAATGTTTTTAACGCGTATTGGTGAAAATTCAAAGATCGTTGTTAATGGAGATCCAACACAAATAGATTTGCCTAATAAACGTATGTCAGGTTTAGTTAGGTCTAAAGAACTTTTGGGTCATTTAAATGAAATAGCAGTTATTGACTTTGATCATTCAGATGTTGTTCGACATCCACTGGTATCAAAAATAGTAAAAGCTTACTCAAAAAATGATTAGTATTAATGTCTTCTCCGACGAGAGGGCTTGGTCTAAGAGATTAAAAAAAAAGGAGTTGTTTTTTAAAAAGATTTGTAAATTTTTTCCAAAAAAGTATCAATTTTTAAATAAAAGAGTAAGCCTAACGTTGTTGCTTTCAAATAATAAAAAAATAAAAGAATTAAATAAAAATTTCAGAAATAAAAACAAATCGACAGATATTTTATCATTTCCATTTGATGAAAAGACTAAAATCTCAAAAAAAACTTATCTTGGAGATATAATAATAAGTTACAATTTTATTGATAGACCAAGATCACAAAATTTAAAAATTTTCAAGAATAAGTTAATTAAAATTTTTATACATGGATTTCTTCATCTGTTGAATTTTGATCATAAAGAAAATAAAGATTTTAAAATTATGTTGAAAGAAGAAGATTTTATATACCAATCTGTAATTTCAAAATTTAATTAACTTGAATAAAAAATTATTTATTGAATCTATATTTTTAATTTTATTAGGGGCAATTACCTCTTTAAGTTTGCCACCATTTAATTATTTAATAATTAATTTTTTTACATTTAGTTCATTTTTTATAATTTTATTTAGAAAGTTTAGTCAGCACAACGATAAAAAACTATTTTTTATCTGTGGTTGGTTATTTGGTTTTGGTTATTTTTTGAGTAGTTTATATTGGATATCAATTGCCTTGACATTTGATCAAAATTTAAAATTTTTAATTCCAATAACAATAATTTTGATACCTGCCTTTTTAGCTTTATTTTATGGTTTAGTTTCCTTTTTTTTTTTACTTACAAAACCAAAAAAAATTATAAGTTCTTTTTTAACTTTCTCTCTAATTTTTGGTATCTTAGAATTTATAAGAGGTTCAATTTTAACAGGTTTTCCATGGAATTTGATAGCATATAGTTTTTCAAATCAATTAGAGCTTCTAAGCATAACTTCTCTTTTAGGAACCTATGGATTTAATTTATTTTGTATTTCGTTGTTCACAAGTCCAGCAATATTAATTTTAAGGGATAAAAATAAAGATATAGGTATTAGTATCTTTTTCCTTATAGCGGTATTCATTTTCTATATTTATGGAAATTCTTATAAAGAAAAGTTTGATAAAACACTTAAAAAAAATTTTGATTATAAGATAAGAGTTATTGGTTCCAATATAAGTCTCGATAGATTCTACGAGAATATTGACACTGGCTCAGTTATCCAGGACTTAATTAAGTTAAGCAATCCAAATGCTAAAGATAAAACTATTTTTATATGGCCCGAGGGAATTATTCCAAACATTTCACAAGATGATTTAATTCAATATAGCTCCTTATTTGATATGAAATTTAACAAAAATCATTTATTAGTTGTTGGAACAAATAGTATTTCAGAAACTGAAGGTGTAAAAAAATATTACAACTCATTAACTATTTATGATTATAAGTTAAATATATTAAATTCTTATAATAAGGTTAATCTAGTGCCATTTGGTGAATTTTTACCATTTGAGAATATACTAAAAGGTATTGGTTTGAGATCTTTAACTAACAATTATCAATCTTTTTCAAGTGGTGATCGAAGAAATGTTATTCAGATTAATCATCAAGATTCTTTGTTAAAGATATTACCTCTAATCTGTTATGAGATTATTTATTCTGGTAGGTTATTTAAAAACTCCGATTTTGATTTAATTATAAATATTTCTGAGGATGGTTGGTTTGGTCAATCGATTGGTCCAAAGCAGCATTTTGTTCATAGTATTTTTAGAGCTCTAGAAAGTGGGAAATATGTAGTTAGGTCATCAAATAATGGCATTGCAGCAATAATAAATCCTCTAGGCCAAATTGAAAAAAATATAAATTTTGGTCAATCAGGGTATGTAGATCTAGAAGGAAGTAAAATTATACAACCAACGATTTTTTCTAAGTTTGGAAATAAAATATTTCTAATTTTAATTTTATTGTATATTTTTTTAATATTTTCATTTAATAGATTTAAAAAATGAGTGATCTTAAAAATTATCTTTTTACAAGCGAGTCAGTATCAGAAGGCCACCCAGATAAAGTTTCAGATAGGATTTCAGACATGGTGGTAGATAGTTACCTATCTGGCGATCCATTTTCAAGAGTTGCATGTGAAACACTTACCACAACAAATAAAGTTGTTTTAGCTGGTGAAGTCAGAGGGCCAGACATTGAAAAGGATGAATTGATAGAAAAAGTTAGAAATTGCATTAAAGATATTGGCTATGACCAAGAAGGTTTTACTTGGAAAGAGGCAACAAAAGTAGAAAGCCATTTGCATTCCCAATCAGCTGATATTGCAATGGGGGTTGACTCCTCAGGTAATAAAGATGAGGGAGCAGGTGATCAGGGAATAATGTTTGGATATGCATGCAATGAAACTGATGAATTAATGCCAGCACCAATTCATTATTCACATAAAATTTTAAGATTGATGGCAGAAGATAGAAAATCTGGAAAACTTAAAAATATTGAACCAGATTCTAAAAGTCAAGTTACCTTTGAATATAATGATGGAAAACCAACTAAAGTAAAATCAGTAGTAATCTCATCACAACATTCCCCAGAAGTAAATCAAAAACAAGTTAAAGATTTATTGAGACCTTACTTGTTAAAATCTATTCCAAAAAACTTTCTTGAAGGATTTCAAGAAGAGGAGTTTTATGTAAACCCTACAGGTAATTTTGTAATCGGTGGTCCTGATGGAGATTGTGGATTGACAGGACGGAAAATTATAGTTGATACTTATGGTGGTGCAGCGCCTCATGGTGGAGGTGCTTTTTCAGGAAAAGATCCAACAAAAGTTGATAGATCAGCGGCTTATGCTGCGAGATATATTGCAAAAAATATTGTTGCTTCAAAAATATCAAAAAAATGCTTAATCCAGTTGGCCTACGCTATAGGTATTTCTAAACCTTTATCAATTTATGTAGATTTATTTGATAATGATTTAGATAAAAATAAATTTGTTGTTGAGAAGATTAAAGAAAGTTTTGATCTAAGCCCAAGGGGAATTAGAGAGATGCTTGAGCTAAATAAGCCGATTTATGAAAAAACAGCATCATATGGCCATTTTGGAAGAAAGCCAGAAGAGAGTGGCTCATTTTCGTGGGAAAAAATAGATAAAACAGATGTTTTTTCTAAATAGTTTTTGTTGAATAAAAAAAAAACTTTACTATATTTCAATTACATCATTGAATTTACAAAATGGGCATTTGCCCATTTTTTTTTGGAGTAAACAAAAAAATGTTAAACAAAAGAGCAGACAAACTTGAATTATTAAGAATTGCAGAGGCAGTTGCTTTAGAAAAATCTATAGATAAAGAGCTTATTATAAGTTCCATGGAGACTGGAATTGCAAAAGCAGCAAAATCGAAGTTTGGTCAAGATAATGAAATTAAAGTTTTAATTGATAGAGATAATGGAAACATAGAAATTTTTAGAAAACTAATAATTTCTGAGAATCCAGAAAATTCAAACACAGAAATTAAATTAGAAGATGCTATTAATTTAAACGTATCCAACAAAGATAAAAAAGTTGGCGAAGAAGTTTTACAACCTTTACCATCATTTGATTTTGGTAGAATAGCTGCACAAACAGCTAAACAGGTTATAAATTTTAATGTAAGGGAAGCTGAAAGAGAAAGACAATTTAATGATTTTATTGATAAAAAAGATACAATATTGAGTGGAATTGTTAAAAGATTAGAATTTGGAAATGTTATTGTTGATTTGGGGAGAACGGAAGCAATTGTTCAAAAAAATGAACTAATCCCAAGAGAAAATATTAAAGCTGGAGATAGAATAAAAGCCTATTGTTATGATGTAAGAAGAGAACAAAGAGGACAACAAATATTTCTTTCAAGAGCTCATCCTAAATTTATGGAGCAGTTATTTGTCCAAGAAGTTCCTGAAATATACGATGGTCTAATTGAAATTAAATCTTCTTCAAGAGATCCTGGTAGTAGAGCAAAAATATGTGTTAAGGCAGTTGATACGTCACTTGATCCAGTTGGAGCTTGTGTTGGAATGAGAGGCTCAAGAGTTCAAGCAGTAGTTAATGAATTACAGGGTGAAAAAATTGATATTGTTAATTGGTCTGAAGATATAGCAATTTTAGTTTCTAATGCATTATCACCAGCAGAAGTTCAAAGAGTAAATGTTGATATTGAGAGAAAAAAACTTGATGTAATTTTAACAGAAGAAAATTTGAGTAAAGCAATCGGTAGGAGAGGTCAAAATGTTAGATTAGCAACAAAATTAATTAATTATGAAATTAATATTATGACTGATCAAGAGGACTCTGAGAGAAGACAATTAGAGTTTAAAGAAAAAACAGATAATTTTGTAAAAAACTTAGAGCTAGACGAAACTTTAGGACAATTGTTGGTTGCTGAAGGTTTTTCTAATATTGATGATATTAAAGATAGTTCGGTAGATAATTTAATTAAGATTGAGGGAATTGAAGAGGATACAGCAAAAGCTTTAATAGAAAGAGCAAAAGAGTTCTATCAAAAAGATCAAGAAGATATTTCTCAAAGAATAAAAAGTTTAGGTCTAGCCGATGATTTGATAAATCATAAAGGCTTAACACCAGGGATGTTAGTTACTCTAGGGGAGCAAAAAATTTTAAATTTAGAAGATTTTGCTGACTTAGCATCTGATGAGCTTACTGGTGGTTTTGATGTTATTAAGGGTGAAAAAATAAAAATTCAAGGATATTTAGAAGATTTTGCCTTATCAAAAGATGAAGCTGATAACTTAATTATGTCAGCAAGAAATATAATTTATAAGAATTGAGAGATGAGAAATGGAAAACAAAAAAACAAAACTTACTATTTCTGGCAGTCCCAAGAAATCTTTTAAAAATTTAGATTCTTCAAAATCTCAAGGAAAAAAAACTGTCATAATTGAGAAAAAATCTGGAAAGATGACAGACAAAACTGGATCTACAAAATTCTTTAGTTCTAAGCATCCAACGTCTAATTTTAAACATGGATCTGGCTCAAAGCCTAGTTTTTTATCAAGAACATCTCCGGCCCCTTCAAATTTTGAGAGACGAAAACTTGCTGAACAAAGAGCTACAAAAAAAATTAAAAATGATACTGATAATGATAAAAAAACAAAATTAGGCGAAAATAAAAGACAAGTTAAACTTACAGTTTCCAGAGCTTTAAGCGATGAAATAGAAACCAGAGAAAGAAGTTTGGCATCAGTAAAAAGAGCTAGACAAAAAGAGTTAAAAAATCTCAACAAAGAAGAGATTAAAGAAAGTTTAAAACCTATTAAACGAGATGTTAATATTCCTGAGGCTATAACTGTTAGAGAGCTAGCCAATAGAATGGCGGAGCAATCAAGCAATGTTATTAAATTTTTATTTGGAATGGGAGTAACAGTTACAATAAATCAAACACTAGCTGCAGATACTGCAGAATATTTGGTAAAGGAGTTTGGACATAATCCGATTAGAGAGGAAAAAGCTGAGGAAATAATTCAAAAAATTAAAGCTACGAGAGTAGAAAATTTAAAGAACAGACCTCCTATCGTGACTGTAATGGGCCATGTTGATCATGGTAAAACATCTGTGCTTGATGTTTTAAGAAGTGCAAATGTAGTTTCTGGAGAATTTGGTGGTATTACTCAACATATTGGTGCTTATCAAATTATAAGCGGTTCCAACAAATTAACATTTATAGACACACCGGGACACGCTGCCTTTACCGAGATGAGAGCTAGAGGATCAAAATTAACTGATGTTGTAGTATTAGTTGTAGCTGCTGACGATGGTGTAAAACCACAAACAGTTGAGTCAATCAAACATGCAAAAGCTGCTAATGTTCCAATTGTAGTTGCCATAAACAAATGTGATTTACCTGAGGCTGACCCACAAAAAATTAAAAATCAATTACTTGAACATGAATTGATAGCTGAAGATTTGTCAGGAGATACCTTAATGGTTGAAATATCAGCAAAAACTAAATTGAATCTGGATAAATTAATAGAGTCAATTATTTTACAAGCTGAAATACTTGATCTTAAAACTGATTTTGAGTCTAAAGCAACGGGGGTTGTTTTGGAATCCAAGATTGATGTTGGAAGAGGACCAGTCGCAACGATTATTGTAACGACAGGAACTCTGAAAAAAGGTGATTTTTTTGTGAGTGGATTAAAATGGGGAAAAATTAGAGCAATCATAAATGACAAAGGTAACAACATTAACGATGCCACACCATCCACACCGGTAGAAATTTTAGGTATTAATGGTGCAGCAAAAGCTGGTGACGATTTTATTGTTCTTGATAATGAAAAAGAAGCCAAAAATTTAAGTCAAAATAGAACAGAAGAAAAAAAAGAGGGTAAAAATCCCCTAACTTTTGCAACTCAAGATTCTGCGTTTTCAGATAAATCAATAGAGGAATTAAATTTAATTATTAAATCAGATGTTCATGGATCGTCAGAGGCAATCAAAAATGCCATAAGTCATATTAAACATGATGAGGTTAAACCCAAAATAATTTTATCAGATATTGGGATGGTAACAGAGACCGATGTAACTTTGGCTAAAGCATCCAAAGCCGTCTTAATAGCTTTCAATGTTAAACCAAGTAAAGAAGCAAAAAAACTTGCTGAAAGTGAAAATATTAAAATTTCTTCATATAATATAATTTACGAGGTATTAGATTATATAAAACAAAAAATGTCAGGTTTGTTAACACCTGATGTCAAAGAAACAATTACTGGTACTGCACAGATTCTAGAAATATTTAAAGTTTCAGGAGCAGGAAAAGTGGCTGGCTCTAAAGTAACTGAAGGCGAGATAATAAGTAATTCTGAAGTCAGAATAATCAGAGATGGTGTTATAATTTACACTGGTAAAATTGGAACTTTATTTAGGGAAAAAAACCAAGTAAAACAAGTAAGTAATGGTCAAGAATGTGGGATTACTGTTAAGGATTACATAGATTTTCAAAAAAATGACACAATAGAGGCTTTTAGTGTTACATCTACCGAAAGGTCAATTTAATGTCTGATAGAATAGGAAAACCAATTAGTCAAAGACAATTAAGAGTTGGAGAAATGATTAAACAGTCTTTAAGCATGATTTTTTTAAGAAATGAGGCTAAGGTGCCGAATTTAGAAACTAATACAATAACAGTTACTGAAGTAAGAATGAGTCAAGATTTAAAAATAGCCAAAGCATATGTACTCCCTTTAGGAGGTAAAAATGCTGAGGAAATAATTCAAATTCTTAAAGAATATTCATTTTTGATAAGAAAAATTTTGTCAAAAAAAGTAGAAATGAAATTTCTACCAAAATTACTTTTCAGGAAAGATGAATCTTTTGAGTATGCAGAAAAAATAGAAAACTTAATAAAACAAACTAATAAATAGGAAAAATAATACATGAATAAAAAGGCACAAGAGTTAGCGATGCATGAAAAAGATACTGGATCTTCAGAAATCCAAATCGCTTTATTAACAGAGAAAATTGAAAATCTCTCACAACATATAAAACAATTCAAAAAAGATAAACATTCATCTGTAGGATTGTTGAGAGCTGTAAATAAAAGAAAAAAATTGTTAGAATATCTAAAAAGAAATAAAATGGATTCTTACAAAAATGTACTGTCGAAATTGAATTTAAGAAAATAGAAATTTAAATAGATAGATAGAATGGAATGGAACGAAACGAAATGGAAATGAAATGTTTAAAGTGTATAAAAAGGAAATTGAAGTAGCAGGCAAAAAGTTAACTCTAGAAACAGGCAAAGTGGCAAGACAAGCAGACGGTGCAATCTTAGCTTCATGTGGTGAAACAGTTATTCTAGCAACAGTGGTGGGTGCAAAAAAAGTAAATCCAGATATGGATTATTTTCCACTGTCAGTCAATTATCAAGAAAAATATTATGCCGGGGGGAAAATTCCAGGTGGGTATTTTAAAAGAGAAGCAAGACCAACTGAAAGTGAAACATTAATCTCAAGATTAATTGATAGACCAATCAGACCATTGTTTCCAGACGAATTTAAAAATGAAGTTCAGTTACTACCAACTGTAATTTCTTATGATAAAGAAAATCAACCAGATATATTGGCTATAATTGCTTCTTCAGCAGCATTAGCTATTTCAGGAATGCCATTTATGGGCCCTATAGGAGCATCTAGAGTAGGTTTTGTTGATGGGAAATATTTACTTAACCCATCAAAAGAAGAATTACAAAATTCAAGTTTAGATTTAGTTGTTGCTGGTACAAAAGATGCTGTACTCATGGTTGAGTCTGAAGCAAACGGTTTAACTGAGGAAGAAATGTTAAATGCAGTTAAGTTTGGACATGAAGGGTTTGTTCCAGTAATTAAAATGATAGAAGAACTTGCTAAAGAATGTAGAAAGCCAGAATGGGTTGTTGAGAAAAAAGATTTATCTGAAATTAAAAAAAAACTTGAGGTAACATTCACTGATGATCTTAAGAAAGCTTTTGCGACAAGAGATAAACAAGATAGATCAAATCAAATTTCAGAGATAACTGATAAAGCTAAAAAACTTTATGAGGAAGATGAAAATTATACAGATCTTGATGTAAATAGTCAGTTGAAAAATTTGGAAAAATCAATTGTAAGAACTGATATTCTAAAAAATAAGAATAGAATTGATGGAAGAAGCTTATCAGATGTAAGACCTATTTCGTGTGAAGTTGGTGTTTTACCAAGGACACATGGCTCAGCATTATTTACTAGGGGAGAAACTCAAGCAATTGTTGTTGCTACCCTAGGCACATCTGATGATGAGCAAAGACTTGAGAGTTTAGATGGACAACAGAGAGAACGATTTATGCTTCACTACAATTTTCCACCTTTTTCTGTTGGTGAAACTGGAAGAATTGGGACTGGGAGACGCGAAATTGGTCATGGTAAATTAGCTTGGAGAGCAATTAACTCTTCTTTACCATCAAAAGAGGCTTTCCCATATACTTTTAGAATTGTATCAGAAATTACCGAGTCTAATGGTTCATCTTCAATGGCTACTGTTTGTGGGACGTCTTTAGCTTTAATGGATGCTGGTGTTCCAATTAAAGAACCAGTAGCAGGTATTGCTATGGGATTAATTAAAGAAAGTGATGATTTTAGTGTTCTATCAGATATTTTAGGTGATGAAGATCATTTAGGAGATATGGATTTTAAGGTTGCCGGAACTAAAAATGGAATTACTTCACTTCAAATGGATATTAAAATTACCGGTATTACATTTGAAATTATGGAGCAAGCATTAAAACAAGCAAAAGATGGAAGAATTCATATTTTAGGAGAAATGAATAAAGCATTATCGGCTTCAAGATCTGAAGTAGGAAAACACACTCCGAAAATGGAACAAGTAAATGTTGATAAAAAAGATATTGCTGCTGTAATTGGAAAGGGTGGTGCAACTATAAGGGAAATCATTGAAAAATCAGGAGCTAAAGTTGATGTTAATGATGAAGGGGTTGTGACGGTTTCTGCTCCCGATGAAGAAGCAAGAACTATTGCAATACAAATGATTAAAGACATCACTGCAAAAGCTGAATTAAATAAAATTTATTCAGGTAAAGTAATGAAAATTATGGAATTTGGTGCATTTGTTAATTTTTTGGGAAAACAAGATGGGTTAGTTCATATTTCGGAACTAGCAGATAAAAGAGTTGCTAAAGTTACTGATGTTGTCAAAGAAGGTGATGAAGTAAAAGTTAAGGTGATTGGTTTTGACAGAGGTAAAGTTAAACTTTCCATGAAACAAGCAGCTGAATAATTCGAATTAGATATAGGGGCTAATTTGCCCCTAATCATTCTTAAATATCTTTTTCAAAAAAATGGTCATGTCTAATTGAATTAATCCATTTTAGTTTTAATTTTTTAAGATAATCAAATACTTCTTTTTTATTTTCTTCACCAATCTCAATTTGCATAATTATTTTGTTTTGTTGGATTATTTTTTCCATGCCTTCCAAAACTTTTTTTTCATGTCTCTCTACATCAATTTTGACTAAGATATTTGAATTATCTATTTCCAGAACATCATCTAATTTTTTCAAAGAAATTTTTTCTTTAATTATAATTTTGGGGTCATATTTTTTTAGTTCAGGATCATTTTTGTCAAATATAGCAGATCCTCCCATTTTATCTTTGTCTGTGTACCAAATTTCAGAATCGTAGTTTGAATTTGATAGACCAAAATTATACAATTTTATATTAAGATTATTTAATAGACAATTTTCTTTGAGGTTTAAAAAATTTTTTTTATTTGGTTCAAAAGCATAAATATTGTCAATTTCTTTTAAAAACAAAGAATAATAACCTATGTTTGCGCCTATATCAAAAAAGTGAGAAACCTGATTCTTCTTACAAATTTCATTTATAAAATTCAATTGTTCTTTTTCATAAAAACCATTTAAATAAATCTCTCTATCAATTGCTTGTAACAAATCTAGTTTAATTTTACCAAAACTTAATTTGATTATTTGATTTTTATTTAAAAAAAAAATTCTTTTAATTAAACTTGGAATTAGTCTTTTGAATAAAGGAAATTTTAAATGGTATAAAAATTTTAGAAATTGATGCAATTTTAATTAAGTTATGTTCTTAGGATCTGGCATTCCAACCTTATTGTATCCAGCATCTACGTAATGAATTTCACCAGTAACACCGTTTGCAAGGTCACTTAAAAGATATAATGCGGAGTTGCCAACATCATTAATATCTACATTTCTCTTTAAGAAAGAGTGGTCTTCATTCCATTTATATAAGAATTTTGCATCTCCAATAGCAGAAGCTGCTAAAGTTTTAATAGGTCCAGCACTGATAGCGTTTACTCTAATACATTTAGAACCTAAATCTCTTGCAAGATATTTAACACTTGCCTCAAGAGCTGATTTACAAACACCCATTACATTATAATTTGGAATGGCTTTAGTGGACTCGTAAGTTAAAGTTAGCATACTTCCACCCTCTTTCATTATTTTAGATGCTTCTTTTGCAACTTCAGTAAATGAAAAACATGAAATTAACATGCTTTTTAAAAAATTTTCTCTAGTAGTATTTAAATATTCACCTGATAATTCTGATTTATCTGAAAACGCTACTGCGTGAACCACAAAGTCTATTTTATTCCATTGCGATTTAATATCCTCAAATAATTTTACTACTTCTTCTTTTTTTTCAACATCACAGCTGAAAGTCAATTTTGAATTCAATTTTTCTGCTAAAGGAATAACTCTTTTTTTTAAAGCGTCCCCTAAGTAAGTGAATGCAAGTTCAGCTCCAGCCTCAGCTAATTTTTGTGAAATGCCCCAAGCAATAGATCTTTCATTGGCAACACCCATGATTAATCCTTTTTTACCTTTCATTAAACTCATAATTAAACCTTTTCAAAAATTAAAGCAGCATTGGTACCACCAAAACCAAAACTATTGGACATAACAGTATTTAAATCTATGCCAGTCTCTGTTTTAGAAATTATTGGAAAT
Source organism: uncultured Pelagibacteraceae bacterium (assembly GCA_902603555.1). Taxonomy (GTDB): domain Bacteria; phylum Pseudomonadota; class Alphaproteobacteria; order Pelagibacterales; family Pelagibacteraceae; genus Pelagibacter. The sequence continues at coordinate 41,407 of CACKVD010000006.1, forward strand.
TTCTTAGCCTCTTCATCTATGTCACTGATGTTTGCTGAACCAGCAATGAAATTATTTTTCATCATAATTAAACAATAAATAGCCTCATGTACAGATGCAGCTCCTAAGGGATGACCTGATAAAGATTTAGTTGAACTAATTTTTGGAATATTATCTCCAAAAGTATTTTTAACAGCATTAAGTTCTGTAATATCACCAACTGGAGTAGAAGTTCCGTGAGTATTTATGTAATCAACTTTATTTTTAGCTGTTGCCATTGCCATTTGCATACATCTTACTGCTCCTTCCCCAGATGGTGCCACCATATCGTAACCATCAGATGTTGCTCCATAACCAGTCAATTCTGCATAAATTGTTGCACCTCTAGCTTTAGCATGTTCGTATTCTTCAAGCACTAGTACCCCCCCCCCCCCTGCAATAACAAAACCATCTCTAGTTTTATCATACGCTCTTGATGCTGTTTGTGGAGTATCATTGTATTTTGATGATAAAGCAGTCATGGCATCAAACATAGCCGTCATAGCCCAGTGAATTTCTTCACTGCCACCAGCAAAAACAATATCTTGTTTACCCATTTGAATTAATTCCATAGAATTACCGATGCAGTGTCCGCTAGTTGCACATGCAGAACTCATTGTGTAATTAGTTCCTTTAATTTTAAATGGAACAGCAAGTGTAGCAGAAGCTGTACTAGCCATAGTTCTTGGAACAACAAAAGGTCCCATTAATTTTGGAGTTTTAGCCCTAGTTTTATCTGCAGCTAAAATTACATTTTCAATAGAAGGTCCACCTGAACCCATAACAATTCCTGTTTTAAAATTACTTACTTCATTTTCCTCTAACCCAGAGTCTTTAATTGCTTCTTTCATAGCAATATAATTATAAGCTGAACCTGAACCCATAAATCTTATTGTTTTTCTATCTATATGATCTTCAAGTTTTATATTTGGCTTGCCATGTACATGGCTTTTAAGATTATGTTCTTTATATTCTTCAGAATATGAAATTCCTGATTTTGAATTTAAAAGTGATTGATGAACTTCATCTTGATTATTACCCAAACAAGAAACGATCCCCAATCCTGTAATTACAACTCTTCTCATCATTTAAATAAACCTACTTTTAAGCTATCAGCTGAATAAATTTTTTTGTTATCGGCTAAAACAACTCCATTAGCAAGCCCTACGGTCGTTCCACCAGGAGACATAATTTTTTTCATATCAATTACATATTTTACTAACTTTACATTTTGTAAAACTTCACCAGTAAATTTCACAGTCCCAACTCCAAGCGCTCTTCCTTTTCCAGGATTACCAATCCAACCTAAATAAAAACCAACTAATTGCCACATAGCATCAAGCCCAAGGCATCCTGGCATCACTGGGTCCCCATTAAAATGACAATCAAAAAACCAAAGGTCCTTTTTAATGTCTAATTCAGCTTGAAGTGATCCTTTTTTAAATGCTCCGTTTTTATCATTAATTTCAGTAATTCTATCAAACATCAACATTGGTGGAAGGGGTAATTTAGCATTACCTGGACCAAATAATTGGCCGTTGCCACAATTAATCAGCTCGTTATATGAGTATGAATTTTTTTTCATAAAATTGAGTACTCTTATTTACTTGATTTTATCAATTTATAATATACTTTAAATATTAGTTTAGAATAATTATAACTAACATTGTATTAAATAGTGAAATACATCGAAAAACTAAGAAATTCAGGATTAAGACCCACTAAACAAAGGCTTCAAATATGTGAAGTTTTATTTGATGCTGAAAAAACATTCCATTTCACTATTAATGATTTAGCAAATAAAATTAAAAAACAATTAAATAATAAAATTTCTTTAGCTACCATTTATAATACAGTTCATGCTTTTGAAAAAAAAGGATATTTAAAGCAAATTCCGATTAATTCTAATCAAACTTATTTTGACACAAACATTTCTGATCATCATCATTTCTATGATTTGAAAGAGGAAAAATTAATTGATTTAGAAAATTCCGATGTTGGGCCAATAAATATATTAAAAAAAATTGAAGGAAAAAAAATAAAATCCGTAGAAGTTCTAGTTAAACTAGAAGATTAATCTCTCAGATAATTTAGCGTCATTTTTATACAATTGACACTTTTTTAGAATGGTTATAAACTAGACTACTTACTAAATTAAGGAGATATCTATGAGTACAGAAAATTTTAAAACTAAATCTTTTAAGGCAAAAGAGCTAGGTAAATGCCCATTCACAGGAGCTGGAACTCCAGCAAAGTTTTCTGCAGGAAGGGGCCAAACGAATAGAGACTTTTGGCCGAATAGTTTAAATCTTAAAATTCTAAGTCAGCATTCAAGTTTATCTAACCCAATGGATAAAAAGTTTAAGTATTCAAAAGAATTTAAAAAAATTAATTTTAAGGAATTAAAAAATGATTTAAAAAAATTAATGACCAATTCTCAAGATTGGTGGCCAGCAGATTATGGACATTATGGTCCGTTATTTATAAGACTTGCTTGGCATGCAGCAGGTACATATCGAACGGGTGATGGTAGAGGTGGAGCTGGAACAGGTAATCAACGATTTGCGCCATTAAATTCTTGGCCTGATAACGTAAATCTTGATAAAGCAAGATTACTTTTATGGCCTATTAAAAAAAAGTATGGAAAAAAAATATCTTGGGCAGATCTTTTCATCTTAGTTGGAAATGTAGCATTGGACTCAATGGGTTTTAAAACATTTGGTTTTGGAGCTGGTAGAGTAGATATTTGGGAGCCGGAAGATGATATTTATTGGGGCTCAGAAAAAGAAATGTTGGATGTTAAAAGATATAGTGGTGAAAGAGATTTAGAACAGCCTCTAGGAGCTTCTCATATGGGATTAATATATGTAAATCCCCAAGGACCTGATGCAAATCCAGATCCATTACTTGCAGCTCATGATATCAGAGAAACATTTGGAAGAATGGCAATGAATGATTATGAAACTGCAGCACTAGTTGCAGGAGGTCATACGTTTGGTAAATCACATGGTGCTGCTCCTGAATCTCATAAAGGACCAGATCCAGAAGCCTCAAAAATTCAAGATCAAGCCACTGGATGGAATAGTGGTTATAAATCTGGAAAAGGTGTAGATACAATAAGTAGTGGTATAGAAGGCGCATGGACTCAAAATCCAATTAAATGGGATATGGGATATCTAGATTGTCTTTATGGTCATGAATGGGAGCTTACAAAGAGCCCAGCAGGTGCCCATCAATGGACACCAAAGAAAAATGGACAAGAAATTAAAATGGTTCCTGATGCACACGACAAAAATAAGCTTCATCCCCCAATGATGCAAACTACAGATATTTCATTAAAAGTTGATCCAAGTTATGGTCCTATCACAAGACATTTTCATGAAAATCCAAAAGAGTTTCATGATGCATTTGCTAGAGCATGGTTTAAATTAACCCATAGAGATATGGGTCCTAAAGCATGCTATTTAGGAAATGATGTTCCGAAGGAAGAATTAATTTGGCAAGATCCTATAGATAAACCTAAATACAAACTAAAATCTAAAGATATTAAAGATTTAAAGTCTAAAATTTTAAAATCAAAACTTTCAATTTCTGAAATGGTTTCTACAGCGTGGGCTTCTGCTTCAACTTTTAGAGGCTCAGATAAGAGAGGTGGAGCTAATGGTGCTCGAATTTTGTTGGAACCACAAAAAAATTGGAAAGTTAATAATCCAGCAAAACTCTCAAAAGTTGTTTCTGCTCTTAAGAAAATTAAAAATAAATTTGATGGAAAAAAGAAAAACGTTTCTATGGCTGACCTTATTGTTTTAGCCGGTGGTGTTGGAATAGAAATGGCTGCTAAAAAAGCAGGACATAAAATTAACGTTCCTTTCTCAGCTGGAAGAGGAGATGCTAGACAAGATCAAACAGATATCAACTCATTTGGATTGTTAGAACCACAAGCAGATGGTTTTAGAAATTATTTAAATGGGGAATTATCCAATGTTTCCTCAGAAGAAAAATTAGTTGATAAAGCACAATTAATGGGTCTCACAGCTCCTGAAATGACTGTTCTAATAGGTGGTATGCGTGTCTTAGATACTAACTTTGATAATTCAAAATTTGGTGTTTTCACAAAAAAACCTGGAACTCTTACGAACGATTATTTTACAAACTTATTAGACATGAACACTACATGGAAAGAAACTGATAAATCTGAACAAAAATTTGTTGGTAGTGATAGAAAAACAAAAAAAGCTAAATGGGAAGGTACTCGTGTTGACTTAATTTTTGGATCAAATTCACAACTAAGAGCTTTAGCAGAAGTTTATGCATGCGAAGATTCACAAGATAAATTTGTTACAGATTTTGTTTCAGCGTGGGTTAAAGTTATGAATGCAGACAGATTTGATTTAAAATTAAATTAATCAACAAAAAAAAATATTTATGGCAACTATAAATTTTGAGGACTTTTATCAGGTTCCCGATCTGAATTTTAATATATCTAGATTAAAAGACGATCTAAACAAAATTTTAAAAAAAAAAAATTTTAACACTCCAGGTGTTACTCATTTTGGAGCTATACCAATTAATCAAATACCAAATGATGAGAATTCTATAAAGGGAAATTGTATTAGGGGTAAATATTGGACAATTGCAGATGATAGTGGAAAAGAAGTTTCAAGAGATATCGATATAGATGAGTCAAAATATACTAAATTAATTCCTGAGTTTGAAAAAACTTATTTTAAAGAGGTGTACGAAACATTAAGTAAAAAATTTAAATTGGGAAGAGTGAGGCTATTATTAAAAGAACCTAGATCAACATTGAGTTGGCACAAAGATCCAGAATGTAGACTTCATATACCAATTATCACAAATAAAGGTTGTTCAATGGTTATAGAAAATGCTGCAAAGCACCTTCCAGCTGATGGTAAAGTATGGATTACCAACAACACAAAATACCACAACTTCTTTAATGGTGGTGAACAGTCAAGAGTTCATTTAGTTGCTTGTGTTCTCAAAAGTCCTTTTAAAAGCTAATGGAAGTTACAAACGGTATTTTTCAAGCAGCTCAAAATATTTATCATAATAACAAAGGTTCTTTATTACGAACTGTAATTTATACAATTGGACATTTTATAATTGCTATTACTGTTTTAATGTTAATTGCAGAAGTACCTTTTGCTGTAGCACTAACTGATGCTATAGTTGAACCAATAGCTAATTCTATTTGGTATTTTATTTTAGATAAATGGTGGGCAAGTAAGTCTAAAAAATAAATATAAACAAAAAAAATATCAAAAATTATTTCTCTTAATAAATTGTGATAATAATAATTATTCGCAAAAAAAATGTGCAAATGATAATTGTTCTCACTGATTTTTCTTGAATGTTCTTATTTCATATTTAGTTTAATACTATGCAGATAGAAAACTATAATTGCAAAAAATGTGGATTAACTATTTCTTCAACTTGTTCTAAATGTGATAGAGTTGTTGATGTTGAGATTCTTGATGACGGTTGTATTGTACAAAAAACAAAATGCGGAGATTGTGCTAATATGCCTGTAGTTAAAGATGTTTGTGCTCAACAAAAATAATTAAACCCATTGATATTTGTTAAAAGGTCAATTAATTTGGCCCCAAATGTCTTTTTTTGTTATCCATCCATTAAATTTTCCAGTTCTTATTTTACACCAATTTTCTTCACACTTTTTAACAATAAGAACTCTTCCTTTTTTAATTTTTGCCAAGGGTTTTGAAAATTTAGATGGTTTTTTATATAAAATTTTATCTTTAAGAGGGATAACTGAGTTTATTGATTTTAATTGAGACCAGTGTATCCACCCACCGTTATTTTTAAAATCAATTATTCTTCTCCAATTTTCTTTTTTATCAATTTGTTTAATTGGTAAATTGATTTTTTTGTAAACAAATTTTACAGGTGACTCAAAGCTGGGACCATACCTTACATTAACTCTATCTTTTTTTAATGATAAAAAAATCTCTTCAGCATTGATTATTGATGAAGATAAAAAGATAAAAAAAATAAAAACCATTAATTTAAGATTTATTTTCACAAACATAATTTTTATTTCTTAAATTTAACTTTTCTAAAATTAAGATTTAAAAGATCTATGATTAATATTTGATTTTTTAAGTTTTGGCCAATTTCCATTATCATCTTTAAGGCTTCGTTTGCTTGGGTAGCACCTACTATTGATGCAATAGTGCCAAGTACTCCTTCAAATTCACAATTTAAAATATCATCAGAAATATCTTTTTCTTGATAAAAATTTTTCAAAGAAGCTGTTCTTTTATCTTTAAAATCAAATGTAAATACATGACCATCAAATTTACTTATAGCACCAGTTACCAATTTTTTTTTTAATTTTATGCAAAAATCATTAATTAAGAATTTAGTTTTAAAATTATCAGAGCTATCAACAATAATTTCATAATTATTAATTATATTCTCAATATTTTTTTCATTGAGTCTTGATTTATAGGTTTTAATCTTTGTTAGTGGATTTATTTCTTTTAGCTTTTTTGCTGCTACACTAACCTTTGGTTTTTTTACATCTTTAGAATTAAATAAGCTTTGCCTATGAATATTTGAAAGATTAACAATATCATTGTCTATCAAACCAATTGTTCCAATACCAGCTCTTACCAAATTTTCTGCAGCGGGACAGCCCAAACCACCAATACCAACAATTAGAACTTTTGATGATAAAATTTTTTTTTGACCTTTTGGACCTATATTCTTAAGAATTAATTGTCTTGAAAATCTTTCGATTTGAGATTTATTTAAACCTTTTTTCATTTACCAGTTGATCCAAAACCCCCCTTACCTCTTAATGATTCTGGAAGTTCATTTGTCTCCTCTAGTTCAATTTTTACAATTGGAGTTAAAACCATTTGAGCAATTCTGTCATTGTTATTGATTATAAAATTTTCACTTCCATGGTTAAATAAAATAATTTTAAGCTCTCCTCTATAATCACTATCTATCGTACCAGGTGTATTCAAAACGCTAATATTATTTTTTGCTGCTAAACCAGATCTTGGTCTAATTTGAATTTCGTATTCCTCCGGGAACGCAACAGTTAATCCAGTTGGAACAAGACATGACTTACCTGGTATTAAATTAATTGGTTTTTCTATGAAAGCCATCAAATCCATACCTGAGGCTCCTTTTGTTTTATATGAAGGCAATTTTACAGAGGGATTTAACTTTTTAATTAAAACTTTAATCATTAGTTTAAATGATTAATAATTTTTTCAACTAATTCATCTGAAATTTCGGACTTTGGTTTGTATTTAATTTTATCAGTTTTTTTATTTTTATAAAAAATTGAGACTTCGTTAAAATCTGACTCAAATCCGATTTTTTTATTTGATACATCATTTGCAATTATCCAATCACAATTTTTTTCATTTAGTTTTTCATTTGCATAATTTTCTAAATTATTGGTTTCTGCAGCAAAACCAACGACAAGTCTTGGTCTTAAAACGTTATGATTAGAGACATAATTAAGAATATCTACATTTTTCTCTAATTCTATATTGAGCTTGTCTTGCTTTTTTATTTTTATTGTAGAAGTTTTATTTAGTTTATAATCACCTACTGCCGCTGAAAATACCGCAACATCAGCAGGTAAACTATTTAGTGTTGCCTGAAACATCTCCTCGGCTGTTTCAATTTTTATTAAATTGATATCGTTATTAATTTCTAAATTTGTTGGTCCAGAAATTAAAGTTGTATCAAAACCTTTCTTTGATAATGATTTGGCAATTTCATATCCTTGTTTTCCACTTGATTTATTAGTAATAAATCTTATTGGATCAATATATTCATTGGTAGGTCCTGCAGTCACAATTGCTTTTAATTTATTTTTTATTTTTAAACTTTCAAAATAATTTTCAAGCTCATTTTTTATTTCTTTTGGTTCTATCATTTTTCCTTCACCATATTCACCACATGCCATATCACCAATTTCAGGTCCAATTAATCTATAGTCATAAGTTTTTAGTTTATCTATATTTTGTTTAGTAGATTGATGATTCCACATTCTTACATTCATTGCAGGAGCTATAAAAATTTTTTTATTTGAAGCAAGAGCAACCGTAGATGCCAAATCATCAGAATTGCCATTTGCAAGCTTAGATATTGTATTAGCTGTTGCTGGTGCAATTAAAATAAGATCTGCCCACCTTGAAAGGCTAATATGATCCATTTCTGCTTCATCTTCTATGCTAAAAAGATCTTGATAAACTTTTGATTGAGATAATGAGGTAATTGAAAGAGGTGTTACAAATTTAGCACCACTCTTGGTAAGAATTGTTTTTATAGTTACTCCTTCTTTTTTTAGAAGTCTTATCATTTCAAGACTTTTATAAGCAGCTATTCCACCACAAATTATTAGTAAGATTTTTTTATTATTCAAATTATTCATCGATTAAATTAAAATACTAATAGACCAAAAATTACAAGGACTAATAAACTAATTATAGATTGATTTCTAAAAGCAGTCATTTCAGCTTTTTTTGTATTTAAGGCAGTATAAGAGTTTGAGTGTTGTGGAATTTGTCCACTAGCTAGATAAGTAAGAGCTTGATTGGCTTTATCCATTATTTCAGGAAATTCAGGTAATCTTTTTATTACTTCTGAAGTATTTTGTAGAGTCTCGTTAAAAGTTGTCATTGGATTTTTGGTTTCTTTTAACCAACTTTCAAGAACAGGTTTTGAAGTGGTCCAAATGTTTGTATTAGGATTTAATTTTCGTGCTACACCTTCAACTACTACCATTGTTTTTTGCAACATAAGAAGCTGAGGTTGGGTTTGCATATTGAATTTTTCTGTCACATCAAATAATTGTTTTAATAATTTTCCTCCAGAAATATCTTTGACTGCTTGGCCGAAAATTGGTTCACCTATCGACCTTAGTGCTTGAGCCAGATCATCGATAGGTACTTCTTTTGGAACTAAACCAGCAATTAAGTGAACTTCTGCAACTTTACGATAATCTCTTTGAATAAATCCGAATAGTATTTCAGCTAAAAATCTTTTACTCATTTTATCAAGTCTTCCCATTATTCCAAAATCAATAGGAACAATATGTCCGTTATTATCTATGAATATATTTCCTTGATGCATATCAGCATGAAAAAAACCATCTCTAACTGCATGTCTTAAAAAATTTTGAATAATATCCTCAGCTATCTTTTCTGTATTAAAATTTCGTTTTTTAAGTTCCTGAGTTTCTCTTATTGAAATACCTTCAATCCAATCAAGCGTCATTACATTTTCACTCGTAAAATTCCAATAAATTTGGGGAACTCTGAAACCAACATCATTTTTTGTATTTTCTGCATATTCATTAGCGGCCGCAGCTTCAAATCTAAGATCCATTTCAAGGTTTGTAATTTCTTTTAATAAAAAAACTACCTCAACTAACTTAAGTCTTTTTGTTTTTTTAATTAAAGATTCTACTAAAAAAGCAAAAAGCATAATGGCATCTATTTCTTCATTGAATATTTTTTTAATCTCTGGTCTCAAAATTTTAATAGCAACATCTTTTATTGTTCCATTATCATTAATTTGTGCTTTATGTACCTGGGCTATTGAAGCAGCGGCCACTGGTTCACTTAAATCAATTATAGAATCGTACGTTTCATTACCTAAATCATTTTTAACTATTTCTTTTGCTTGAATTAGAGAAAATGGTGGCAACTTATCTTGGAGGTTTTCAAGTTTTTTAGAAAGCTCCTCACCAATTATATCTGGTCTTGTAGCTAGAAACTGACCAAGTTTAATGAAAGTTGTACCCATTGACTCAAGTGAATTGGATAATCGCTGTCCCTCATCCATTGTGTTATGCATATTATTTTTTGGTGAAAAAGAAAAAGATAAAATTTTAAATAATATTTTGACAGTTAAGGGTGGCTCCTTAAATTTAGAAGTTATATTTAAAATATCAGATTTTGCTACTTTTCTACCTAACTTAAATAAAGTTATTAATTTTCTAAACATTAAATTTTCCACCCACTATGTATAGAAACAATACCACCAGATAAATTTCTATATGAACATTTTTGAAAACCATTTTTAGACATTAAATCAATTAACTCATCTTGATTTATAAAATTTTCAATACTTTTAATAAGATATTCATAAGGTTTTTTCTCACCAACTATAAGCTTCCCAATTGATGGTAAAAGTTTGGAATAATTTTTATAAATTATATCTAAGCTTGAGTTTTGTATTTTTGAAAATTCAAGACACATGTAACGTCCACCAGGTTTTAGTACTCGATAAGCCTCTGATAAAGCTTTGCTTAAATTTTTAGTATTTCTTAAACCAAAACTTATTGTATAAAAGTCAAATGAATTTTTAAGTAATGGAAGTTTTTCTGCAGGTGCATTAACCCAGTTCAAATTTTTAAATTTACTTAATTTCTCCTTCCCCTTTTTAATCATACTATTATTAGGATCAACACAAGTAATGTGTGAGTTTTCATTTACATTTCTTAAATAATACTTCGCTATATCTCCAGTTCCACACCCCACATCAATTAATTTGTGATTTGGAGAGGGACACATCATATTTATTAAATTCTTTTTCCATAATCGGTGAACACCTAATGACATAAAGTCATTCATGAGATCATATTGATCATAAACCTGATCAAAAACACTTTCCACTAGTCCTTTTTTATTTTGAAGATATTGTTGCATAATTATAAATATATATTGAATATAGTATTAAATGCCAGAATTACCAGAAGTAGAAGTTGTTAGAAAGTCTTTGCACGAAAAGATTAAACAAAAAAAGATAAAAAAAGTAATAGTTAGAAATAGGAATTTAAGAATTAAAATACCTTTAGATTTTGAAAGTTTTTTAAGAGACCAAAAAGTAATAAAAATAGATAGATTTTCTAAATATTTAATTTTTCATTTATCCAATAATTCATACTGTTTAATCCATCTTGGAATGTCAGGAACCATACATCTAATTGATCTTAATAAACAAAATCATTTAACCAATACCAGCTTTTATCACTCTCCAATTTTACCTCCAAAGCACAATCACATAGAAATTATATTCGAAAAGTCAAAGATTATTTATAATGATCCAAGAAGGTTTGGTTTTTTTCAGATAATAAAAAATTTAAGTTTACTTAAAAAAAGATTAAACCATTTAGGTCCTGAGCCTTTCCAATCAAAATTTAATTTAGAATATGTATTATCTTTTTTTAGAGGAAAAGAAAAAAATATTAAAAATTATTTATTAGACCAAAATTTTGTCTCAGGAATTGGTAACATATATGCAAATGAAATTTTATTTTTAAGTAAAATAAATCCAAACACAAAAGTATATCTTTTAAAAAAAAAAGATTGTGAAAAAATAATTAATATCTCTAAAAAGGTTCTCACGAATGCAATAAAAAAAGGTGGATCAAGCATAAAAAATTTTAAAAATTTATCTGGTAAAAATGGTTCTTTTCAAAAAAATTTCAAAGTTTATGAAAGAAAAGGATTAAACTGTAAGCGATTTAAATGTGAAGGAGTAATTCAAAAAAAAGTTATTTCTAACAGGTCCACCTTTTTTTGTAATATTTGTCAAAAATAATAAATTATTTGATTGACCAAGATTAATTCCCAAGTTATACCCCTGCGCATATGGCTAATACAAAATCAGCAATCAAAAGAATTAGAAGAATATCTAAGCAAACAGTAGTTAATAAGGCTAGGAAAAGCAGATATAAGAATGTATTAAAAAAAATGAATCTTTTAATTGAAGGTAAAAAAAAGTCAGAAGCTATAAAATTCTTACCTAAGTTGAATTCTGAACTTATGAAAATTGCAAAAACAGGCATTGTTAAAAAACAAAATGCTTCTAGAAATATATCACGAATAACAAAGAAGATTTCTTCAATTTAGATTTTTATACTTGTAGTTGATTCAACTGAAAGCATACGCATTATATATGAATTAAAAACTCATATTCACAATATTTAGATTTAGTAAATTTATTTAAACATTTAATTCAATTAAAAATTTTATTTTCTTAATACATAAAAAAAAATTTCGTCAATAAATATTTTATTAAAAATAATATTTAACACAATCCTAGATTTTATTTATTTTATTTTTTTTTAAATTATTTGTTGCAATAATTATATTATGGTTCTAACTGAACATTCCCCAAAAAAATGAATAACTCTTTTAAAAATAGCAAATTAAATACCGAGAATTTAAATTGGAACTTAATTCAATCAGACATGAGAAATAAGTTGGGTATTGATATTTATGAAAGCTGGCTAAAAAAAATTGAATTTATTGAAGAATTTAATAATTATATTTTATTGTCTGTTCCTACAAGATTTATTCGAGATTGGATCACTTCAAGATATCTAGATCAGATTTTACAATCTATTAAAAACTATAAAAAAGAAATAATAAGAATTGAGTTTAAAATTATTGAAAAAAAAGAAAATAATAATCAAAAAGAAACTGGATTTAAACATATAGATGATGGAGAAAATATTTCATTTATAAAAGACTCTTATCTTCAATATAATCGTATAGATCCCAACAAAAGATTTGAAAATTTTATTACTGGTTCTAGTAATAAACTAGCTTATGAAGCTTCATTAAAAGTTTGTGAAAATATTTCTAATTATAACCCACTTTATATTTATGGAGGTGTAGGGATGGGAAAAACTCACCTATTAAATTCTATTGGTCTTGAACTAAAAAAAGAGAATAAAGTAATGTTTATATCAGCAGAACGTTTTATGTACCAATTTGTAAAATCCATTAAGGCTAACGATATGGTTAAATTTAAAGAATATTTTAGAAATACAGATATTTTGTTAATTGATGATATTCAATTTATGAATGGTAAAGAAGCAATGCAAGAGGAATTTTTCCATACTTTTAACGCTTTGCTCGACAAAGGATCGCAAATAATAGTCTCTGCTGATAGGGCTCCAAATAAATTATTAAGAATACAAGAGAGAATTAAATCAAGATTTTCAGGTGGCTTAGTTGTAGATGTTCAAAAGCCAGATTATGAATTAAGAAAAAAAATTGTAGAAAAAAAAACAGATGAATTAAATAATTTGCATTCAGAAAAAGTTCAAATTTCAAAGGAGATCCAAGATTTCATTAGCAAAGAAATTACAAATAATATTAGAGAATTAACTGGTGCAATTAATCGAATAGTGTCTTTTTCTAGAATTTATAAAAAAATACCAAATTTAGCTGAAACAAAGATTGTATTAAAAGATTTATTAAATGTATCCGAAAACAAAGTTACAATTGATTTAATACAAACTATAGTTTGTAAGTTTTTTAAAATAAGCAAAAATGAAATGTTGTCATCTAGACGATCTAGGTATTTGGTAAGACCAAGACAAACAGCAATATATTTAACAAAAATTTTAACCTCAAAATCTTTACCTGAAATTGGAAGAGAGTTTTCTAATCGCGACCACACAACTATAATTCACTCAGTCAGGACGATTGAAAAATTAAAGGAGAAAGATAGTGAAATGGTTGAAAATATTAACAAGCTCAAAAATCAGATACTATATAATAATCAAAATGAAATTTAACGTAAATCAACAAGACCTACAACAAGCACTAAATTTTTGCCAAGGAGTTATAGAGAAAAGAAGTACATTGCCAATTCTATCAAATATACTTTTAGACGTTCATGGTAATAAATTAACTATTACTGCAACTGATTTAGATTTAATCTTTATTCATCAAATTGATAATATTGAGGTTTTAGAGGAGGGAAAAACAACTACAACTTCATCAATAATGTATGACATTATAAGAAAATTTTCCTCTGAAAAAAAAATTAATCTTACACTAACAGAAAAAAGTAAATTACATGTGGAGTCTGAAAAATCTATTTTTAACTTAAACTGCATCAGTCCATCAGAGTTTCCATTAACAGATGAAAACTTTAATCAAAATCAATTTTTAATTAAGTCAAAACAGCTTTTAAAATTGTTAAACAAATGTAAATTTTCTGTTTCAAATGATGAAACCAGACATTATTTAAGCGGTATTTACTTTCATCAGACTGAAGTTGAAGAAAAAAATTATCTTACTGCAGCTGCTACTGATAGTCATAGAATGTCTATTTCAAAGATTAGATTAGATAAAAAAATTGATTTTGATCCTATCATTTTACCAAAAAAAACTATTTTTCAATTGTGTTCCTTGCTAGATAATTATGATGGTGATGTAAAAATTTCAAATATTAAATCTAAAATTAAATTTGAGTTAAAAAATAGTATTTTAATTTCTAAACTAATTGATGGTAAATTTCCAAATTATATTCAAGTTATACCAAAAAATAATCAAAAAAAATTAGAAATAAATTTAAAGTTATTTTTAAATTCTGTCGATAGAGTTGCATCGGTATCTTTAGATAAAAAAGATGGTGTTAAATTTGAATTAGGCAAAGATGTACTGAATTTATCAGTAAATAATACTAATAGTGGTGATGGTAAAGAAACTCTTGCAGTAAAATTTGATAATGATTTAGAAATAAGCTTTAATTCTAGATATTTGATAGATGTTGCATCACAAATTGATGGAGAAAATATAGAAATATATTTTAATGATTCTGGATCACCTGCCTTAATTAAAGATCCAGGTGATTTTGATAGTATTTTTGTCGTAATGCCTATGAAGGGTTAATTTAAAGCATCAAGTTCAGAATATATTTCTTTTTCAAGAGTATTAAGAAAAGTTTCTTTTGTAAGACCGGGACTTATTGGTTCGAGAATTGAAATAGTAATATCTCTATTTGAATTTTTTTTTCCATGTTTTGGCCACACGAATCCAGAATTTATCGCCACAGGTTGGCAATAAATTTTTAGTTCATCATAAATCCTTGCAACTCCTTTTTTAAAATTAGGTCTTTCAGTTGGTAAAACTCGAGTCGCTTGAGGAAAAATAATTAAAGGTCTATTAGAATTCTTAATAGTTTTCGAAATATCATCAAAAAAACTTAAATTATCCTTTGTAGTTTTATCTCTTTTAATTGATATAGATCCAATTTTTTTCAAAAACCATCCAAATATAGGAATTAATATTAACTCTTTTTTCAAAATAAAAACTGGAGAATTAAAAATCGTTTGAAGAAAAAAAGTTTCAAACATTGATTGATGAGATGAAGCAATAAAATATTTTCTATCTTTAATAATATTTTCCTCACCCTTAATAATTATATTAGTAGAAAGAAAAAATTTTAGGCAAATTCTCGACCAATGACCCATAAGTTTTCCTCCTAACAAAACAAATTTTTGAGGGAATAATAAGGTTGGTAAAAATAGTAATGAAATAAAAATGATACCAGTAAAAAAAGATAAGGAAAATAAAATATTTCTAATCATGCCTTTAAAAAAACTAAATCAAATCCTTAAGTCTTTGTCTTTTGTTAATAACTTGAATTTTAGATTTATTTATAAGCAGTTCAGTCGATTTAGGTCTTAAGTTGTAATTAGAACTTAACGACATTCCATATGCACCTACATCACATATTAAAATTAAATCTTTCTCTTTTAGTTTTTGAAATCCTTTAAGAGTTGAAAATTTATCTGTACTTTCACAAATAGGACCAACAAATTCGTAAGTTCTTTTTGTTTTTTTTTTATTTTTATTTGCAGGAATAATTCTATGATTGGCATTATATAATGCAGGTCTCATCAAATCATTCATAGCGGCATCTAAGATTATAAAATCTTTTTTATGTCCCTCTTTAATATAAATAATTTTTGAAATCAGAAAACCAGAATTTCCTATTATTGATCTACCTGGCTCAAAAATAATTTTAGATTTATTTTTTATTAAAATTTTTTTAATGCTTTTAGAATATTTATTCAAATTAAGTCTTCTATTTTTATTCTCGTAATCTATTCCCATTCCTCCACCAAGATCAATGTATTCAAATTTAAATTTAGTCTTGTTTATAATCCTTCTTACAACTTTTAGCATTTTTTCATAAGGTGTATGATCGAGTATTTGACTTCCAATATGTACACTTAGACATTTAAGATCTAAATATTTAGAATTTTTTATATATTTAACTACATGTAATAAATCTTTTTCAGGGATACCAAATTTATTTTCTTTTTTACCAGTCGATATTTGAATAAGAGTTTTTGCATCAGTATTCGGATTAAGTCTAACACCTACCTTAACCTTCTTTTTTTCTTTTTTAGCAATTCTTTCTATTTCTAAAATTTCACTTTTTGATTCAGCATTAATTAAAAGAATATTTTTTTTAATTGCATAGATAAGTTCATGTGAGGTTTTGCCAACTCCAGAAAAAACAATTTTATTAGGTTTAATTCCAGCTTTTAAAGCTCTCATTAATTCACCAATAGAAACTACATCTGCACCAAGACCCAATTTTCCCATTTGGCGTAATATGATTTTATTTGGGTTTGCTTTAACAGCAAAACAAACAAGAGGATCTATTGATTTAAAACTTTTTTGAAAATTTTTTATATTTTCTTTTATTTTCTTTAAAGAATAACAGTATAGGGGTGTTGAATATTTTTTTGCAAGTATTTTTGCTTTAATACCATCAATTAAAAAGTCATTGAGTTTATACGTCATGAAACCACAATAGGTTTGCTATCAAAAAATTTTGATGATTGTTCCTTATAGACTGGGTCATTTTTTTTACCACAAGATATAACCATCACACTTAAGAAAATTATTATGTATATTTTTTTCATTATTATTTTTTCTTATATTTTAATATCATTTTTTTTATATTTGCAAAAGCAGTACCACCATAAGATTTTTTTGAATTTATAGAGTTCTTAAGGTTAAATACTTTTAAAACATCTTCCGTTAATTTGGGTTCAACTTTTTTTAACTCCACAATGGTTAGATCTTCTAATCTTTTTCTTTTTTTTTCAGCGAGATTGACTATAGCAGCTGTTTTTTGGTAGGCATTTCTAAAGGATATTGAATGATTTTTTACAAGATAATCAGCTAAATCAGTAGCAGTCATAAATCCTGAGCCCGCAAGTTCTAGCATCTTTTTTTTATTTGGACTAAAATTATTTAATACTTCATCAAGAATATTAAGACTATTTATTAAAATATCATTAGTTTTAAATACTATCTCCTTATCGTCTTGAAGATCCTTAAAATAAGACAATGGCAATCTTTTTAGTATTGTTAACATAGAAAATAAGTTTCCATACACTGAGCCGGATTTACCTCTTAAGTATTCTAAAAGATCTGGATTTTTTTTTTGAGGCATTATTGAAGATCCTGTAACAATTTTATCATTCAATTTAACAATATTAAATCCATCTGAATTCCATATGATGAATTCTTCAGCAATTCTTGATATATGCATTGAACAAACGGAACAACTATATAGATAATCTAAAACGAAATCTCTATCAGATACAGTATCTATAGAATTATTTGTTGGTTTTTTAAATCCTAATTTTTTAGTTGTATATTCTCTGTCTATGTTAAATGAAGTTCCAGTCAAAGCAGAAACTCCAAGTGGATTTTCGTTAAGACATTCCATATTATTTAAAAATCTTTTTTTGTCTCTTTCAAACATCTCAACAAATGCCATTAAATAATGCCCTAAGGATATTGCTTGAGCATTTTTTAAGTGAGTAAAACCTGGCATAATAGTTTCAATATTTTTTTCTGCGATTTTTAAGATTGTTTTGATAATTTTATCTAAAGAGTAATCAATAGTATTAGTAGAGTCTCTCATCCAGATTTTTAAGTCAGTAATTACCTGATCATTTCTTGATCTTGCTGTATGAATATAACCAGCATCTTCACCTATTATTTGAAATAATCTTTTTTCAATGTTCATGTGAATATCTTCATATTTTTTATCAAATTTAAACTTCTTTTTTGAAATTTCTTTTTTTATTTTATTTAATCCATAAATAATTTTATTTTTAATTTTAAAAGAAATTATTTTTTGCTTAAAAAGCATTTCAACATGTGCAATAGAACCCATTATATCTTCTTTAAAAAGTCTTTTATCAACATCTATAGAATTACCAACTCTTAGAAAAAGACTAGAAGTTTGCTTTTTTATTCTAGTGTTCCAAATTGCTTGGTTGTTTTTATTTTTTGCCATGATAATTAATTATACCTATTTAACATGAGATTTTTAATAATTTTTATTTTTTTAATATCTAATTGCTTTGCAGATGAAGCATTTAATCTTAAAAATATTGTTATTAATAAAGAATTGAAAAAATACAACGATTTGACGTTTTTAGATGATAAAAATAAGCAATTAAACTTAAAAGACTATAATGGAAATTTGATTCTATTAAATTTCTGGGCAACATGGTGCGCTCCTTGTAAAAAGGAGATGCCGTCATTAGATATTTTGCAAAGTCATAACAGTTTAGATAACTTAAAAATATTCCCAATTAATGTAGGACAAGATGATGTGAAAAAGGCTTTGAATTTTTATAAAGATTTAAAAATAAAAAATTTAAAACTATATTTTGACTCACCAATCACGCTTGCTAAAAAATTTAATTTAAGAGGTATTCCAACTTCAATATTAATTAACAAAGAAGGTTATGAATTTGCAAGAATTGTTGGTTCAATCAATTTTGAAGATCAAAAATTTATAGATTGGTTAAGTGGTTATAATTAATCTTTAAAAAAATATGCAAAAGCTACCAAGGCAATTATTGCAATAAATTGCAACAACACTCTCAATTGCATTAATTTATTTGAATATTTTTTACTAATTTCTCCACCCTTGAATAAAGTACCAATTCCAAGCAAGAGAACAATTCCAACAGCAATTAATAAAATTATTGATAAAATTTTAACAATTATTCCAGAAATCATAAATGTATTGTAGGGTGTTTTAAAAATAAAAAAACATAAATCACTCACTATGACATTTTGTCTAGACTCAATTATTATAAAACCAGAAGATGATGTTGAAATCAAAAATGCAATTATTTTACTCCATGGATATGGGGGAGATGGAAAAGATATAAGTTTATTGTCGTTAAATTGGAGAAGACATTTACCAAATACAATTTTTATTTGTCCTAATGGTCATGAGAAATGTCCAATAAATCCATCAGGTTTTCAATGGTTTGATTTAACAAGAGATGACCCAAACTATATCTTAGAACAATCTATTCAAGCTGAAAAAAAATTGAATCTATTTGTTGATGAAATAAAAAATAAATTTAATTTAGAAAATAATAAAATTTGTTTATCTGGATTTAGCCAAGGATGTATGATGTCTATTAATTTAGGCCTTACATCAGATAAAGAGTTTAGTTGTATTGTGGGTTTTTCTGGTAAAATTATTGACGAGGAAAACTTAAAATCTCGAATAAAAGTTTCTACCAAAACTTTATTAGTACATGGAGATTCAGATCAAGTTGTTCAACCTAGTTTTATGTTAGAGGCAAAAGATTTTTTTATAAGAAACAATATTGAAATAGAGACTCATTTAATTAAAAACTGCGACCATAATATTCCAATTGAAGCATCTAGTATAGCATTAAACTATCTTATAAAAAAATTTTCATAATTGCTTATCATTGAAAAAATTTTTTATTTAAGTTAAGATTTATTTATGAATAATTTTCTTGAGCAAGATGTTTCGCTAGAAAAATGCCCTGCATTAGTTTTGAATGCAGATTATAGACCTTTAAGTTACTATCCTTTGTCCTTATGGTCGTGGCAGGATACAGTTAAATCAGTATTTTTAGATAGAGTAATAATTGTTAGCACGTATGATAGAGTTGTTAGAAGTCCTTCATTTAACATGCAGTTACCAAGTGTCATTGCTTTAAAGGATTATATTATTCCACAATCAAAACCAAGTTTTACAAGATTTAATGTTTTTCTTAGAGATAAATTTTCATGCCAATATTGTGGTAGCGGTGAAGAACTCACGTTTGATCATTTATTGCCAAGATCAAAAGGGGGAGAGACAAATTGGGATAATGTTATAACTGCCTGCTCTGCATGCAACGTGAGAAAAGGAGGAAAATTATTAAAATCTTCTGGAATGAAACTTACTCAGCATCCGTATCAACCATCGACAGAGGATCTTCATCGAAATGGTAAAAATTTTCCCCCTAATTATTTACATAAAAGTTGGATGGATTATCTATATTGGGATGTAGAGCTCGAAGCTTAAAATTAAATTTTCTCAGAAATATTAATTGCTATTTTTGAACCAGTTTTAATAATTTTATCCATTATTAAATAGAGACCTTTTTTTGTTGCTCCCTCTTCATAAGCTATATCTTTATGATGTAATTCGTCTTCTCTAAATTTAATAATCTTATTTTTTAAAACTTTTTCATCAGATCCCAGTTGATTAATCTGATTTTGATAATGTTCATCTATAACCTCTTCCACAGAAGCTGTACATAGCATAGCCGCTTTTTTTCCAAGAAGAGTAGAACCAAAACCAAGACCAACACCTAGCAAATCCCATAAGGGTAAAAATTTAGTAGGTTTTATTTTTCTTTTTTTTATTTCTTTTTCAAAAAACTCACAATGTTCCTTTTCATGAATTTTCATTTCCTCTATTGTTTTTTTTAAATTTTCGTCTTTTACCAAAGTGTTAAGCGCCAATAATTGACCTTCATAAATTTTAACAGCACCTCGCTCACCCGCGTGATCAACCCTGATAAATTCTTCAGTTCTAATTTTAGAGCTTTTCATAATTTGTAAGATTTTTTATCGATAAAATAGTTAAAAATAAACTTAAACATATATTAATTGTTGTTAAAGATAATCCAAAAACTCTAAATGTCACATCTTTACAACTCACGGTATTCTTGCTTAAATGTTTCAATAACTCCTCTTTTGAGAGAATTTCACTTGTATCTTTTAATCCACAGAGTGTTGATTCTTGAAAAAAACCTTGTTCAATTCCAAAATGATAGACGGAAATAATAAAAGAAAAAATAAAAACTAGAGTTAAAAGAAGAATAAAAAATCTTGTATTTTTTTTTAAAAAAAAATTTGATGCTACTAAAAAGATAGACAGTCCATATGGAATTCTCTCAATTAAACAAAGATTACATGGTTTGTGTCCAAGCACATATTCTATATAGTATGCAGCTATTATTGAAATCAAACTAATTGAGAAAACTAATTTTAAATAATTTTCAATTCTCAAATTAAGCATAAAATTTAAAAATTAAGTAAATTATTGCACCGATAAGAACAATTAGTATTCCAACAATTGTAAACCACTTAGACCCATGTTTGTCCATAAATTGTGTAAATAAGTCTCCAAATTTATATGACAAATAAGAAACAATAAAAAAACGTAAACCTCTTGAAATTAAACTTACAATTACAAAAATCAGAATATTAAATCCAATTAAACCACTTGCAATTGTAAAGACCTTATAAGGTAAAGGAGTAAAACCAGCTAAAAAAAGTATACTAAGCCAAGCGTAAAAACCATCATTATTCATTAGATTACCTTTTAAGCTTATAAGTTTGTTTTCGTAACCATAAAAAGTCATAACTTGCATACCAACATCAAAAAAGAATGCACCAATAAGATATCCTAATACACCACCTAAAACAGAAAATATTGTTGCAATAAAAAAAACTTTAAGGAAGTCATCTTTTTTAGAAATAACCATAGGTATTACCATTACATCGGGTGGGATGGGAAAAAATGAACTTTCAATAAAAGATATAACTGCTAAGTAATATTTAGAACTTTCATGTGCCGCTAAAACTAAACATTTTTTATAAAGAGTATTAAACATTTTTTGGTTTTAATATAATTTTAGTTCTTATACTATTTAATAAATTATTAAACAATTAAGGGCGAATGGCGGAACTGGTAGACGCGCACGACTCAAAATCGTGTTTCGCAAGAAGTGAGAGTTCGATTCTCTCTTCGCCCACCAGATTATGAAATTAAAAGAAGTAAATAGTTTAGTAGAGCTTTTTTTTGAAAAGTATAAAGAAAAAAGAGAATTAAAAAATCAGCCATTTTTAAAGTGGTTAAAAACTGATGAAAATGATTTTTTATCATGGGAACAAGTTAGAAATAATATTTGTTTATTTTCAGAGCACTTAAGTAAAAGTTTATCTAAAGGAGATAGGTGTGTTTTATTATCTGAAAATCGACCAGAGTGGCTTATAGCAGACATAGCAATCATGAATGCAGGTGGAGTAACAGTTCCGTTGTTCACCACATATTCAGAGAAAGATTACGAATATATATTTAATGATTGTAAACCAAAGATATGTATAATTTCTAATAATGTTCAATTTAAAAAAATAGAAAAATTTATTTCTAGTAAAACAAAAATAATCTCAATTGAAAATTTTAATAAAAAAATTGAAAGTATTGAAACCATTTTTGAAAAAAATCCTAAAAAAGAAACAATCAATATTTCTAAAAATTATAATAACAAAATATCGAGAAAAGATCTTGCTTGTATTATTTATACATCAGGAACCACAGGTAACCCCAAAGGTGTAATGCTTAGTCATGGAGGTATCTTATCAAATTGTGAGGGAGCACAAGAAATTTTGAATACATTAGTAAAAAAAGAAAAACCAGTTTTTTTAACTTGGCTTCCACTGTCTCATTCATATGAACATACTGTTCAATACGTTCAAATATCGCTTGGAGCGAAAATTTACTATGCTGAAAGTTTAGAAAAATTGATACCTAACATGGCATTGGCTAAACCAACTATTATGACAGCTGTTCCAAGATTTTATCAAAATTTATTTAGTAAAATTTCTCTTAATTTCTCAAAACAAAAAGGTTTTAAAAAGAAACTAATCGAAAACACTATTTATCTTGGGACTAAAAAATTGAATAGAAAGGAACTAAATTTTAAAGAGAAAATAGTAAATTTTTTGTGTGAAAGATTAGTAAGGAAAAAAATTAAAAATCAGTTTGGAGGTAAACTAAAAGCATTTGTTTCAGGAGGAGGTGCTTTAGATCAAAAAATAGGTGAATTTTTGAACTCTATAGGATTGCCAACTTTACAAGGTTATGGATTGACCGAAACCTCCCCAGTTGTCAGTTGTAACATTCCAGGGAAAATTAAAATTGAAACTGTTGGTCCACCGTTTAAAACTAATCAAGTAAAAATTGCAGAGGATGGTGAAATTTTAGTCAAGGGTGAAAATGTTATGCTTGGATATTGGAATATGAAAAAAGAAACAGATGAAATTATTAAAGATGGTTGGTTACACACTGGAGATATAGGTGAATTTACTAGTGATGGAAATTTAAAAATAACCGATAGAAAAAAAGAAATAATAGTTAATTTGGGTGGTGATAATATTTCACCATCAAAAATTGAAAATTTATTATGTCTAAA
>CACKVD010000007.1 GCA_902603555.1 uncultured Pelagibacteraceae bacterium
TTCCACTAGCAAAAATTGCAGCAATGGTTCTGCCATGAAATGAGTTTTTAACGCAAAGGATTCTGTTCTTATTTGGTTTACCAATTGAATAAAAATATCTTCTTGCTACTTTTATAGCAGCCTCTGTTGCTTCTGCACCACTATTTTGAAACATTACATAATCAGCAAATGTTTTTTTACACAATTTTTTAGCTAATTTTTCTCCCTCTGGAATTTGAAAAGCATTAGAGACATGCCAAAGTTTTTTTGATTGATCTTTAATAGTTTTTACTAACTTTGGATGAGCATGGCCTAAAGAATTTACTGCAATTCCACTAACAAAATCTAAATATTTCTTTCCATTAGTAGAATAAAGATAACTTCCTCTTCCATACTTAAAAGATATTTTTTTTCTGTTATAATTTTTTGCTAAAAAACTCATATTTCTTATTTGTCAAAAACTTTTAATAAACAAAAAATTAAATACAAGCTGCGATTGTATATCTAATAAAATATTTTTCTCATTTATTGTTGATAACTGCAATTTATTACTTGTTTTAAAAAAGTTATTATCACTATATTGTATTATTATAGATAATAAACACAATATATAGTTAAAAATGAGTTGGACTGAAGAGAAAGTAAAAAAATTAAAAGAGTTATGGGGCAAAGGTAACACTGCGAGCCAAATTGCAGAAATAATAGGTGGTATAAGTCGGAATGCTGTTATTGGAAAAGCTCATAGACTCAACCTATCAGCAAAAATAAAAACTAGGACAGCAGCCTCTAATCAAGATTTTAAAAACACAATTGAAGGTAAAAATATCAAAAATAGATTAAGTAGAAAAAATAAATTTAAATCTTTAATAATAGAAAAAGATTTTGAACCTGAGAATCCAAAACAACTAGAGGAATTGACTGATAATGACTGTAAGTACCCAATAGGTCACCCTAATGAAAAAGATTTTTATTTCTGTGGCAGATCATCTTTGAAAGATTTTAGTTATTGTAAATTGCATCTTCTTTATAGCTATCAATCAAAAAACAAAAAAGAAGAAACAATTGATAAAGATGAAATACCAGAATTTATTGAAAAAAAAATTAAATCTGCTTAAAAATAAAATTAATTTTTAGCATTATCTTTGTTGTTATATCTATCACTAGAAAATTGCCCACCTTCTCTCCACATATAACAATATTTTTTTACTTCATTATAAAAAAATTTTTTTGAAGGAATACCTATGTCAGAATTTGTCTTATATTTTCCTGAAACAATATTATCATATTTCAAAAGTTTAATTTGATCTTTTGTAATTAATGGTTCGGGCATCAATTCAAAAAATGAAGCTGAAAAATTAGCAATAAATAAAGGTAGTGGAATCAAAATTCTTTTTTTTTGAATTAATTTTAATAGTTTTTCTAAAATTTCTTTAAATGAAAACACTTCTGGACCTACACATTCTATAATATTTGAATAAATTTTATTTGATATGATATAATAAATTATATCTGTTAAATCAGAACAATGAATAGGCGTAAATTTTGTTTTTCCATTATAGTAAAGTGGAAAGCAAGGGAGCCTATTCAAAATAGTCATAAAATTAGTTGTAAAATTATCATCAATTGAATAAACAATTGAGGGTCTTAATATCGTTGCTAACGAAAAATTATCAATTATATTTTTTTCTCCTTCCAATTTTGAGTTAGCATAAATTGAGTCTTTAGCATCACCAATACCTAGAGCTGATATATGAATAAAATGCTTTAATTTATACTCTTTGCAAAGTTTTGCTAATAAAGATGGGAATATAGAATGAATATTTTTAAAACTGTTGCCCCTTTTTTTTTCAAATAAAATTCCTATTAAATTTATACATATATCTGCTTTCTCAAAAAGTTTTCTTATCTTGTTTTCATCGAATATATTCGCCTCTACTATATCTATATATCCCGCATTTGCTTGTGTTTTTATTATATAACTCTTTTGATGAATATTTCTTGTGACAACGGTCACTCTATAGTTATTTTTAGTAAGCTTTCTAATGAGATGTCTGCCTATTTGACCACTTCCACCAAAAATTAGACAATTTTTTGCTTTCATATATATATAATTAAAAATGAATATTGATATTAAACTTTACAAAGGTGATTTACCAGATGATTTGAAATTAGGCAATGTAATTGCAGTTGATGGAGAGTTTATGGGTTTAAATGTTAGACGAGATCCACTTTGCTTAATACAAATTTCATCTGGAAATTCTGATGCACACATTATTCAATTGGATAGATCTAAATATAACGCACCAAATTTAGTTAAGGTTTTGAATGATAATAAAACTACAAAAATTTTTCATTTTGGAAGAGCTGATATAGCACATATCAAATATTATCTTAAAACTGATACAAATAATATCTTAGATACTAAAATAGCATCTAAACTTGCAAGATCATACTCAGATAATCACTCCTTAAAACATTTAATAAAAGAATTCATAAATATCGATATTAGTAAACAATTTCAAAGTTCAGATTTTGGTGGAGAATTAACACCTGCTCAATTGAAATATTGTGCTAATGATGTTGTTTATCTTCATAAAATACATGATGAATTAACCAAAATTTTAAAAAGAGAAAATAGAATTGAATTGTATAATGAGTGTTTAAAATTTTTAAAAACAAGAGTTAACCTTGATCTAGCCTTGTTTAAGGATGATATCTGGGCACATTAAAAAATATTAATGAAAAAAAATTTTATTAAAATTGGAAAAGAGGTAATTGGATTACAAATTCAAGCACTAAAAAAAATTCAAAAATCTTTGGGAAGTTCTTTTAATGAAACAATTGAGACAATTAGCAAGTGTCAATCAAAAATTATTTTATGTGGTGTGGGAAAAAGTGGTTTAATAGCATCAAAAATTTCAGCAACACTATCATCTGTCGGTGTTCCCTCTTTTACTATTTCTGCAAGTGACAGTTCTCATGGTGATTTGGGCTCAATATCGAAGAAAGATATACTAATACTTATAAGTTATTCTGGAAACACTGATGAATTAAAAAATTTAATTCAATATGCTAATAGAAATAGAATTAAATTAATTGGAATAATGTCTAAAAAAAATTCTACGTTATTTAAAAATTCAAACATAAAACTTTTAATTCCAGAAGTAAAAGAGTCTGGGCATGGAATAGTCCCCACTTCGAGCACAACAGCACAACTTGCAATAGGTGATGCTATTGCAATATCTTTAATGTTTCAAAATAAATTTAGTAAATTAGATTTTAAAAAATTTCATCCTTCAGGAAATCTTGGAAAAAAACTTAGAACTGTTGAAGATCTGATGTTAGTAGATAATAAAATTCCATTTATAAATGAAAACGCAACAATTGATAAAACAATAAAATTGAATAATTTAAAAAAGTTAGGAGTTGTAATTATAAGAAATAAAAAAAATGAAACTACAGGAATATTTACTGATGGAGATATTAAAAGAACTATTCAAAAAAAATCTGATTTTAAAAATCTTTTGGTTAAATCATTTATGACAAAAAATCCAATAAGTGTTAACAAAGATGTGCTTGCTGCAAAAGCTATCGGCCTAATGAATGAGAAAAAAGTTACTAGTTTATGCGTTCATAATAAATCAAATAAAAAAAAAACTATAGGAATTCTTCATATACACAATTTAATCGATGCAGATATAACTTAGTGTATGAATAAAAAAACCTTAATCCAGGTTATTTTGATAATCTTTTTAATAATATTAATATATTTAGTATTTAAAAATTATTATATTTCTAGCAAGCCTACTACTGAGTTAAAAAAAGATGATAATACAGTTTCGAAGAATGATTCTGAAAAAAGTGATAAAAATTTAATTAAAGATATTAATTATACTGCAAATAATACTAGAGGTGATGTTTATCTTTTAATTGCAGACTATGGAGAAATTTATTTAGATAATCCAGAATTAATGTTCTTAACTAAAGTTAATGGTAAAATTACTTTATATGATGGAGAAAGTATTACCGTTGAGTCAGATTTTGCTAATTTTAATACTAAAAATTTTGAAACAACATTTATTAATAACGTGATAGTAAAAAGGGGTAAAGAAAAAATAACTAGCGATGAGCTTTATTTAATATTAGAAAAAGATGAAAAGGACCAAAACTCTGATAAAAAGGATGAAAATTTAATAAGATTGTCTAGAAATGTTTTTTATGAAAAACCTGGTTATAAACTTTCAGCTGATATACTGGAAATTGATTTAATTACAAAAAATATAAATATCTATATGATGGATAAAAATAAAAAGATTTATGCAACGAGTGAAATAAAATAATGACTGTAATTAAAAAATTTAGAATTACAAAAATTAAAAATAGTAAGCCATTAATATCTTTAAGAAAAATTTCTTTATCTTTTAAAAAAAACCATTTAATTTTAGATAATATTTCATTAGACATTTCGAAAGGCCAGGTGATAGGCTTATTAGGACCCAATGGTGCAGGAAAAAGTTCATTGATGAATCTGATTACAGGGGTGATAAAACCAAATTATGGCAATATAATTATTAATGGTGAAGATATTACCCAATATCCTGTTTTCACTCGAACAAAAAAATTTAAAATATCTCTGGTTCCTCAAATTGGGGGTTATTTTTCAGACTTATCCACTGAAGATAATTTAAATGCAGTTGGAGAAATTCTAATTAAAGATCAGAAACTTCGTAAAATGAAAGTTGAAGAGCTTATATTTAAATTTGAATTGGATGCGGTAAGAAAAGTGGAAGCAAAATTTCTTAGTGGTGGTATGAAAAGAAGACTTGTAATTAGTATGTCATTATTAGGAGACCCTGAAATTCTGCTTATGGATGAACCGCTGGCAGCACTAGATCCCCAAACCATCCAAATGCTTCAAACAATTATTATTAAATTACAATCAGACTACAACTTGTCAATTTTAATTACAGATCATCAGGCACGTGACCTTTTGGTTGTCTGTGACAAAGCTGTAATTCTATCAAATTCTAAAATAGTTGCAGAAGGCACTCCAAGTGAACTTATGAAAAATGAAAATGCAACTAAATATTACTTTGGTGATAATTTTAAATTTAAATAAAAGAATTAAGTGAATAAGTCAGTTCTAATAAATAATCAAATTAATAATTTTAAAAAAAAATCAATTAAAGTTGATGGTGATAAATCTCTAAGTATAAGATTCATATTATTGTCTTCTTTAAGTAAAGGACGATGTACAGCTTCAAATCTATTAAGATCAGAAGATGTACAGAGTACTATAAATAGTATTCAAAAACTAGGAATCAAAATTAAATTAAGAAATGATCATTGTGAAGTAAATGGTAAAGGTTTATACGGCTTAAAGTTTAAAAAAAATTTAGTTTTGAACCTAGAAAACTCTGGGACAGCGGCAAGATTAATGTTTTCAATGGTATCTAATTCAAATTATTGGGTAAAAATCACTGGTGATAAGTCACTAAGAAAAAGGGATATGGGTAGAGTAATAAAGCCTCTTAAATTGTTTGGAATTAGATTTAAAAAAAATAACACAAAACTTCCAATTTGGATAAAAGGACCAAAACTTTTAAAGCCCATAAAGTATACTGAAAACTTGGGATCTGCTCAGTGTAAATCAGCAATGATGATAGCTGCCTTGAGAGCTAACGGAAAAACTGAATTAAAATGTTTGCCCTCAAGAAATCATACAGAAATTATGTTTAAAAATGTTTTTAAAATTCCAATTAAAGTTAAAAAAGAAAAAGATTATGACATCATAAAAGTAAGAGGAATTAATGAATTCAAGGGATTTAATTATAAAATTCCAGGAGACATTTCATCAGCATCTTTTTTTATAGTTCTAACATTATTATCAAAGAAAAATTCCTTATTAATAAGAAATATAAATATCAACCCATCTAGAACAGGTATTTTAAAGATTTTAAATATAATGGGAGCTCAAATCAGAATTTTAAAAAAAAAATATTATAAAGGTGAGCAAATAGCTGATTTGCTTGTAAAATCAAATAAAAACTTAAAAGCAATAAATTTAAGTCCAAAACTAAATAGTTCAGCTATTGATGAGTTTTTATTAATTTTTTTAGTAGCAAGTGTTTCTAAAGGGGTTAGCACTTTTAGAAACCTTTCTGAATTAAATAAAAAGGAGTCTAAAAGATTAAACTGGGGTATCAAAATTTTAAAAATGATGAATATAAAAGTTAGAAAAATTAAAAATGACGGTATTAAAATTTGGGGAAATCCTAATTTAAAATTAAAAAAATCTTTTATAGTAAAAAATTTTTTAAGAGACCATAGAATTTTTATGGTTTCAACGATTGCAGCTCTCACTTTAGGTGGGAATTGGAAAATTCATGATGCTGACTGCTTTAAAACGTCTTTTCCAAAGTATTTAAGAATATTGAATTCATTAGGTGCAAAAATAAGATGAATAAATTTATCCAAGTTGCAATAGATTCACCTGCAGCAGCTGGTGCAGGCACTCAAGCTAAATTAATCGCAAAACATTACAATTTACTCTATCTTGATACTGGCAAAATATATAGGTATATTGGGAATTTAAAAATTCAAAATAAAAAAAAATTTAATTACACTTTAATTAAAAAAAAAATTAGTAAATTAAAAATTAATAATTTACAAAAAAAAAATTTGCTTTCAGATAAAGTCGCAACAGAAGCTTCAATTGTAGCCAAAGATAAAAAAATTAGAAAGATCGTTTATAATTTTCAGATAGATTGTGCTTACTCACCTCCAAGAAAATTTAATGGAAGTATTTTAGATGGTAGAGATATTACGAGTGTAATAATGAAAAATGCTACTTTTAAATTTTTTATAACAGCAAATATTGAAACCAGATCTTTAAGAAGATATAAAGAATTAAGGGCACTTAATAAAAAAATAACATATAAAGATGTGCTAAAAAGTATTAAAATACGTGATAAAAACGATTATAATAGAAAAATCTCACCTTTAAAGAAAACAAGAGATTCGATCTTGATTAATACAACAAATTTATCTAAAAGGTCATGCTTTTTAAAAATTAAAAAAATTATGGATAAAAAATTAAAAAATTAATGGAAATATATAAAGATTTATCAAGTACGGCATCTAAAGAATTTGAACAGTTATTAAATAGTCAACTTTCTAAAACTAAAATTGAAGAGGGAAAAGTTATTGATGGGAAAATTAATAAAATTACTGAAAAGTTTGTATTTTTATTTATAGAGGGACTAAAAAGCGAACCAGTTTTAGATATAAATGAACTTAAAAGCATGGGCTGGGCTGATAAGATTAAAATTGGTGAAAAAATTCCTGTACTGCTTGAAAGAATTGAAGATAAAAATGGAGAAGTTTTAGTTTCTGCAAGTAAAGCACAAAAGATAAAAGGTTGGGACAAACTTGTTGAGGCCTACGAAAAAAATGAACCTATTATGGGAAAAATTACATCTAAGTGTAAAGGTGGATGTATAGTCGAACATATCGATACAGGTTCTTTAATGTTTTTGCCTGGATCTCAAATAAGCGATAAGCCTTTAAAAGATATTAGCCATTTAATGAACGAGCCTCAAAAATTTGCACTTATTAAATTAGATAAAGTAAGGGGAAATGCTTGTGTATCTAGAAGAGAAATTATCTCTTCTTTCAAAAAAGAGGATAAAGCGAAAATTATAGAAAAATATAAAGTTGGAGATATCATTAAAGGTGCCGAGGTTAAAGGGTACAGCTCGTTTGGTTGTTTTTTTAATGTAAATGGTGAGCTGGATGTATTAGTTCATTTACAAGAAATTTCTTACTCAAGAGTTAATCATCCTGATGAGGTATTTAATATTGGGGAAAAACATGACTTAAAAGTGATTTCAGTTGATAAGGAGAAATTACAAGTTGGATGTTCGGTTAAACAACTTTCACCTGATCCATTTGAACATATTGAAAACTATGAATTAAAAAAAGTTTATAAAGTTAAAGTTGTAAAAATAATGGACTTTGGAGCATTTTGTGAATTAGAACCAGGGTTAACAACACTCTTACATAGCAGTGAACTAAGTTGGACTAAAAAAAATATACCTACAAAAAAGATGTTTAAAGTTGGTGATGAAATAGATTGTGTTATAACTGAAATAGATAAAGAAAAAAGAAGAGTTGCAATTTCACATAGATTGACAAAGGAAAATCCTTTTGATGTGTTTGAAAAAAAATTTCCAATTGGCTCAATTGTTGAGGGTAAAGTTGTTAATAAAAATGAATATTCATTGTTTGTTAATATTGAAGATTTAGAAATAGATGCATTTCTTCACTGTAACGACTTAACATATTTAAATAATGGTGAAGAAGAACTAACAAAATATAAGAAAGGTGATAAAATTAAAGTCAAAATTCTAGAAATAAAAGTTTCTGAGCAAAAAGTTAGAGTTGGCTTAAAACAGACTCAAAATGATCCTTTTGATTGGTTTAAAGATAAAAAAATAAATCAAACAATTACGGTAAAAATCATTTCAACTGACAATAAAGGACTGATAGTTAGGCCAATAGGTTGTGAAATGGATTTTTTAATAAAAAAATCTCAAATGGCCATAAATGCAGCTGATGCAAGACCATCAAGATTTACAGGAGGAGAAAGTATTGACTGTGCAATATCTGATTTAGATTTAAATAAAAGAAAACTAGGCTTGAGTATAAAGCTTTTGGAAGAAATTGAAAAAAAAGAGGCTTTAGAAAAATATGGCAGTGAGGGATCAGGTAAAAATCTTCCATTTTCATCATTGTCCGAAGATCTAAAAAAAAAGGACAAATAATAAATAACAAAACTAAGTAGTAGAAATTGGCAATTGTAAAATCTAAGCTCTTAAAAGATTTATCAAAAAATTATCCCAACTTTTTAAAAAAGGATCTAGAAAAATTTGTAAATATTGTTTTAAGTGAAATAAAAAATACACTTAAAAAAGGTGAAAGAGTTGAGTTAAGAGGTTTTGGAGTATTTTCAACAAAAACCCAAAGACCTAGGATTTCCAGAAATCCAAAAACTGGTGAAAAAGTAAATACTCCAGAAAAAAAAACAATTCACTTTAAAATGTCAAAAGACTTGTTTAAAAAATTAAATGATGAAACATAAAATTATTTTTGTTGCTTGTGATTCCTCTAATTTAAGTGAAATAAAAAAAATTTTAAAACAAACACAAACAAACAAGCTCAAAGTCATACCAAAATTTGGGATGCAATTTTTTTACTCTAAAAATGGAAGAAAATTTTTAGAAAATTTTAAAAGTGATTTTTGGCTAGATTTGAAGATTAATGATATTCCACAAACAGCATTATCAGCAGTAGATAGTTTAAAAGATTTAAAAAAATGTAAATACATTACTGTTCATGCAAATGGTGGTCTTGAAATGTTAAAAGCTATTAAAAAGAAAGCTAAATCAGTTAATAAAAATTTAAAAGTACTTGGTGTTACAATTCTTACAAGTCTTGATAATAAATCACTCAATGAAATAGGTTATATGAAATCTGTAAAACAATTAGTTTCAAGACAAGCTGGTCTAATAAAAAAATCAGGTTGTGATGGTATTGTTTGTTCTGCATTAGAGGCAAAGATTATTAAAACAAAATATAAAAAATTATTTATAGTAACTCCAGGAATAAGGTTGCCTGGTGATAAAGTTAACGATCAATCAAGAGTGATGACGCCAAACGAAGCTTTTAGAAATAAAGTATCTGGAATTGTAATGGGAAGGTCTTTAATTAAAGGAAATATTAAAAAAAATATTCAAAGATTAATTGATCACTTAAATAAATGATCAAGGGATCTAAAATCTGCGGTATTTCAGACCAGGACACTCTTAATTTTATAATTAATCATCCTTACCCACCTCAATTTATTGGTTTCATTTGTAATTATAAAAAAAGCTCAAGATTTGTTGAAGTTGAAAAGCTTCATGAACTATTAAAATTAGATAAAAAAAAATCAAGTTTTGTGGCAGTACTTGTAAAACCTGATCAAGAAATCTTAGAAAAAATTAAATTACTTCCCTTTGATTATTATCAAATTTATGACTGTTCGCCTGAAGAAATTAGAATGATTAAAAAAAAATATAAAAAAAAAATTATCACTGCCTTAACTATAAAAGATAAAAAAGATGTTGAAAAATATCAATTATTTTTAGAGGTTACTGATATTTATTTATTTGATAGCAAAGGTTATGAGAAAAGCATGTCTTTTGATCATAAACTTATTGAAGGAATCAAGATTAAAAAACCATTAATGATAGCAGGTAACATTCAAATGAATGATAATCTTGAAAATTATAAAAAAATAGCAGATATTATAGATATCTCTGGGGGTCTAGAAACTTCCGGAGTAAAAGATAAATCCAAAATAGATGTATTTTTAAACAAAGTAGAACAGGTGCAAAATGAAACTTAAAAAAGGAATTCCATTGATTGATCAACATGATCAACACGGCTTTTGGGGTGGTAAATTTGGAGGAAACTTTATTCCTGAAACTTTAAAAAAACCTGTAGAAGATTTGACTAATAAATTTAGAAAACTCAGAAAAGATAAAAGATTTTTAAAAAAAAGAGATTTTTATTTTAAAAATTATATTGGAACCCCTACCTCATTTGTGAAACTTGATAATCTGACAAATCATTTAGGTGGTGCACAGATTTGGGCAAAAGTTGTTTCTGAAGCAAATGGAGGCGCACACAAAATATATAATGCAACTGTTCATGCTTTAATCTGTAAAGCAATGGGTAAAAAATATATCATTGGTGATACAGGTGCTGGTTATGCAGGTAAAATGCTCAGCATGGCTGCTAAAAAATTTGGCCTTAAATGTAAAATATTTATGGGTGCAAAGGACATCAAAAGACAAAAACCTAACTGTGACGCAATGAGAAAAAATGGAGCTGAAATAGTTCCAGTTTACTCAGGCAGTCAAACGTTAGTCGATGCTGTAAGTGAATGTATGAGATATTGGGTGTCTAATTGTGATAATGCTCATATGTGCGTAGGTAGTACTGTAGGTCCAAATATATTTGTTAAAATCTGTGGCTGGAGTACTGCACAAATCTCTAGAGAATTAAAGATACAGTTAGTATCACAATTTAAAAAAATTCCTAAAAAGGTAAAATTAATAAATTGTGTTGGTGGAGGAAGCTCTGCATATGGTTTCTGGAGTGAATTTATTGATTATGATAAAAGACAAATTGAATTAATTGGTGTTGAGGCCGGTGGACCAAAAAATTCAAAACTTCATGCAGCACCATTAAGTAGAAATGCAAAAATTGGAATTCTACATGGAGCAGCATCTTATCTGTGCCAAAATAGTGAAGGACAAATAAATGATACTGAGTCTATTAGTGCTGGATTAGATTATCCAGGGGTCAGTCCTATTCATTGTTTTTTAAAAGATACTAAAAGAGCAAGATATACTTACGCAACAGACGAGGAGGCTCTTAATGCACATGTAATGGTTACTAAATATGAAAATTTGAACCCAAGTCTTGAGCCAAGTCATGCATTCGCAGAAGCAATCAAAATTGCTCCTAAGTTAAGCAAGGACACAATTATAATTTGCAATTCGTGTGGAGATGCAACTAAAGATCGAGATATATTAAGAGAAAGATTAGGTAAATGAAAATGAACTCTTTAATAAATCAAGCATTCCAAAATGCAAAAAAGGAAAATAGACCTGCTTTACTAACTTATACTGTTGCTGGTGATAATACTAAAAAGAAATCATTAGAAATCCTCAAATCAATTTCTAATTATTCTGATATTTGTGAATTAGGGTTTCCGCATAATACTCCTATTGCTGACGGAGGCCAAATCCAAACAAGTGCTTATAGAGCGATAAAGAATGGTATTAAAATCAATGATGTTTTCTCTATAGTAAAAAATTTTAAAAAATCGAAAAAAACAAAACCAGTTATTTTGATGGGTTATTACAATATGATCTTTCAATACAATGAAAATAAGTTTTTAGATAAATGTAAAAATGTAAAAGTTGATGGTTTAATAGTTGTCGATCTTCCTTACCCTGAAAATAAAAAATTTGCTTCAAAATGTAAAAAAAGGGGGCTTAATTTTATACAATTAGTTTCACCAACAACATCATCTTTAAGGCTAAAAAATATTATCAAAGATTCTCATGATATGATTTATTATATTAGCATGCTTTCAACCACTGGGGGCAAACTTAAAGTTTCACCTAAAAAAATTTTAAAAGAATATAAGAAAATTAAAGATCAAAACAAATCTAAAAATGTTGTTATAGGATTTGGAATTACTGAAAAAACTATAAAATCTCTAAAAAAAGCTGACGGATTAGTAGTTGGAAGTGTAATTTGTAAAGAAATAACAAATTCTATTAAAAAAAGACAAAATACTGTCATAAATGTTACTAATATTGTAAGAAAATTAAAAAACGAAATAAAATGAATTGGATTACTAAAATAATAAAAGCAGGTGAAAAGATTAAATCTGCAATACATAAAAGAGCTACTAAAGAAGATATTGCAAATAGTGACTGGACTTCGTGTTGCAGGGGACCAATACTTAAAAAAGATTTAGAGAAAAATCTTTGGGTTTGCCCAGATTGTAATAAACATCACCGAATAAAACCAAAACAAAGATTTGATATTTTATTTGGAAAAAATAATTATGAAATATTCAAAACTCCTATACCGAAAGATGACCCTTTAAATTGGACAGATTCAAAGTCTTATAAAGATAGATTAAAAAGTGCTAGAAAAAAAACTGGTCTAGAATGTGGAATGATGGTTGTTTGTGGAATAATAGACAATATTAAAATCACTGCTGTAGCGTCTGACTTTGATTTTTTAGGTGCATCGATGGCAGCTGCAGAAGGTGAAGCTTTTTTATATGGTGTCCAACACGCGATTGAAAATAAAACTCCATTTATATGTATTAGTGCTGGAGGTGGAATGA
Organism: uncultured Pelagibacteraceae bacterium; assembly: GCA_902603555.1. Taxonomy (GTDB): domain Bacteria; phylum Pseudomonadota; class Alphaproteobacteria; order Pelagibacterales; family Pelagibacteraceae; genus Pelagibacter. The sequence goes on from CACKVD010000007.1 coordinate 12,959, forward strand.
GAATGATGGAAAGTTTAGTTTCTTTATCTCAAATGACTAGAACAACTCTTGCTATAAACGAACTTAAAAAAAATAATCTTCCTTACTTAGTTTGTATAACAGATCCTACTGCAGGAGGAATTACTGCTTCCTATGCGATGCTTGGGGATATTCATATAGCAGAACCTGGTGCTTTAATTGCTTTTGCAGGAGCTAGGGTAATACAAGGAACAGTTAAAGAAGAATTACCAGAAGGATTTCAAAAAAGTGAATATGTTGAAAAAACAGGTTTTGTGGATTTAATTGTTGAAAGAAAAGAGCTTTCTGAAAAAATAGGAACTATATTATCAATATTGTTGAAGAAAAACTCTGTTATAAGCACTGATGAAAATGAAATTGCAGAAAATTCTCAGTCGCTTTCTAAAGTTGCATCCTAAGGAAATAGATCTTAGCTTAGATCGTATTAAGCTTCTCTGTGAAAAATTAGGTAACCCTCAAGACAAGATTAAAGCAGTTTCTGTTGTGGGTACTAATGGTAAACAATCCACAATAAATGCACTATTTTCAATCCTTAAAGAAGCAAATATAAAATGTAATGTTTATACTAGTCCTCATATTCAAAGAATTAATGAAAGATTTGTTTTTAACAACCAAGAATTGGAAGATGAAAAATTAGCTAATCTTTTTGAAGAAGTTGAAAGTATTAATGATAATCAAAAAATTACATTTTTTGAAATTTTATCATCTTGTTTTTTTTATAAAGCAGCCCAATACTCCGAGAATATAAATTTAATTGAAGCGGGTTTATTTCATAGATATGATGCAACTAATATCTTAAAAAAAAATCTTGCAAGTATTGTTACATCAATTAGCAAAGACCATTTAGACTGGCTACCAAAAAATGAACAAACAATTGAAAAAATTGTATTTGAAAAAACATCATTACTTTTAAATTCAAATATCATTGTCTCTAAACAAAGCTCGATAAATACAACTGAATGTATTAAAAAAACAATTTCTAATAATTCATCAAAAAAATTATTCTTTAATGAGGATTTTAGTTATTCTAATGGGGAAAATGGTTTTTTTTATTATGAGGACAAATTTGGAGGATTAAAACTTCCTTCACCGAATATTTTAGGCCAATTTCAATTAGAAAATATATCTACTGCAATTGCAACTCTAAGATTGCTAAATATTGATATCAAAGATAATGATATCAAAAATGGAATAAAAAAAATTGAGAGTATTGCCAGACTACAAGAAATAAAATCTGGAAAATTAAAAGAATTAATAAAAAATAATCAATTAATTATAGATGGAAGTCACAATGAGGATGGTGCAAGAGTTTTAAATGAATATCTTCAAACCCTAGATTGCAACAAGCATGTTATTGTGGGAATGATGGCTAACAAAGACCATGAAAAATATATAAGTTATTTTAAAGATATTTCTTCTTTAACGACAATAGATATTCCCGGACAATCAAATTCTATAAGTGGAAAAGATTTGAAAGAAAAATTTAGAAGTATTCCAAATGTTCAATACAAAAAAAGTATTAAACAAGCAATTGAATCTATACCATTACAAAAAAGCGATTTAGTGATTATAACTGGATCTTTATATTTGGCTGGTGAAGTGTTAAATTTAAATTAGATATTTTTGTCCAAAAATTCTTTGACAGCTGCTTCTCCTGGATTTCCTACTAACCTATCAACTTCAACACCTTTTTTAAAAATTATAGTTGTTGGAACTCCTCTAATACCCATTGCCGAACCAGTGTTAATTGCTCCATCTTCCACATCACAATAAAACCAATTTTGAGCTTTGTCTTTATAAGTATCAGAAAGTTTATCCATTATTGGTTTTAAACTTTTACAGGGACCACACCAAGCGGCTGAAAATTGACAAATACTAATTTCATCTTTTTTAATTTTATTTTCAAAATCTTCATCTTTAAAATCTATTAGCATATTATTTATTTATAATTATTATTATTAAAGTCAACTATGCAATTTCATATTTTTTTTCAATTGACATAATAAATTGATTTATTTCATCTAATTTTTTTAATTCTTCTTCGTCATCTCTATTAGAGGCTTGGTCTCTTAGATAATCTATCTCAGTATAAGCCATATTTACTGTTTGCCACTTTTCTTTATTTTTACTCAAGATTCTTCTAGCTATCTCACTCTTGATATTTCTATATAAATCGGGTGGTAAAATTTGTGGTGCTTCTTGATAAATGATCTTTTGCCCAAACCAACTACATCTTTTATCTTGAAATTTATCCAATAATCTAAGTTTATCTTCCCAAGATGAGCTATGCCATGTTTTGAATAATGCCGTATCTTTGTTTGGAATAAATTTTTCGTATAGAGTTTCTTCAGGTAACAGATCCTCTTGTGTTTTGGTTTGTTCTTTTTCCTCTGCAGCCTCCCTATTTATGATTTGAATATTCTTACAAAAGTTTTCATTATTTCTCACTAGATGTGCTCTCTTTTTTATTGTCTCTAAATCCAACTCTGAATAAGGTTTTTGTTTCAAAGCAAACTCTTTTTCCAAAACTACTGGTGCTTTATTTGTTTTTAAAACTCTTAAAGCTTTAGGGCTAATTTTTTTTAGTGTATTTCTTAATTGATCAACTGATAAATTCAATAAAGGTTCTGGATCTCTTCTTAAATCCCAAAGATATCCCCATGATGCATATGAAGGATGAAACGTGTGCTTTGGATGCAAAGTACAGGTGAGGTACATCATGTTTCTACCTTTTACGTTTTCAAAAATTGAATAAATTCCATCATTTGTTAAAAGTGTTTCAACGCTTGATTTTGTTGAGGTTTTCAAAAATTTTTCCCATTTTTCTTTGTGCTTGTCTTTTATAATTCTAAGAATACGTAATGAATTCAGAGCATCTATGTATGCTGTATGACTCGCCGAGGTGTCAAAACCCTGCATTCTAGATAATGATTCTAATGCAAGACTTGGATTGCCTGCCTCTGTTAATTCTGTTTTTAAAGTCTCAGGATTTAATGTTTGAGCTGCTCTTGCAATATGAAGACCGTCGTGTTCTTGGTTAGGTGATGAATGGGTAGAATACGGGTATCGATTTCCTTTAAAAAAATTAAAATGAAACATTCTTCGATCAAAATTTAAGTTTGACCAACCCATAAACATTGCAGGAGCACATTTTGAAAAAAAATTCTCCACAGCCCCTAAAAAATCATAGTGTGAATAATTACCTTTCGTAAGTAAATTAATACTGGTTGAATTTACTAGTAAAGCTTTAGCACTTGGCACCTCACCCTCTGGCATTCTACCTCTGATATTTAATTTTCCTATCTCTTTTAGATTTTTATCAACTACGACTGCCCCAACCTCAATTATAGAACCCCAAATAGTACTATTAGTTGTTTCAGTATCGTAAATTACAATTTTATCCATTGTTTATTAATCTTAATTATTCAATTCATTAAATTTTTTTAATCTTCCCAAAAATAAATTTTGATAAGTTATTAGCTCGGGACCTTGAATTTTAAATTCTTGGAACAAGTTATCTACTGTGCAAACAAGTATAACACAAGCACTGATATTGGACTTATACACAACATTATGTGCTAAAGAATAAGCTGCAGTTTGTAGTAGCCAAGAATCTATGTACTCAACTTTTTTAGGTTTGTTGGATTGTTTAAAATCAATAATAGTTTCTTTTCCTTCATATATCCCAACACAATCAGCAGTGCCTGCATACTTCTCTGGGTAATAAAGAGTACACTCAGTCCCATATATTTCTTCGAGTCTATTTTTTAAACCTTTCTCAATTATTTCTTTAGCCATCATCTTGTATTGTTCTTTATCATCAAAAAAACTTAAATTTTCTCTTCCTAACAAAAATGACTCTAAATAGTTGTGCATCTGTGAACCTCTGCTACTTGCAGCTTTTGTAATTGCTTCAGCTTCTTTATGTCCAGTTCTCTCTCTCCAGTTTGCTAATGCCGCTTTATCTTCTTCAGATTTTGTGGCATCAAGAATTGAAGTAACACTAGGTAATTTTTTCTCTCCCAATAAATATCTTCTAATTCCATCTTCAGTTGCTCTTGATGATGTTGGGTAATTATATTTCTTATTCCACTGCATGTGATTTCTTATAATCGGTATTTTTTGAAAAAAGAAATTAATTTTTGAACTGTTTATTTCTTTCAACAAATTTTTCTACATTTTCTGTTTGAACAGCTTTCTCAATCTGCTCAGGATCTTTTATATTTTCTAAAGTTCTGCTTATTGATCTTGCATCAGTGCCAAATTTGTCTACCACACTCATTGCTTCTTCTAATTTTTTCCTAAGTGTAACTATATTATCAAAATGTTTTCCAAATCTAGTAGTAATAGTTTTAAGATGATCATATATTTCTGTAGCTCCCTTTTGAACTTTCAATGATTGAAAACCCATATGTAAAGATTGTAAATAAGCCGAGAGCGTATTAGGGCCACAAATTACTATTTTATACTTTTTCATTAATTCTTGGGTTAATAATTCTTTAGTACTTGAATCTTGATATTCTGTTAACTCCTTGTAAAGACTTTCAGTAGGTGCATACACTATTGCAAAATCAGTCGTTTTTGGCGGAACAATATATTTTTCCATAACACTTTTTGCTTTGGCTTTAAAAGCACTTGCTAATTTTGTTCTCGCTTCTGCAACTGCTTTTTTATCATCTGCATCATAAGCGTCTGTGATTGCTTTAAATTTTTCCACTGGAAAATGAGAGTCTACAGGAACTAAAACATCTCCTTGTAGTTTAATTGCAAATTCTACATTTTCGCTAGTATCTTCTTTCATTTTAACATTTGTCATAAATTGAGATGCCGGTAACAAATCTTTTATTAAAGCATCTAAAGAATATTCGGCCAAAGTTCCATATTTTTTTACTCCAGCTAGAATTTTAGTAATTCCCTCTTGGCTTTGATTTAATAATTGGACTTGTTGATTAAAATTACCAACTTTTTCATCTACCTTTGTTAAAGCTTCAGTCATGTCTTTAGTCACACCAGTTGATAGTGCATTAAATGAGGTCGACATCGAACCAAGAGATGTATTAATTGTAGTATTCAAACTATCTTTAAGTCTAACTATTTCAGCATTCAAATTCGCTATTTCTTCAGCTTCTTTGTTATTACTATTTGATTTAGATTTAATATTTAAATACAAAATAGCTATAGTCGCTATTAACAATAAAATTAAGATAGTTAATAAAATTGTGTCCATGATTCGTAAGTTGTATTATAAGGGTTTTTTATGGAATTATATCTAATTTTGAAAATTATATTTGTTATAGGAATTTTAGTGGCTCTTTATGCAATATTAAGAAATTTAGATATTATCAAAATAATCCTTATCTATTTTAAAGATAAATTATTTGGAAAGTGATTTAATTAAGTTTTTTAATCCCTTTTTTTTCGAATTTTTCTTTGATGTGAAAATACATGCTTGAGACTTTAGAATTTGACCATCTTTTAAAACTCTCAAATTATTTGCCTTTAATGTTTCGCCTGTAGAGCTAATATCAGTAATTAATTCTGCTGAACCAGTAAAAGGATATGCTTCAGTTGCTCCGAGGCTATCAACTAGCCTAAATTGAGTAACACCTTTTGAAAATAAAAATTCTCTTGTTAAATTGGGATATTTTGTTGCAACTCTTAACCTTTTTTTCTTTTTATCTCTAAATTCAAATGCAATTTCCTCAAGGTCAGCTATAGTTTGAACATCAATCCACGGGTCAGGAATAGCAACAACTAAATTAGCTTTTCCAAAGTTATATTTTTTTACAACATTAATTTTTTTTTGATTATTAATTTCACTCTCTTTGTATAAATCAAACCCTGAAAAACCAATGTCCAATGAATTATCACCAAGTCGTTCTATAATTTCCCTTGCGTGTAAATATAAAATTTTGATATTTTTTTTATTTTTTATTGAGCCAATTAAATCTCTCTCTCCTCTTTCAGAAATAAGAGTTAATTTTTTCTTTTTAAAAATCTTTAAAACATCTTTTCTTAATCTACCTTTACTTGGAATACCTATGTTTATTATATTATCCATAATTAATAATTTAAGTTTAGGGCGGCTCCTACTGCTGAAACCTGTGTTACAGAACCTAGATCAGAGATTAATTGATCATATCTGCCTCCATTAATAACATTTTTAATTTTATTATTAGATTTAATATCAATTTTAAAAACCATTCCTGTATAATATTCAAGTTGTCTTCCAAAAGAGGTTGAAAAAATTACATTTAGTTTTGAAACTCTATTATTTGATATAGGAAAATATTTTTGATCTACTACCAGATTGATTTTATATTTTTTAAAAAATTTATTTAATTCTTGAGCAGCTTTGTTGATTGGACACTTAATTTTTAAAAATTCTTTAATAATTTTACATACATTTTTCCCTTTACTTGTGCGTCTTGGATCTTTAATTTTATTATCAAATCTACTTAAAATTTCTTCTATAGATCTACCAGCAATAATTGATGTTTTATTTTCCTTTAACATTTTCAAATAACGTTTTTTATCAATTTCAACTATAGTTGGGTCTACATCTGAATTTGTCTCTAATCTTTTTAGCAAATCGTTAAAATATTCTTCTCTCCAAAAATGCCTATAAAGTCTTAACTTCCACCTCTTTGGGATATCTAGTTTTGAAATTAAAAGATTGAAAATTTCTACATTTCCAAGGGTTAATTTTCCTGATGAATAATTTAAATTTTTTAAAGAATTTAAAGATGTACTTATTATTTCTTTGTCATCAGTTTTTTCATTTTTTGAGCCGATAATTTCAAATCCTATTTGATCTCTAATTATTGAGTCTTTTTTGTCATTTGATTTTCTATATGCCTGACCACTATAAAATATTTTTTCTTTTCTTTTAAAATTATTTTCTAAATATCTTAAACATGAGACTATTGTTAAATCAGGACGTAAACATAGTTCACTTCCATTTTGATCTGTAAATGAAAAAATAAATTTTCTAAAATTCTCGCCTGATCTTTGCACAATATGATTTGTTTCAATTACTGATGGTAATTCGATGTACTTAAATCCTTTAGTTTTTACAGATTTAAGGATTTTTTCAGATAAGTTTTTTGATTTCATTTATTAAATTTGACTTAGGGATTGTTTGACTGTTTTCACCCTTAACACCTTTTAGGTTTTTAATAGTGACAGTATTATCTTTAAATTCATTTTCTCCACAAATTATCGCAACAGATAAATTACGCTTATTCGCTAAATCAAGCTGCTTTCCAAGATTTTTTTTGGTGCTTAAAAATATCTCAGCATTAATATTGTTTTCTCTTAATAAATTGACAGTTTCATAATAATTCTTCAAATATTTTTGATCCATCACACAAACTAAAACTGGTTTTTGATCTTCTACTTTAATTTGATCTAACTGCATTAATGCAAATAGTAATCGGTCAACTCCAAAACTAATTCCTGTACCAGGAACATCAACTCCTCTAAATCTTGAAATAAGTTTAGCATAAGCTCCTCCTGAACATATACTTCCAATATCAACTTCTTTACCTTTGTTATTTGTAACTTTAAAATTTAAATTAGTTTCTAAAATAAAGTCAGAGTAATAAGCCAATCCCCTCACGATTGTAAAATTAGACTTAACTTGCTTCAAATTAGATCCATAACTAAGTATCTCAAAAACATCCTGAAGCTCTTTTATTCCTTCTTGTGATAACGGGTTTTTTAAAATTTGTTTAAGTTCTTTCAGATCTTTAATTTTTAAAAAATTTAATATTTGTACTGCCTGATCATTGGTTAAATCAGCTCCTTTAGTAACGGCCCCACTTTGATCTTTTCTTTCTTTTTTAAGTAAGTCCTCAACTCCTTTTAATCCAAATCCTGGTTTATCAAGTTTATCTATTGCTCTAATGACTTTAATTTTTTTTTCTTCAGATATCTTTAAGTCATCAATTAAGCCCTGAACTATTTTTCTATTACTTATATTAATTGTAAATTGATCTTTCTTTAAACCACAATCTGAAAGAGTACTTGATATTAAATCACAAAGTTCTGCATTCGCTTGTGCAGGATTAACATTTCCAACAATATCAAAATCTGCTTGCATAAATTCTCTATATCGGCCATTTCCTGCTTTTTCGTTTCTAAATACATTTTGAATTTGATACCTTTTAAAGATTGAGGGGAGTTCTTGATTATTTTGAGCATAAAATCTCGCGAGTGGGCTTGAAAGATCGTAACGAAGAGTTATGTTATTATCTCCATCTTCAAATGAGAATACATCAGACATAGGGTTAGCCTGATCTTCTGCCAAAAAAGATCCAATATTTTCTGCGATTTCAAACGAAGGAGTTTCAAGAGCTTCTGCTCCAAATTTTATAAAATTATTCTCAATAGCTTTTAAAAGCTTTTTTTTAAGAAGAACTTTTTTCCCCCAACGATCTTCAAATCCTGAAGGTAATCCAGGAACTAATTTATTTTCTTTATTCATTTTTTTGGTACCCGGGCTGAGAATCGAACTCAAACTTAAAGTTCCACAAACTTTCGTGCTAACCGTTACACCACCCAGGCATTCCTTGTTTTTATATTATTTTTGTGTGGATTAAAATTATATTATAAATAAATAGCCTATAGGCTATGGAAACAGATTCTATGAGAGCTGTTTGAAGTTACTTTAAATGTAATATTTATAATCATGGTCAGTCTTTTAGACAAAAATTGAAATTATTCAACCCATAAAAGAAAAGGACGTCATTCCATTTTCCAGAAAAACGTCCTTTTGTAAATACTATGTTTAATCTATTTTTTTTAAATTTACTGCCGATGGACCTTTGGGACCATCTTCTAAAGTAAACTCTAATTTATCTCCTTCATTAAGGTATCTCATTCCTGCAGCTTTTACAGCACTTGCATGAACAAATGCATCCTTTTCTTTGTCTTCTCTTTCGATAAATCCAAAGCCCTTCTTGCCATTAAACCATTTCACGGTTCCTTTTAATGTACTCATCTTATTTTTAGTCCTTATGTTGTTTATTTATCTTTAAAGCTAATTTGATTTTTTAATAATTTCAAGATGAAAAGTTAATGGTGGTGCCTCGGGAAGGATTCGCACCTCCGACACAAGCCTTTTCAGGGCTCTGCTCTACTCCTGAGCTACCGAGGCAAAATTTAACCTCTAAAGATTATTCTGCCTTTTGTAAGGTCATAAGGTGTCATTTCAACTGTTACATTATCACCTTGCAATACTCTAATTCTATTCTTTCTTAACTTACCTGCTGTGTGTGCTGTAACGACATGACCGTTCTCTAATTGAACTCTAAACATAGCATTTGGTAATAAATCGGTAACTTTACCTTTGAATTCAAGTAAGTCTTGCTTTGACAAATCTATTTTCTCCTAATTCTTTTTTTTACAGATTGAGCATGTCCTGCCAACCCTTCATAATTTGCAAGTGTTATAACTGATGGACCAAGACTTTCAATACCCTTTTTAGATAAGTTTATGTAGGAAATCCGTTTATAAAATTCATTAACACTTACACCACTTGAATATTTTGCAGAACCATTAGTTGGTAGTATGTGGTTAGATCCAACATTATAGTCTGTCATTGCCATAACAGCATATTTTCCTAAACATACAGATCCAGAACTCTTTATTTTTGTTACAAACGAATTATAATTTTTAACATTTAGCTCCAAATGTTCAGGTGCTATTTTATTTACAACATCAATTATTTTCTTATCAGAACTAATGTACATTAAAATTCCATTACTTGACAGGCTTTGTCTTGCAATAGAAGACCTTGGGATTTCCTTTAATTGTTTAATAATTTCATTTTGAACTTTATCTATTAAAGATTTATCCTTTGAAATTAAAATACATTGTGCAAGATTATCATGTTCTGCTTGTCCAATTAAATCACTTGCAACCCACTCTGGATTTGAAAATTTATCACAAACAATGGTGACCTCAGAAGGGCCTGCGGTCATTCCTTCAATACCAACATCACCAAAAACTTCTTTTTTAGCAGCTGTCACATAAGCGTTACCAGGTCCTACTATTTTATTAACTTTATTTATTTTCTTCGTTCCATAAGCTACAGCTGCAATTGCTGAAGGTCCACCTATTGAATAGATTTCTTTAATTTTACATTTATGCGCCGCGTATAATACTGCTGGATTTTGTTTTCCTTTAAATCCAGGATTAATCATTACAATTCTTTTTACTCCTGCAACAATTGCTGGAATTGCATTCATTAATACACTTGAAGGATATGAAGCTGTTGAACCTGGTACATAAATTGCAACAGACTCTAAAGGCATATATTTATACTCAAGTTTATTTTTATATTTATCGATATAAGAAATATTTTTAAATTTTTGAAGCGAATGAAATTTGTAAATTCTATTATAAGCAATATCAATTGCTTGCTTCACTTTTTTATCAAGTGATTTTATTGAATTAGAAATCTGTCTTTGAGAGGGAACAATTATAGTGTTTTGGTTAAATTTCTTTTCATATTTAACTAAAGCTTTGTCTCCATTTTTTTTGACATCTTTGATAATGTTTGAAACTGAAACTGAATTTGATTGTACTTTTTTCTTTCTTTGTAGAAGCAAGCTATCTAAATTTTTATCAAAATTTTTATTATTATTTTTTAATATTCTCATTATTCATTAATTTCGTTTTGATCCTCTAGTCTTACTTCAATTGTTTCTGTAGTCAAAGCAATGTGAGCATTATTATTAAACATAAGATTTATTTCATAATCATCATTGTTTTTCAAATAATCAATTCCTATCAACTCTAAAATCATTTCATGTTTAGATTGATCAATGTTTTTGGATCGCACTTTGTCAACAAAGTCAAACCTACAAATACTGTTAATTTTTTTATCCTTTTGTTCACTTTCAATTTTGGTTCTTTCGATTGATATTAAAAAAACTTTGCTAGATTCTAAATATTTAATATCTGCAACTTTGACTTTAGCCCCTGAACTACAGGCTGAAATCATTTGTAGCCCCTCTTGATCACTTGCAATTATTTTAGCTAAATACTTAGTCATTATTTAAGTCTTTTAATTTTAACACCAATTTTTTTTAATTTATTCTCAAAATTTTCTGCCCCGCGATCAAGGTGATATATACGATCAACTTGACTAACTCCTTCAGCTGTCATAGCAGCAAGTACCAGGGCTATGGATGCACGAAGATCAGAACTCATAAGGGGACAGGCTTTAAACAAAGTATTTCCCTCTATAAGAGCCTTATTATTTTTAATAGTAATTTTTGCACCAAGTCTTCTTAATTCAGCAACATGCATAAATCTGTTTTCAAAAATATTTTCGGTTATAGTACTTTTTCCATGAGCCTTACACATAAGAACCATTAATTGACTTTGTAAATCAGTTGCTATTCCTGGAAACTCTTTAGTTTTAATATTTTTGATACTTTTAATTTTTTTTGGCCCTTTAATAAAAATTTTATTATCCGTAGTTTTTATACTGGCCCCAATTTTTTTTAATAAATTAAGTTCTGTAGAAATTATTTTAGGATTTACATTTTGTATTTCTAGGTCTCCTTTATTAAGACAAGCTGCAATACAAAAGGTGCCCGCCATTATTCTATCAGCCATAACAGAATATTTTGTTTCTTTTAATGAATTTACACCAATTATATTACAAGTTCTCCCAGACCATCTTATCTTTGCACCAGCTAAATTTAAAAAATTTGTAAGATCTTTTATTTCTGGTTCTATTGCACAATTTTTTAAAGTTGTTTTTCCTTTCGCCAAACTTGCTGCGATAATAGTATTTTCAGTAGCTCCTACACTAATTTTAGGAAAATTTATTGTAGTGCCTTTAAGTTTCCCTTTTGATTTTGCTAGAATATATCCATCCTTTAAATGATAATTCATTCCTAATTTTTTTAATGCTTGCAAATGGTAATTCACAGGCCTAGCACCCAAATTACACCCCCCAGGTAACGAACATTTAGAATTGTAATACTTTGCAATCAAAGGTCCTAAAACTAAAAAAGATCCTCTCATTTTTTTTACAATTGAATAACTAGCAAAAGTTTTCATTTTTTTTTTATTAATAATTTCTACATTTCTCTTATCTTTCGAAAAAGTTACTTTTGACCCAAGAGATTGTAATAAAGTAATCATTGTGTTTATGTCCTTAACTTTTGGCAAATTTTTAATAATTACTGGTTTATCAAATAATAAGGTTGCTGCTAAAATTGGAAGTGATGAGTTTTTTGAAGGTTCCACTGAAACCTTACCCTTGATTTTACAAGGACCTTCAATCAAAAATTTATCCATAAACTATTTAAATTTAGCTAGAGTAATACCTGTTTGACCTTGATACTTTCCATTTCTGTCTGCGTAAGAAACTTCTGGTTGTTCACCTTGAAAAAATAGAATTTGAGCAGCTCCACTGTTTGCGTATAGTCTTATTTGATTACTTGTATGATTGGAAAATTCTAAAACAAGGTTTCCACTCCAGCCAGCCTCAAGGACAGTTGGTGGTGTTCCTAAACCACACCTGGCATAGGAAGATTTGGCTGTTACCAGGCCTGTCACATTTCTAGGCATTTTAAAATATTCTAGACTACTTGCTAATGCAAAAGAGTTTGGAGGTATAAGAATTGACTCCTCACCCTTTACAGTAATAAAATTATCCTCACTAAAGTTTTTTGGATCAGCGGTAGCACCTTTAATATTAGTAAATATTTTGAATTCAGAACCGCACCTCAAATCATATCCAAAAGAATTAAGTCCGTGACTTATACCTTTGGCAACACTTTCATTTACAAAAGGAGATATCATTTCTTTTTCTACAGCTAATTGTTTGATTTGTTTATCGTTTAATATCATTTTTCTTTTTATTTTTTTTTTGAAATATTTTTCTTTTTTTTAAATTTTTCTTTAGCGCTAAACTTAAACGCTCATTTTTATCTTTGGTGATCATTCTTTGTTAGGATTTGTGAGAAAGTCTAGTGTTATTGGTTTAGAGGCATCCAATGATTTTTTTTTTGGTTCTTCGTCTCTAACACCTTCTTTGGCCAGTCTTTTAGCTTTTTTTTCTGCTAATTTTTTTTCTCTTTTTGCCTGCTTCTCCATGAGCTTTGCGCTTTTTGTAGATTTATAATCGTAATGAATGCCCATAAAAAATTCCTTAAGTAGATATAAATCATATTAATCAAAAAATTAAGGCAATAATTTGAAAAAAATGCTTTATTAACAGTAAAATACAATTTTAGATATTTGCTTCTGTAGTTAAATGGCATAACAAGTCCTTGGTAAGGACTAGTTCCCTGGTCAGTACAGGGTGGAAGCACCACTAGCTTTTATAAAAAAATTTTCTAAGAAAAATTGTTATTAAAACTAAACATAAAAAAAATAAAATTGGAATATAAATTTCTGATGAAAAAATTATATCCTGAATACCTGGAACTTCTGAGTTTTGATCAATAACTTTTTCTAATCCACTTCCAATAGAAACTGCTAAAAATATTTGAGGGATAATACCTATAAATGATGCAAAGAAAAAATTACTTATTCTAACATTAAAAATTGTTGGCAAAAGACAACTTAATTGCCAAGGAATTCCACCTATAAAACGGTATATTAATAAATAAATAAATTCTGAATTTTTAAATTTGGTTTCAAGATTTTTAAATCTATCTAAGAATTTTTCCCTTATCAAATCTTTTAAAAAATAATTACCAAAAATATATAAAAAAGTTGCACCTATACTTAAACCTAAAACAACCACAATTGTGCCTATCCATTTTCCAAGAATGAAACCACCTATAAATGCAATAGGAGATCCGAATCCTAAAAAAGGAAATACCCACAATATTGTTAAAATCAAAAAAATTATAGATACTAAAAATAAATTAGAGTTTTTAAGTTGAATAAAATATGATCTGTTTTCTCTTATAAAATCATAAGATGTGATTTCTTGAAGACTAAATTTTGAAAAAAATAAAAATAAAAATACAGACAATATAATTAGGTAAGATAATCCTACAAATAATTTAATTTTTTTAGTTTTTTCCATTATTACTTATCGTATTTATAAAATCTTCTATTTGCTATTTATATATTTAATTACTATAAAGAGCCAAATTTAAAAAATATTACTCACATTTATGAAAAGAACTTACCAACCATCTAAAATTAAAAGAGCTAGAAAACATGGTTTTAGATCAAAAATGAAGACTAAAGGTGGAAAAAAACTTTTAGCGAGAAGACGAGCAAGGGGAAGAAAATCCTTAACTGTTTCTGGTTAATAAATGAAAAGCAAAATACTTGCTCTTTCCAAAAACGAAGAATTTAAAAATTTACTTAAAATGAAAAAAACATCTAATAAATATGTTACAATTTTTTTTGGTTTTTTAAAAAATAAAGATAATAAAAAATTAAATATCAGTTTTGTCACAAAAAAAAAAATTGGTAATGCTGTCAATAGGAATAAAATCAAAAGACGCCTTAGAAATATTCTTAATGATGCTGTTAAAGAAATATCGATAAAACTTAATTATTCGTATCTTGTTATTGCTAAGCCAACCATGTTAAATAACGAGTTTAAAAATATAAAAAAAACATTGTTTCAAGAATTTGAAAAAATTAAATAATGAATATTCTAACTTACATTCTTATTAAATTAATTAAATGTTATAAATTTTTAATAAGCCCTTTGCTTGGTCAGTCCTGCAGATATTTGCCTACTTGCTCAGACTACAGTATTGAAGCACTCAAAACGTATGGTTTTTTTAAAGGTCTTTTTTTAAGTGTTAAAAGAATTTCATCTTGTCACCCTTGGGGACAAGGTGGTTTTGATCCAGTAAAAAAAGAAATGAAGGTTAAAAAATAATGGATTCAAAAAATGTCATAGCAGCTATTGCTTTATCTTCAGCAGTGATTGTTTTGTATTCGTTATTTTTTATTCCAGAACAACCAAAAAAATCTCAAAATTTAGATGAAAAAAAAATTGAACAAAATACTGATACTCCAAGTTTAGACCAAAAAGAAACTTTAATTCAAATATCCAGAGAGGATGCTTTAAATGAGAACGAAAGAGTTAAATTTGAAAATGAAAGTATTATTGGATCAATATCCCTTAAAGGTGCCTCAATTGATGACTTAACTTTTAAAGATTATAATACTGAACTTGAAAGTAATGAAAAAATTATACTCTTAGCTCCAAGAAATATTGAAGATGGTTATTTAATTGAAAGTGGTTTTGTTACTTCAGATAAAAATGTTGATATTCCTGATGCTAAAACAATTTGGTCTTTAAAAGGAAACAATAAATTAACTGATAAATCTCCAATTAAATTATCCTGGACTAACAAACAAGGCTTAACATTTGAAAAGGAAATTTCATTAGATGATAAATTCTTATTCACTATCAAACAAAAAGTAATAAATTCTACAAATAACAAGTATGATTTTTATTCTTATGGTCAAATTATAAGAAACAAAATTCCAGAGGATTTATTAAATTTTTTTATTCTTCATGAAGGTCCAATTGCAACCCTGGATGATGAGCTAATAGAAGAGGATTATGATGATATTCAAGAAAAAAAGTTTTCAAAAACTTCTCAAAAAGGTTGGCTTGGAATCTCGGATAAATTTTGGATAACATCATTAATTCCACCTAAAGGAAAAGAGTTTAAAACTACATTTGATTATAAGAAAAAATTTAGAGCAAATTTTGTTGCTACAGATCCTATAGAATTAAAAGAAAATGGAACTATTGAAGAAGAACTACAGGTTATAGTTGCTGCTAAAAGAGTAGATATAATTGATGGTTATGCAGAAACTCTCAAAATTGATAAATTTGATTTAGTAATCGATTGGGGTTTTTTGTATTTTATAACTAAACCTCTTTTCTTTGGAATTGATTATTTTTTCAAATTATTAGGTAATTATGGGTTAGCAATTATTGCTATTACAATTTGCATTCGATTAGCTTTTTTTCCATTAGCTAACTTTTCTTTCAGAAGTATGGCTAAGATGAAAGCACTTCAGCCTGAAATGGTTAGACTAAAAGAACTTCATAAAGATGATAAAATGAAACTGCAGCAGGAAATGATGGCTTTATATAAAAAAGAAAAAGTTAATCCAATGTCAGGATGTTTACCAATTTTAGTGCAGATACCAGTATTTTTTGCTTTGTATAAAGTTTTATTCGTTACAATTGAAATGCGTCACATGCCCTTCTATGGATGGATACATGACTTAAGTGAGCGAGATCCAACAAGTATATTCAATTTGTTTGGACTATTACCTTATGATGTTCCTTCATTCCTAGTTATAGGAGCGTGGCCAGTAGCAATGGGAGTTTCGATGTGGATACAACAAAAACTTAATCCTGCACCTACAGATGCAATACAGGCAAAGATATTTATGTTTTTTCCTCTTTTTCTAACTGTAATACTTGCACCTTTCCCAAGCGGGCTAGTTATTTACTGGACGGTAAATAATATTTTAACTATGGCTCAACAAGTGTTCATTATGAAAAGAACAACTGTTAAGACTGTCACTTAAAAAATTGATTATCATACGACAATAAATAAATGGATTTAGAAAAAATACTTCCCAAAGACGGACCACCAATAGATGAGGTTTCAAAATACATAGAAAAATATAAAAATGATCTCATAGTAATAAAATATGGAGGAAATGTTTTTATAGACAGAAAAATCTTTGATAATTTTATAACAGATATAAACATACTAAATAAATTGGGTATTTCTTTTACAGTTGTTCATGGAGGTGGTCCTAGAATAAAAAGAGAACTAGATAAATCAAATATTCAATCAAAATTTATCAGAGGTTTAAGGGTGACTGATGAAAAAATTATAGACATCGTTGAATCAGTTTTAATTGATTTTAATAATGATATTGTTGAGTCTTTGAAAAAGTTTGGAACTGATGCTGTCTCAATCCATACAAAAAAAAATAATATCATTAAAGTAATTCCAGAGGCTAAAGAGCTTGGATTTGTAGGTATTCCTAGTAAAATTGATAACAATCTAATTGAGAATATTCTTAATAAAAATCAAGTCCCAATTATTTCACCATTAGGTTTAGGAAATGACAATCATCCATATAATATCAATGGAGATACAGCCGCAGGTGCAATTGCGAAGTCATTAAAATCTAGAAGATTGCTATTAATGACTAACGTCGAAGGAGTTTTAGATAAAAACAAAAAACTAATTGATGAAATCTTTTCATTGGAAATTTTGAAAATGATTGAGGATAATACAATTACCGAAGGTATGATACCTAAAATTAATACTTGTTTGGATGCTGTGAATAATGGAGTAACAGCAGTTGGAATAATTGATGGTAGAAAACAACACTCAATATTATTTGAAATTTTTTCTGACAAGGGCTCTGGAACTTTGATTAGAAAATGAAAAATTTTAAAGAAATGAAATATCTTTTGTTGGATCTTGATGGAGTTTGTTATGGTAAACACAATAACTACTCTTTAGAGAAAGTGTTTGGCCAAGTATCGCAAAGAATGACAATGTTCATATCTGAGAGACTGAAAATAGATATGGAAGAAGCAAAAAAATTACAGACCGATTATTTTTATAAATACAATACTAGTTTAAACGGTTTAATGATACATCATGATATACCCCCAGAAGAATTCCTAAGATATGTCCACACAATAGATCTTTCATTTATGAAAGAGGACAAGATTATGAGGAACGAACTTGAAAAATTAGATATGGAAAAATTTATTTTTACAAATGGGAGCGCCGAACATGCTAAAAATATTTTAACACATCTAGGAGTATATGATCTATTTGGAAGAGATAAAGTTTTTGATATTAAAGATGCTGGGTATGTGCCAAAACCCGAGGCTAAAACTTTTGATTTAATGGTTGAAAAATTTGGATTAAATCCTAAAGAAACAATTTATATAGAAGATATCGCAAAAAACCTTAGTATTGGTTATGAAAGGGGATGTGCAACTGTTTGGTTAATTAATGATGAACATTTTGGTAAGATAGATTCTGATAAAGATTATATTTCTCATAAAATTGAAAATCTGTCTTTATTTCTTAAGGAAATAAGGTTATTAAAAAGTCAATAAATTATGTCTATAGAAAAAATTATAAATCATGCTTGGGAGAATAAAGATCAAGTAAATCCAAATTCGGATCAGTCTTTAAAGGATGCAATCAATCAAGTAATAAATGACTTGGATAGTGGTAAATCAAGGGTTGCTGAAAAAATAAATGGAGAATGGGTAACTCATCAACACCTAAAGAAAGCAATTATGCTAAGTTTTAGAGTTTATGAAAATGATATTCTTTCAGGGCCTTATTCCACATGGCGAGACCGGCAAAATTTATTAAAAGGTAAAACTGCTGGATGGACAAAAGAGGAATTTGAAAAAGCGGGTTTTAGGATGGTTCCAAACTCGCCTGTTAGAAAAGGATCGTTCGTAGGAAAAGATGCTGTTCTTATGCCATGTTACGTAAACATTGGTGCATACATTGGGGCAAAAACTATGATGGATACTTTTAGTCGTGCAGGTAGTTGTTGCCAGATAGGGGAAAATTGTCATATATCTGCTGGATCAGGAATAGGAGGCGTATTGGAACCTGCTCAAGCACTACCAACTATTATTGAAGATAATGTTTTTGTTGGAGCTATGTCTGAAGTTGTTGAGGGAATTATAGTTGAAGAAGGAAGCGTTCTTTCTATGGGATGCTACATCGGGCAAAGTACCAAAATTATAAACAGATCAAACGGTGAGATTACAAAAGGTCGAATACCACCTTACTCAGTTGTAGTACCTGGCACACACAAAGATCTTTATGCTGTTCATATAATAAAAACTGTCGACTCAAAAACTAGATCAAAGACATCAATTAATGATCTTTTAAGAGATTAAATATGCAAAAAATTAATGAATTACAATTAGCTAAAGAGCTAATTAGGTTTCCATCAATAACCCCCATTGATGCTGGTGTTATGAAGTTTTTAGAAAAAAAACTTAAAAAATTAGGTTTCAAAACAAGGATAATTGAATTTAGAGAAAAAAATTTTAAACCGGTTAAAAATTTATATGCAAGATTAGGAAATCAAGAACCTAATTTTTGTTATGCGGGTCATTTAGATGTTGTTCCCCCAGGTAATATAGATGATTGGACAGTCAATCCATTTAGGCCTTCTATTAAAAAAGGCCATTTAATTGGTAGAGGTGCAAATGATATGAAAAGTTCTGTTGCTGCTTTTGTATCTGCAGTAAGTAACTTCATATCAAAAAATAAAAAATTTAATGGATCAATTAGTTTATTGATTACTGGAGATGAAGAGGGTGAAGCAGTAAATGGAACAAAAAAAGTAGTAGAATATCTAAAAAAAAAGAAAGAAAAAATCAATTTCTGTTTAGTGGGTGAGCCAACAAATCCGAATAAATTGGGTGAAATGATAAAAATTGGACGTAGGGGAAGTTTGACTGGAAAATTGACTATATTTGGTTTGCAGGGTCACGTTGCATACCCTCATAGAGCAAATAATCCTTCAACCATTATTGTCAAAATTTTAAAAGAATTAAAAGATATTAAATTTGATAATGGGACAAAAAATTTTCAGTCTACAAACTTAGAAGTTACAAAAATAAATATGAATAACACTGCAGACAACGTTATTCCTGCTATAGCTGAGGCAACGTTTAACATTAGGTTCAATAACAAACATTCCTCAAATTCTATTAAAAAAAAGCTTAATAAAATTTTTAATAAAGTAAGCAAAAAAAATAAATCAAAATTCAAAATTGATTATAGGGTTTCTGGTGAAGCCTTTTTAACGAAGCCAAATAAAACAACTTACATGATACAAAATGTCGTAAAAAGGATTACGAAAATAAAACCAAAATTATCTACTACGGGTGGAACTTCAGACCTACGATTTATAAAAAAAATATCACCTGGTCTAGAATTTGGTTTAGTGGGAAAAACTATGCATAAAGTTGATGAAGCAGTATCTTTGAAAGATTTGAAAAATTTAACAAAGATTTATCAAAATATTTTACAAAATTATTTTAAGTGAAAACTGGTTTAATAACTTCAGCAACATACCAAAATCATGACACAGGTCCTGGACATCCGGAACAAATAGCTAGAGTAAAAGTTATTAATGAAAATTTTAAAAAATTAAATAACCCAAATATTTTGTGGAAAAAACCATCAATAATTTCAGATGAAATTATTAAAAACACTCATGATGCAAAATATGTTGATTTAGTAAAAAATTCTTTTCCCTCTAAAGGTTTTTCTTCACTTGACGGAGACACTATTATTTCACCAGGAAGTAAAGAGGCTACATTTGATGCGGCAGGTTCAATCATTGCAGCTATTGATGGTGTTCAAAATAAAGAATTTAAAAATGCTTTTGCAAGTGTACGCCCACCAGGCCATCATTGTAATCAGAACAAGGCAGCTGGTTTCTGTATTTTTAACAATGTTGCAATTGGAGCAAAATATTTATTAAACAAATATAAATATAAAAAAATTGCTATCATTGATTTTGATGTTCACCATGGTAACGGCACACAAGACATTTTTTATGAAAATGAAAATGTTCTATTTATATCAACTCATCAATACCCTTATTATCCAGGATCAGGATCTGAACAAGAAAAAGGGAAATTTAACAATATTTATAATATACCTTTGCCTGCGGGCACAAATTCTGAGGAATATTTAAATGCTTTTGAGTTTGCTTTAAAAAAATTAAAAGAATTTAAGCCTGAATTTGTTCTTATAAGTGCTGGATTCGACTCTCACATCAAAGATCCACTTGCTCAGTTCAAACTTCAAACAGAAGATTTTTATATCATAACAAAAAGGATATTAGAAACATCAAAAAAGTTTTGTAATGGTAAAGTTATTTCAATTCTCGAGGGTGGGTATGATTTAGAGGCACTAAAAGATAGCACTAAGAGACACGTTGATGCATTAATAGAATTCAATTGATAAATATCTAATAAAATATAAATAGCCCTCATGAAATTATACAGTATTAAAAAATCTAAAATTGATAATAAAGGACGAGGTCTTTATGCAACAAAAGATATTAAAGCTGGTACAAAAATTATTAATTACGTTGGTAAAATTATTACAAACAAGCAAGTAGATGAGTCAGATAAATTCGATAATAAAAAACCAATATATTTATTTACATTAAATAAAAGATACACTTTGGATGGAGATTTCCCATGGAATACAGCTGGATTAATAAATCACTCATGTGACAACAATTGTGATTATGAGGGAAAAGGTCTAAAAATTTGGGTTACTGCAATAAAAGATATAAAAAAAGGCGAAGAATTTACATGTGATTACGGGTTTGGTTATGACGGAGATTATAAACAATTCCCTTGCAAGTGTCGATCGAAAAACTGTTGTGGTTATATTGTAAGAGCTGAGTCGAGGTGGAGGATTAATAAAAGGTATTCAATGTTCAATAAAAAAAAACTAGTAAATAACTCTCACTAAGTAAAGCCCTTCAGGTGGCGCTGGTGGTGCACACAAAATCCTTTTTTTTGAATTCATTATGAATATAAATTTTTTTAAAGTCCATTTTTTTTCACCTACATATTTTAAACATCCTACCATTGACCGAACTTGTTGTTGTAAAAAAGATTGCGATTGAAATTCTATTTCTATCTTATTATTCTTAGATCTTATTTTAACTGATTTCATTGTTTTTATCGGACTTTTTGCTCTACAGCTAGAAGCTCTAAAAGTAGAAAAATCATTTGTGCCTTCTAATTTTTTTGCTGCCTTTTTCATAAATTTTGAATCAAGCTTTTTTATTATATGCCATCCTCTATTTTTATCTAAGACCGGTCCACCTACACGATTAAAAATAACATACTTATATATTCTTATCTTTGCAGAAAATCTTGCATGAAAATCTTTGCATCTTTTTTTAATTTTGAGAACTGTCACTAATTCTTTATTCAAAAAAAAATTTAGAGATTTTAAAAATTTATCTAAATTTATTATTTTATTTTTACATTCAAAATGTGCAGAATGTTCAATAGCATGGACTCCTTTATCTAACCTGCCAGCTCCGTATAAAATAATTTTTTCTTTCAAAAGTTTAGAAATTTTGTCTTGAATAAGCCCCTGTATAGTTTTACCTTTTGTTTGGACTTGCCAGCCTCTAAAATTAGTCCCAACATATTCAATTAATATCTGATATCTAAACATTTGATATTATTGACCCTTTTCTAATTTGAGACCCAAGCATAAACTCTCCAACTTTTTGCACTTTTTTTCCTTCCCTTTGAATTTCAAGAATCTTTATAGACTTTTTACAAGCACATGCTATTTCAAGATTGTCTGTTATAACTTCGCCACTTTTACCAATACCATTCGCAATTTCAGCTTTTAAAATTTTATATCTTTCACCATTAAAATTGAAAAAGGCTCCTGGTGACGGGTGCAAACCATTAATTTTTCCAATGATCTTTAAAGCATTATCATTCCAATCAATTTGCCCCTCATTTTTAAGAATTTTCTTAGCATAAGTTGCTTTCGAGTGATCTTGCTCTGTAAACTCTGATTTTCCATCTAAAATATCATCTACACAATCTAAAATTTTATCAGCTGATAAGAGTGAAAGCTTTTCTGAAACCTCTGTTGCATTAAATTTTCGATCAAGTTTTATTCTATATATTTTACTTATAGGTCCTGAGTCTAACTTTTCATTAATTTTCATGATACTAATCCCTGTTTCCTCATCTAAATTCATTATTGATCTTTGGATAGGCGCTGCACCTCTCCATTTTGGGAGTATAGAAGCATGAATATTAATAAAACCTTTTTTAGTTAAACCTAAAAATTGTTTTGGTATTATTTGTCCATAAGCAACAACGATTGCAAGGTCTGCACCCATTTTTTTTAAAAAATCATATTCTTCAATGTTATTATTTAAGTTTTGTGGAGATCTGAAATCTATATTCAAAGTTTCTGAAATCCCTTGAACTGGTGATTTATTAATTTTCTG
Organism: uncultured Pelagibacteraceae bacterium; assembly: GCA_902603555.1. GTDB lineage: Bacteria > Pseudomonadota > Alphaproteobacteria > Pelagibacterales > Pelagibacteraceae > Pelagibacter. The sequence continues at coordinate 36,038 of CACKVD010000007.1, forward strand.
ACCTCGATGAGATTTTTGGGGTGGCTGAGTATACACAACTGATATTGGATACCCATTTTGATATAGAGATTTAAGAATTGGTACTGCAAAAATAGGTGTACCCATAAAAATAATTTTTTTTGGCATTTGTTAAACCAATATTCTATCAGGGTTTCTTTTTGACTTTGAAATTTTTTTAATAATTATATCTTTTTTAAGTTTTGATAAATGATCAATTATCAATTTTCCATCCAAATGATTTATTTCATGTTGGAGACAAGTTGATAACAGACCATCACACTTCAGGTTTCTTTTTTTTCCATCAATATCAATATATTCTACTTCACAAATTTTGGGTCTTTCAATTTCGATAAAAGTTTCAGGAATTGACAAACACCCTTCTTCATAAATTGAAGTTTCATCACTTACTTTTTTTATGGAAGGATTAATAAAACTTAAAGGATTTTTTTTTTCATCTTCCGCAGATACATCAATAACTAAAATTCTTTTAAGAATTCCAACTTGTACTGCAGCTAAACCGATACCATTAGAGTTGTACATTGTTTCAAATAAATCATTAATAAGTTTTTTTTCATTAGTGCCAACTTTTTCTATTGGCTCTGAGATTCTTTTTAGCATTTCATTTGGTACAGTAATGATATCTTTAATACTCATATAATTAATAGATAAACTAATTTTTAAACTTTTAAAGGTAGAACTTTAAGTAAAATTTTATTTCTCAATTGATCTATATCTAATTGATTCAATGTTCTTATAATAAAATAAATAGTATCATCGTCAATTCTCTCTAATTTATCTTGTCCAATAACTTCAGCAATTCTTAATAACACTAGACCTTTTTCATTATTATTTATCATAACTTGTATATCTGTAGGTATTTCTGAATCATTGGCTTGGTATAAATCATCATATTTTTTTGAAATTTCTATTCCATCAAATTTTAAAGATTCTAAAAATATCTGATCTTTTTTAGAAAAAGAATACTTTTTGTTTTTTTTTATCTTTTTTAGAAAAGTATCTACATCTTTTTCAATTTTAGACTTAGAATAGTCTCCATTAAAATAATTAATCAATTTTGATTGATATAAAACATCTTTATTAAATTTTCTTTCATAGTTTTCATTTTCTTTTATTTCTATATTTGTATAATAAAAACTTGTCAGGTTGTCTGGGACTTCTGTTGGATTTATTTTTTCTAAAAATTTTTTCAATTCAACATCAAAAGCATTTTCTAAATTTTCATTTTTAAAAGAATCTTTTAGTAATTTTAGTAATTTTAATTTTTCAACCAACTCAGACTCAAGAAGAATTTTTTGGTAAAGTAAAGCCCGTCCTTCAATATTTGATAATGATTTATAAGACTGTTTTACATTTAAAAGTTGATTAATATTAAATTGAAAACTTTTATAAATTTCAAATAAATCTTTTTCTGGATAATTTTTATCATTTGTTGCTTTTTCTAAAGTAGAAATTTTATTTAAATCGGAAACATCAATTGATTTAAACGACTTTAATAAACCAGAGGATGAAAGATACTTCCAAATTATTTTTTTAGTATTTTCTTTAGGCTCAAATATAAAATCAGGATTTGTTTTATGAGCTAAATAAAAATCAAAAACAGTTTCCTCTGAAATTGAGTTGTCAATTTTTGAAGTATAGCCAAATAAAAAATTAATTTTTTTTTCGAAATATTTATCATTAAAGCCTAATTCTTTTTTTAGATCGAAAATAAGTTGTGCTTCCTCTTTTTTATTTGAATATATTAAACAGTAAATATTAAATTTTGATAAATATTCATTATTGAATGGTTCTAAATTTTTAGAGAGTATCTCACAAGCTTTTTCAACATTTGTTTCAGATAAATGTTGATCAACAATATATTTTGTTAAATTAGGTTGTAAATTAAATATTTGGTTTTTAATTAAATATTCTTCTACTAAATCTAAATCTAAATTTTTGATTAACCAATTAGATTTAAATTTTAGAAACTCTTTTTCTGAAATATTTATTTTTGGACTTCGGGCATTTGTAAGTAATGCTATTTTGATTATTTCTGTTGAGTCTTTTGAAAGTTTTATTTTATCTAGTTTTGAAAAAATATTTTTTAATTGATCACCATCTGAATTTAACCACATATCAATATCAAGACCATAATGTTTTGGATCATATAAACCAAAAATTTTCATATCTTTAGAATCCAAATCTTCATCTGACTCAAGTAAAATACTTTCTTTTTGTTTTTGCATATTAAATATTTCAAACTCAGATGATGAGTTAATTTTTTCATTACTCTCTAAAGATTTTAATGATGAAGGATCACTTTTTATTTCTTTTTGATCAATATTCCAAATATCTACCGGTTTATCTTCTGCATTAGAAAATGACGAAAATATAATAAATATTAAAAAAAAAATCTTTTTATTTAATGATTTTAAAATTTTCATTAGGGACTATTTTTTCTATTTCTTTTTTTGGCGCTGGAAAATCAATTTTATTTAGCAAAAAAACAATTCCTAAAATTAGTACTATAGCTAAAGTTAATTTTACAGCCAACCCAAGAATATTCGTTCTCAAACTTGTTTTTTTAATAAATTGCATATAACTTTAGTTATTTTCAAATTAAGACATATTTGTGTTTTTTCAATAAAGAAAATTATGAAATCAAAAGGAAATATTGTTTTTTTGGGAATGATGGGCTCAGGAAAGACCTCAATTGGTTCATTAGTTTCAAAAAAATTTAAAATGGATTTTTATGATACTGATCAATTGATAGAAAAAAAACTTAACACCAAAATATCAAAAATATTCCAAGAAAAGGGAGAAAAATTTTTTAGAAATTTAGAGGAAAAAATAACATTACAAATATTAAGAAATAAAAATATAGTTGTTGCTCTAGGAGGTGGAACGTTTTTGAATAAAAAAATTAGAAATGAAATTCTCAAAAATCATAATTCCATTTGGTTAGATTTGGACACAGAAACTCTTTTAAAAAGAATCAAAAATAATCCCAAAAGACCAATTGCATTTAATTCAACTGATACTGAATTAATAAATTTAATTAAAAAACGAGCTAATATCTATTCAAAGGCATTATATAATATTAGTTGTAATAATCTTACAAAAAAACAGATTGTTGATAAAGTCGTTAAAATTTATGAAAATAATTAAATTAAAAATAAATACTAGTACAGAAAGTTATCCAATTATAATTGGGACAAAACTTTTCGCTCAATTTTCAAATCTAATTAATCAAAATTTAATAAAATTTGAAAAATGTTTGTTAGTTATAGATAAAAATGTCCCTAAAAAAAAAATTTATCAAATTAAAAAAGCTTTAAAAAATAAAAAGATATTTATTCAATTTATTAAGGCTAACGAAAAAAATAAAAATCAAAAAAATTTAGACTCAATAATAAAAACTTTGTTAGAAAAAAATTTTTCTCGACAGGACTGTTTGATTTCTATCGGTGGTGGTATTACAGGAGATATAAGTGGATTTGCTGCAAGCATATTTAAAAGGGGACTACAATTTATAAATATTCCCACAACTTTATTATCTCAGGTCGATTCATCAATTGGAGGGAAAACTGGGATTAATACTAATTACGGCAAAAATCTTTTAGGAAACTTTTATCAACCAAAATTAGTTATAAGTGATATTGATTTTTTAAAATCTCTTCCACGGAGAGAAATTATTTGTGGTTATGCGGAAATTTTAAAACATTCTTTAATCTCGAATAAAAAGCTATACCAATTTTTGAATAAAAATATTTTCAAAATATTAAATTTAAAATCTCCTTTTATTGAAAAAGCAATATATGAAAGTTGTAAAATTAAAAAAATGGTAGTTGAAAAAGACGAAAAAGAAAAAAATTTGAGAAAAGTTTTAAACTTTGGACATACTTTTGCTCATGCCTACGAAGCTTCTTTGGGTTATTCAAAAAAATTAAATCATGGGGAAGCAGTTCTTTTAGGAATTTATTCAGCTATCAATTTTAGTTTAGATAATAATTTTTTAAATCAAAGAGATTATCATCTTATTGCTAAACATATTGTAAATTCAAAACTTCCTTATAACATAAAGAATTATTTCCAAAAGAAAGATCTTAAAAAAATTTTATTATATATGTTAAAAGATAAAAAAAATAATTCAGAAAAAATTAATCTAATTTTATTAAAAAGTATAGGTAGACCTGTCATAAATAATAAATTTAAACTTAATAAATTAAAATTGTTTTTAAAAAAAGAATTAACTTAAAATTATTTGTATAGAATGAATAAAATTTTTTAATTCTTCTCCCAATAATTTATAAATTTTTTTATTACTTTCAATTTTATTCATTTTTTTTAATTCCTTTGAGTCTATTAAAATTTTTAAATGATATTTATTTTTTTCATTTCCTGGATGATTTTTATGTAGAAATGATTTATCTTCAATCTTTATATTCTCTACTACGATTTCTTTTTCAATTTTTTTTTTTACAATTGCAATTAATTCATTTATGTCCATAAATATAATTTATTATATATCATGAAATATATTTGTGACTGGAAAAATTGTAATGAAATTGGTGAATATAAAGCACCTATAGAAAAAGATAATAGCAAAAAATTTAGAATGCTTTGTTTAGAGCATGTAAAAGAATTTAATAAAAACTGGAATTATTTTTCTGGTATGAATGACGATCAGGTTATTAATTTTCTAAGATCAGATATGATATGGCATAAACCTACTCAAAGTTTTAGTTCTTCAGATAATTTTTTTAAAGTCCTGTGGAATAATACTTTAAAAGATGACTTAGATGGAGATAGATTTAAAAGTGATTATAATCACATGCGGCAATTTAAATTTAACCATAAGGACATTGAAGCATTTGGTATTTTGGGAATTTCAGTTGGTTTAAAGTGGCAAAAAATACAAGAAAAATTCAAAATCCTTGTCAAAAAATTTCACCCTGATATGAATTCAGGTAATAAAAAATTTGAAGAAAAACTAAAACTAATTACTTTGGCTTATACACAACTAAAAAATACATACAGAGAAAAAATTGATACCTAATATAAATACTCAACCAGATATAAAAGTTTCCATTAAACAGACTTTTGGTTTTGACTCTGAGATGGAAGTAAATGCTTTTTCAAAAAAAAATGAATATGTTCCAGAAATTGATAAAAACTACAAATTTGATAAAGATACTACTTTAGCCATAATTTCTGGCTTTGCATTTAACAAAAGAGTATTGGTTCAAGGATATCATGGAACTGGCAAATCTACACATATTGAACAAATAGCTGCAAGATTAAATTGGCCTTGTATAAGAGTAAATCTTGATAGTCACGTAAGTAGGATTGATTTAATCGGAAAAGATGCCATTGTTTTAAAAGAGGGAAAACAAATAACTCAATTTAATGAGGGTATTTTGCCATGGTCAATTCAAAATCCAGTTGCCCTTGTATTTGATGAATATGATGCAGGAAGACCAGATGTTATGTTTGTTATTCAAAGAGTTCTAGAGGCTGAGGGTAATTTTACTCTTTTGGATAAAAATAAAGTAATAAAACAAAATAAATTTTTTAGATTATTTGCAACATCGAACACTGTTGGTTTAGGTGATACAACTGGTTTATATCATGGAACTCAACAAATAAATCAGGGCCAAATGGATAGATGGAATATTGTTACAACATTGAATTATTTAAGTTTAGATAAGGAGATGGATATTGTGTTAGCTAAAAATAAAAACTTTAATAATCAAAAAGGCAAAGAAAAAATTGCAAATATGATTAAAGTAGCTTCATTAACAAGAAAAGGTTTTAAAGCTGGAGATATATCAACCGTAATGAGTCCTAGAACTGTTTTACACTGGGCTGAAAATGCTGAAATTTTTAAAGATATCGGATATGCATTTAGAATAACTTTTTTAAATAAGTGTGATGAAATTGAAAAAAATATTATAGCTGAATATTATCAAAGATGTTTTGGAGAGGAGCTGCCTGAGTCTCTTGTAAATATTCAAATATAGATGAGTAATGGGAATAAAGATTCAAATTTAAAAGAAAAACTAAAGCAAGCTCTAGCATCAACATTTAAAGTAATTTCTGACGACTTTAAAATAGACGATAAACTAGAAAAGAATAGATCTTCAAATAAATTTGATTTTTTTGAATTAAATAACTTTAGTAATAGAGATGATTTTATAAAAGCAAGAGCAGAATCGGATTCTTCTGCTTTAAAAAAGAAATTTTCTAGCGAGAATATCTACAAAAAAAATTTACCTTCAAACTCATCATGTAGATCTTTATATTCAATAGCTGAAAGAATAAGATGTGAGTCTTTAGGAGGACAAATGCTTAAAGGAATACAAAAAAATTTTACTGAAAATTATAAACAAATAATTAATGTAAAAAAAAAAGATCAGCTTAAAACTAAAGAAGATGTACCAGTTACTGAGGCATTTGAATTATATATGTTAAATAAATTTCACGATATTGAACTAAATTCATTAACTACAAAAATGTTAAATTATTGGAAAAATGATTTTGATAAATCAATTGAAAAACACATTAAATTTTTAAAAGATAATCTTGAAAATCAAGATAATTTCTCCTCAAAATTTTCAGAAATATTACAAGAAATGGATATTTTTCAAAGTGAAGATAATGAGGAAACTAAAGAAGAAAATCAAGATGACGGACAAAATAATCCTTCAAATGAAGATAGCGAGTCTGATACTGATGATAATAAGGATCAAAACAAGGAAGATGAAACTCAAGCTAGCTTAGACTCAGATTATGATATTGATGAATATAAATTAGATGACCAATTAATGGATACTGAGCCTGATAAACAAAATGATGAACAGACAATTCAACAAAAAAAACCTAATACTTTAGATTTAGAATATAAAATTTTTACAAGCCAATATGATGAGACTACCAAAGCTGAAAATTTAGAAAATGCAACTGAAGCCTCAAAGCTCAGAAAAACATTGGATCAACAACTTGTTGGGTTTCATGATGTTATTACAAAACTTGCAAATAAATTACAAAGACAATTACTGGCAAAACAAAATCGTTCTTGGGAATTTGACTTAGAGGAGGGGTTACTTGACAGTTCAAAATTACCAAGAATAATAATGGATCCATACAACTCGTTATCTTTTAAGAAAGAGAAGGATTTAGAATTTAAAGATACTGTTGTAACTTTATTAATTGATAATTCTGGTTCCATGAGAGGAAGACCAATAACAATTGCCGCTATTTGCGCAGACATTTTATCAAGAACTTTAGAGCGTTGTTCAGTTAAAGTTGAAATATTGGGATTTACGACCAAAAATTGGAAAGGAGGACAAAGTAGAGAAAGCTGGAATAAAAATGGTAAACCAAAATTTCCAGGAAGACTTAATGATCTAAGACATATAATTTACAAAAGTGCAGATGTTCATTGGCGTCAGTCTAAGGATAACCTAGGCTTAATGTTAAAAGAAGGTTTATTGAAAGAAAATATTGATGGAGAGGCAATATCATGGGCATTTAATAGATTAAAGAAAAGAAAAGAAGAAAGAAAAATATTAATGGTAATTTCTGATGGTGCACCAGTTGATGACTCAACATTGTCAGTTAACTCAGGTGATTTTTTAGAAAAACATTTAAAAAGAATGGTAAAATTTATTGAAGATAAAACTGAAATTGAAATTTTAGCCATAGGTATTGGTCACGACGTATCTAGATACTATAATCGAGCAATAAAAATTACAGATGTAAATGAATTGGGTGATGTAATGATTTCACAATTGAGTGTATTATTTGATAAAAAAAATAAATTACATTAAATTTTAGAAAGATCTTTATTTTTCCACTTTACAATTACTTCTGCACCATTTCTAGTTTTTGAATTCCTACAATTGACCGTAGCAAAATTTTTTTCTAAAAGCGTTTTTCCAATAAACAACCCCAGCCCAAGTCCTATTTTTGACTTTTCTATAGATTCACTGGATTTTAAGTATGGCTCTCCAATTTTAGACAAAACATCTCTTGGATATCCATTACCATCATCTTCAATTATAATTTCGGTAAACTCACTATCGCTTTTTAAATTAATAAAAACTGTTTTTTTACAAAATTTATTTGCATTACCTATAAAGTTTCTTAAACCATATACTATTTCTATTGATTTAGTTAATTTTGGAGAATATGAGTATTGATTAAAATTAAAGACAAAATTTTTTTTACTAATCTCTTTGAAGGATGAGATTATCTCATTTAAGTAATCTCTTATTGTAAGATCTTTGTCAATAAAATCATCTTCTTCAATAGGATTCAAGGTTAACCGTTTCAAAATTTGATTACATCTCTCTACTTGACTAGATAATAAATTAATATCTTTCTCAAATTCTTTTTGTCCCTTAAATTGTTTTGTAAGATCTTGTACAATAATCTTAATTGTTGATAGAGGTGTTCCGAGCGAATGAGCAGCAGCGGCAGCTTGACCACCAAGGGATAAAAGTTCATGTTCAGTGGCCATTACCTCTTCCATTTTAGCTAATGCTTCTCTTCTTAATCTTGATTGTTTTCCAAATTCCATCGCTAAATAATTTAAAAAAATCAAGGCAATCGTTAGAGATATTGGAATAGCGTAGAAATAATATGGACTCACATGAAAGTGATTACTAATTGGAAAAGGTAAATCTAGTGAATAAAATGTTTGTATCAGTATTGAACAAATAGTCAGAAAAACTAAAAGAATATTAGTCCTAAAACTTAGATTTGGTGAAGAAAAAATACTTGGAAATAATAAAAAAATTATAAAGGGGTTGGTAACGCCGCCTGTTAAATATAGCAAGACACTTAACTGTAATATATCTATAAATAAAAAAATAAAGGCCGACCGCTCAGATAATTGAGTTTTTTTGTATATATGAATTAAATATAAATTACTCAAAATTCCTAAAAAAATGATAAAATTTGAGGTAATAAAATCAAATTTAAAATTTAAAAAAAAATAAACAAAATTTACTGATATTAATTGTCCAATTATACCGATCCATCTTAAACTTATATAAGTTGATTTTTTAAAAAAATGGTAATTTGAAGCTTCAAAAAACTTCATTATTAAATATCAAGATTCTGGACATTTATAGCATTAGAGATAATAAAATCTTTTCGTAATGCAACATCATTCCCCATCAGAGTATGGATTAAATTTTGATCTTTCTTGACATCTTTAGAATATCTTACCTGCAATAAATTACGAGTTTCAGGATCGAGGGTTGTGCTCCATAACTCTTCTGGATTCATTTCACCCAAACCTTTAAATCTTTGAATATTCATTTTAGATTTTTCTAAATCCAATTCTTTCATAAATTCTTTTGAACCTTTTTTAATCTTTTTAAATTCTTTATTATTTTGAATAATATAATCTTCCAACTCATTTTCATCTTTAATATATATTCCTTTAGAACCTTTGTTTATTTTGAATAATGGTGGTTGAGCTAGATAAACATGTCCATTTTCAATTAATTTATTAAATGGTTTATTGTTGAAAAAAGTTAAAAGAAGTGCTCGAATATGTGAACCATCAACATCAGCATCTGTCATAATTATAATTTTACCATATCTCAGATCTTTTAAATCTATTTCATTAGCTTTTGGATCTAATCCAAGGGCATTTATTAATGTTACAATCTCATTAGAAGATATCATTTTTGAAAGAGCCTTTGTCCTTTGATCTGCACCATTTTTATTACTACTTCCATTTCTGCTTGATTTTAATTCTTCTACATATGTATTCAATATTTTACCTCTGAGAGGCAACACTGCTTGATTGGCTCTATTTCTTCCTTGCTTTGCTGAACCACCTGCTGAATCTCCCTCAACAATAAATAATTCTGTACCCTCTTGTTTACCAATTTGACAATCAGCTAATTTTCCAGGTAATCCACTTAGTTCAAGAGCTCCTTTTCTTCTAACATTTTCTCTTGCTTTCCTTGCAACATCCCTTGCTAATGCTGCTTGAATAATTTTTGCCAGAATAATTTTTGATATAGAGGGATTTTGATCAAACCAAATAGATAGTTTTTCACTAATTATATTTTCCACTATCATTCTAATCTCTGAAGAAACTAATTTATCTTTAGTTTGAGATGAAAATTTAGGATCAGGGATTTTTGTGGAAAGGACACAAGTAAGACCTTCTTTAATATCATCACCTGAAATAGCTAATTTATTCTTCTTTAAAAGATTTTGTTCATTAGCATATTTATTTATAACTCTTGTTAAAGCACTTCGAAATCCTAGTAAATGAGTACCACCATCTTTTTGATAAATATTATTAGTAAATGGATTTACATCCTCTGAATAACTTGCATTCCATTTTAAAGAACACTCAATTTCAATATTTTCTTTTTTCCCCTCAATATATATAGGTTTTTTAAATAGATCATTTCCATTCTTATTTTGTAGTTTTTCTCTTTTTTCATCTAAAAAATCAACATATTCTAAAACTCCACCTTCAAATTTAAATTCATATTTTTTGTTTTTCTTGTTAGAGGCGTCGGTAAATACAATCTTAATACCTTTGTTAAGAAACGCCAATTCTCTCATTCTTTTAGTGAGAACAGCTTCACTAAATTTTATTGAAGAGAATATTTCTTTTGATGGTAAAAATGTTATTTGTGTTCCAGTTTCTTTAGATTTACCAATTTGTTTTAATGGTTTTTTTGCTTCACCATTTGAAAATTCAATAAAATATTTTTTTCCATCCCTATTAATTTCAAGTTCAAGTTTTTCTGACAATGCATTTACAACAGAAACACCCACACCATGCAATCCTCCTGAAACTTTATATGAGTCATGATCAAATTTTCCACCAGCATGTAATTGTGTCATAATCACTTCCGCAGCTGATTTTTTTTCACCTTTGTGCATATCAACTGGAATTCCTCTTCCATCATCTTTGACTGTAACAGTACCGTTTGAATTAATACAAACATCAATATTTTTACAATGACCTGCTAAAGCCTCATCTATAGAATTGTCAACAACCTCATAAACCATATGATGTAAACCAGTTCCATCATCAGTGTCACCAATATACATTCCAGGTCTTTTTCTTACTGCTTCAAGACCTTTAAGTACTTTAATTGAGTCTGCTTGGTATGTTTTTTTGTTCATAATTTATAATTTGGAAAAGATTTATTATATCATTTTTTTTTTTTGAAACTAATTAAATAATCTTAACAAAATACTAATAGCTAAATTGTGCTCAAATATTCGTTCTTATCTCTATTTAATTTGAAACGAAAATTCAATTTTTTTTCGATCTGGAAAACACTCATAATCTAGATCTTTTATGGGGAAATTATACCTAAAATCTTTTTTAAATTTGTTTATTTCTTTATTTACAAAAGTAATTTCTAATACCTCAAAAAAATTATCTGTGTTTTCTAAATTAAAATAATTATTTGCATGGATGTGTACAATATCAAAATTATTTAGTAGTTTTTTTACAGAGTTTATAAACAGTTTTTTATTACTTTTGATAAAATGAAATTCTATAATTAATATCTTTATATTTGATGAATTTTTTATGATTTGTTCTATCATTGAATATTCGCTTCCTTCGATATCTAATTTTAATAAATTATTACTACCCTCTATTTTGTTAAAAATATTATATAAATTAGTGTCAATTTTATTTTTAATCCGATCTACTACTTTTTGCTTATAAAGAAATACGTTTTTTTTATTATTAAATTTAATAAAATTTATGTAATTTTTGATACTATATGTAAAATTATTTATTTTAGTTCTGAATGTAATAAGACGTCTAAAATATTTAAATATAATTTTTATAAATAAAAAATGATTTACAGTGTAATCATACATATGAACCATTTTGAGTGAATTATTCTTTTCCAAATCTATTTCAAAAGAAATATCATCTCCAACTCCAAGAGTAATAAGGTTTTCAATTTCTTTTATCGCATCGCTACAAACAAGATATCCACCATCAAATTTTCTACCAAACCTAATTAACTTTTTTACTTTAAAGGGAATTAGAAAATTGTATTCAGAATTTAGTATCATTTTTTTATTAATTATATTCTTTATATTTATAATGTATTATTTTATCGCATGAAAAAAAAAATACTTGTTATTATAGGTGCTAGAGGCATTGGAGATTTAATATATCATTTACCATTGCTTAGATCACTTCATTTAACTTATCGACAAAAGCTAATAATATTATCAAATAAAGTAAATCAATCTAAAGAAGTGTTTAAAAATGAAACCTTTTTTGAAAGAATAATTGAGTTCGATAATTACAAATATGGAATTTTAAGAACATTTTCAAATATTATAAAATTTAAAAATTTAATTAATAAGTTGAATGTAAATTATTTAGTTCTTACAGCAAATTATAGAAGGTTAGTTTTACCTGTTTTATTTAGTAATGTAAAAAAAAAGAAAATATTTGGAACAGGCCTATTTAAAATTAACAAAGATAGAACATTGGATCATCTTACAATCTCTGAAAGATTGTTAAAATATACCAATGAATTAAATTTAAAAAAAAAAGATAATAATTTTTTCTTAACATCTAAAAATCCAAAAAATTTAAAAAAAAATATTAGATATAAAAAAATTTTTATAAGTATTGACTCCCATCATGATCAAAATAATTGGCCAATTCAAAACTATCTCGTAATTATAAATAAACTAATAAAAAGAAATAATGTTTTTGTTAATTTTTCTCCAAATAAAAAATATTTTTTAAAATTTTTTCCTCAAAATTTAATTCGTTCAAAAAAAATTAAATTTACATATAAAAAAAAAATTTCAGAGATTATAAATATAATTGGACAATCAGATATAATTATAGGAAATGAGTCGGGACCCATATGTTTGGGTTCATCTTTAAAAAAAAAGGTTCATGCAATTTATTTACCAATACATACAAAGCCTGAAAGTAAAATAATCTATAAAAAAAATAAATACTATAATGCTAAAAGACTAAGCTCAAAAATAATTATAAATAAAATTTTAAAATCAGTTTAACTAAATATTTTGGCGGAGAGAGAGGGATTCGAACCCTCGATACAGTTTCCCGCATACACGCTTTCCAAGCGTGCGCCTTCAACCACTCGGCCACCTCTCCATTATTTTTCTTTTGATATTTTAAGCACTCCAATAAAAGCCTCTTGAGGTATTTCTACTCTTCCAAATTGTTTAGATCTTGCTTTTCCCTTTTTCTGTTTCTCTAAAAGTTTTCTTTTTCTATCTGTGGCACCACCACCATGAATTTTGGTTAAAACATCTTTTTTAAATCCTTTGATAGTTTCTCTAGCAATAATTTTACCTCCTATTGCTGCTTGCACTGGTATCATAAAATTATGTCTAGGAATTAAATCTTTTAATTTCTCACATACCTCTCTGCCTGTTCTTTGAGCAAAATCTTTGTGAATCATCATTGCTAGCGCATCAACTGGTTCACCATTTACCAGAATTCCCAATTTTACCAATTCACCTTCTCTGTGACCAATTATTTCATAATCAAAACTAGCATAACCACTTGTCATTGATTTTATACGATCATTAAAATCAAACACTACTTCATTTAAAGGAAGTTCATAACTTAAAACTGCTCTATTTCCTGAATAACTTAGATTAGTTTGAATTCCTCTTTTATCTTGGCAAAGTTTTATAATCGATCCTAAATATTCATCAGGTGTAATAACTGTTGCTTTAATCCATGGTTCTTCAATAAATTTAATTAATGTAGGATCAGGTAGGCTTGATGGATTTTGAAGATCAAGAATATCTCCATTATTCAAATTTACTTTATATACAACACCAGGAGTCGTTGTAAGTAGATTTACATCAAATTCTCTTTCTAATCTCTCAGTTATTATTTCGAGATGTAGTAATCCTAAAAATCCACATCTAAATCCTAATCCTAAAGCTGATGAAGACTCTGCCTCAAACGAAAAGCTTGAGTCGTTAAGCTGTAACTTTGCTAATCCATCTTTTAATTTTTGATACTCAGAACTATCAACAGGAAATAATCCACAAAATACTACTGGCTTACTTGGTTTGAACCCAGGCAAAGCTTCAACGGGTGGTTTAGATGCGTCACATATAGTGTCTCCAACTTTAGTTTCTGATAAAACTTTAATACCAGTTGTAATAAAACCAATCTCTCCAGTATTGAGCTCATCTATATCTTTTGGTTTTGGTGTAAAAACTCCAACTTTTTCTATGATATAATCCTGGTTGGTTGAAAGCATTTTTACTTTCATATTTTTTGAAATTTTTCCATTAATTACTCGAACTAAAATAACTACACCTAGGTAGGTATCATACCAACTATCAACTAATAAACATTTCAAATCATCAATTCGACTACCTTTTGGACCAGGCAATTGATTTACAATTTGCTCTAATATTTCTTCAATTCCTTCACCCGTTTTTCCTGAACATGGGACTGCATTTTCAGTATCAATACCAATTACATCCTCAATTTGTTTTTTTGTTTTATCTAAGTCTGATGCGGGCAAGTCTATTTTATTCAATACTGGTATTATTTCGTGATTTATATCTAAAGCTTGATAAACATTTGCTAAAGTTTGTGCCTCTACCCCTTGTGTACTATCAACAATAAGTATTGATCCCTCACAAGCATAAAGAGATCTGCTTACCTCATAGCTAAAATCTACATGACCAGGAGTGTCAATTATATTCAAAATATAATTTTTTCCATTTTTTGCTTTATAATTAAGTTTAACTGTTTGAGCTTTGATAGTTATTCCTCTCTCTCTTTCTATATCCATTGAGTCAAGCACTTGAGCTTTCATCTCTCTCTCTGTTAAACCTCCACAATTATGAATTATTCTATCGGCTATTGTTGATTTACCATGATCAATATGAGCAATGATTGCGAAATTTCTTATATTATCAATAGTGCTCATTCAATTTCTAGGATCTAATTTTAGCGCCAGTTTTGTTTTCTACAGTTTCAATAATCAATTTATTAATTTTTTCTAAATCACTGTCGTTTAATGTTTTTTCAAAGGACTGGATTGATACACTTATTGCAATTGATTTTTGATTTTCAGGAATATTTTCACCGTCATAAACATCAAAAATTTTAATGTTACTTATTAAATTTTGATCAACATTAGAAACAGCATTTATTAAATCTTGTGAGGTTACATTCTTATCAACAATAAATGCAAAATCTCTCTCAGATTTTTGGTAATCAGAAACTACAAATTTTGTTTTTTGATCATTTAAGGTTTTTTCAGGTAATTTTAAATTATCTAGGAAAATCTCAAACCCAATTAAAGATTCTGTTTTTATATCTATCTTTTTTAAAATATTAGGATGAATTTCTCCAAAGTAGGCTGCCACTTGATCTTTTCCTGTATTTAAAAATAATCTACCTGATTTACCAGGGTGATAATAATTAGGTGTTTCGCTATCTATAAAAAACTTATCAGAACTATAACCGACTTCAACTAAACTTTGGACTACATCTCTTTTAATATCATATACATCTATATTCCTCTCTTTATCAATCCAAGATAATCTAGATTTTTTACCTGCAGACAAACCACAAACTACAGTATTTTGTTCACCAGGATTGGAACCGGTAAAGATGGGGCCTATTTCAAATATTGATAAATCTTTGAAACCTCTATCAAGATTTTTATTCATATACATAATTAGATTAGAGAATATTGAATTTCTTAAAACTCCCAACTCGGAACTTATAGGATTTATTATCTTAATTTCCTTATTTTTGTCTTTGAAAAAATCATTATAATTTGAGTCAGTAAATGACCAGGTAATTGCCTCCAAATAACCTTTTGATGCAATCGATCTTTGTAAGAAATGAAAAAGCTTTTGAGATTTAGTTAATGTTGATTTAGTTCTTTCCTTAATTGGATCTACAGTTTTAATTTTTTCATAACCAGCAATTCTTACCAGCTCTTCAACAATATCTACCCCTTGTGAAATATCGGGCCTCCATGATGGAATATTCAATTTTAAATACTTTTTATCTCTTTTAATTCCAAATCCAAGATCTTCTAAAATATTTAAAATTTCTTTAATAGAAATTTTAAAACCAGTTATTTGTTCGAATAAGTGGGGGTCAAATTTAATATTTTTGTTTTTATAAATTTCATTTTTTTGAATATCAATTTTACTAATTTCACCACCGCAAATTTCTTTTATTAAAGATGCTGCTTTATTTAAACCATCTTCAATAGATAATGGGTCAATACCTCTTTCAAATCTAAATTTTGCATCTGTATCAATATTCAATTTTTTCGCTGTATTTCTTATAGATCTAGGGTCAAAATATGCTGCCTCTAATAATACATTTTTTGTATTAAATTCCGTTCCTGATCTTGTACCTCCTATTATTCCACCTAGTCCTAAAACACCTTTACTATCACTTATCACACACATGCCATTTTCTAATTTATAAACTTTATTATCAAGAGCAGTAAATTGTTCACCTAATTTAGAGTTTCGAACTACAATACCTTTTTCAATCTTATCAGCATCATAGGCGTGTAATGGACGGTTAATATCAATCATAACATAATTTGTAATATCAACTATTGCTGAAATTGGTTTTTGACCGATAGAAATTAATTTATCTTTTAACCATTGGGGACTTTCAATATTTTTAACATTATTAATTAGACAACTTCCAAAAGTATTACATCCCTGATTTTTTTCTTTATTAATTTTTACCTTTAAGTTTTGCTTTACTTTTGATTTAATTCTTTTTTCCTTGAAATATTTTAGTTTTCCAAATCCAGAGGCCGCAACATCTCTTGCTATTCCTCTTACACCAAGACAATCTGGTCTATTAGGTGTAATTGATAGATCTATAAGATTAGAACTAGATTTTGCAAAATAGCTCTTCCCAATACTTTTCTCATATTTAGACTTTAACAATTCTATTATTCCATCACTCTCATCTGATAAATTCAGTTCAGACTCAGAGCAGAGCATTCCTTTTGAGGGAACTCCTCTTATTTTAGCTTCTACTAGTTTTATTTTTGTTTTAGGGATAATTGCTCCCGGAGGTGCATATATTGTAATTAAGCCCTCTCTTGCATTATTGGCTCCACATACAACTTTTTTTAACTCTTTTTCTCCAACATTAACATCGCAAACTTTAAGTCGATCAGCGTTTGGGTGTTTTTCTGTATTAACAATCTTTGCTACTTTAAATAATTCATTTCCTGCAGATAGATTTTCAACACTCTCAACCTCCAAACCAATATTTGTAAGTTGATCTAAAAGTTTTTCCTCTTTTAAATTTGTACTTAAGTGGTCTTTGAGCCAATCGAATGTAATTTTCATCTACTTAAGCCTCTATAATTTGTTGGAACATCCAAAGGATCAAACCCAAAATGATTTAACCATCTATAATCACAATCAAAAAAAGCTCTAAGATCATTAATGCCATATTTAAGCATTGCTAATCTATCAATTCCAATACCAAATGCATAACCTTGAAATTTTATTGGATCAACTTTTACATTTTTAAGTACATTAGGATGAACCATTCCACATCCTAAAATCTCAAGCCATTTATCACCTTCACCAATAATGATTTTTCCATCTTTAATTTTGTAACCAATATCGACTTCAGCAGAAGGTTCTGTAAAAGGAAAGTGACTTGGTCTAAATCTCATTTTAATTTTATCAACTTCAAAAAATTCCTTAATAAAATAATTTAAACAGCCTTTTAAGTGGCCCATATTTATATTTTTATCTATATGAAGCCCCTCAACTTGGTGAAACATTGGAGAATGTGTTTGATCACTATCTGACCTATAAGTTCTTCCTGGAGCAATAATTTTAAATGGAGGCTTATCCTTAAGCATAGTTCTAATTTGAACTGGTGAAGTATGAGTTCGTAATAATTTTTCTTTTTTTTCATCTAAATAAAATGTGTCATGCATGTCTCTTGCAGGATGATTATCTGGGGTATTTAATGCTGTGAAATTATTATATTCATTTTCAACATCAGGGCCCTCTTCAACGCTAAATCCTATTTCAGAAAATATAGAAGATATTTCATCAATCGTTTGTGACACAGGATGAATTTTTCCTCTCACATAAGATCTTTCCGGTAAAGTTACATCGATTTTTTCCTTATCTAATTTTTCTTTAATTTCTGCATTTTGAATTTCATTTATTTTGTTATCTATTAAATCTTGTAATTCATCTTTAATGTTATTCAGATCTGACGCAAATTTTTTTCTTTCATTTTCAGCAATCGATCCTATTTTTTTAAATTGTGATGAGATCAATCCATTTTTTCCAAAAAGATTAGATTTTATTTCGTTAATTTCAGATAAATTTAATTTCTCTTTGAGCTTTGGGAGAAATTCATCTTTTATTTTTTTTAGATCAGACATCTTAACAGATTATTTCTTCAGGAAATAAAAACAATAGTGAAGATTAGTTTAAAGCAGATTGTGCTTTTTGAACAATAGTTTTAAAGGCTTCTGGACTATCGTACGCTATCTCAGCTAGAATTTTTCTATCAATTTTAATTCCACTTTTGTTCAATCCATTAATAAATTTAGAATAAGTCAGACCTTCTGCTCTTACCCCTGCATTTATTCTTTGTATCCAGAGAGATTTAAAATCTCTTTTTTTATTTCTTCGGTCTCTATAAGCATACTGCATAGCTTTTTCCATAGCCTGTTTAGCAACCCTAATGGTATTTTTTCTTCTGCCCCATTGACCTTTGACAGCTTTCAAAACTTTTTTATGTTTAGCTCGACTAGTTACACCTCTTTTTACTCTTGCCATTTTAACCTCTTAAACTATATGGCATATACGATTTAACAATTTTTCCATCTTGTTTTGACATCGTAGTTGTGCCTCTTAATTTTCTAATTTGAGAATTCGTTCTTTTAATCATACCATGTCTTTTGCCAGCTTGAGCCATCATTACTTTTCCTCTAGCTG
>CACKVD010000008.1 GCA_902603555.1 uncultured Pelagibacteraceae bacterium
TAGAATTTGGGATGCTATTAAAGAAATTGTAAGTGGATAAATACTCAATGTAATAATATTAGATGTTAATAAAAAAAAGGTATTTCTTAAATTAAATTCTTTAATGATACTAAAAAAAATTAATAAATTTAACATTGAAAAAAAAATTAAAAACATATCGACCCTAGTTTCATTAGCCATCCACAAAATTAAAGGGGTAGATAAGAAAGCACTTGCAACAAATAAACTTTGTGAGGAGTTTAAATTTTTTTTAGTTAAAAAATAAATAGATATCGAGGAAACTACATAAAATATTGACGAAAATATCCTGCCATTCTGACTTGTAAAACCAAAAACTTCAAAAAAAAATCTTAATATTAAATAATATAATATAGGAACATTTTCCAATGGTTTATCGGAATTTCCTTTATGTCTTTCATAAATAATATCTAATGAAGAATTTGGATCGGATGTTAGTAAAGTACACCATTCATCATACCAATAACCAGACTCATTAAAAAAATTCTGAAAAAAAAGAAAAAAAGTCAGTGTTAATAATATTACAGAACACATGTTGATTAAATTTTTATTTTTTAAAAAACTTGAACTCAAAAAAGAAAAAAAAATTTTCATATTTAATCAAACTTCAGATCTTGCTCTTATTCTCTCATAAATCAATCTTGTTTTAACTCCTAAACTTAACAAAGGATCGGGGGGTAACTTAGTTGGTTTATTTCGAGCTTCTATTGCCTTGATTTCATCAGATGACTCTTCAGATGCCTTGATTGCAATTTGTTCACCAAACAAAGTTCCAACACCAATACCTGAGCCATTATAACATCCGGCTACAAATATATTTTCCTCAATTTTTTCAAAAATTTGAGAACTATTTCTTGATCTAGAAACAATGCCTGACCAAGAAGATTGAATAATATCTTTTGGTAATTGTGGAAACCTTTTGTTAATTCCAATTTTTTGTAGAATTGATCTTTTTTTTAAATCTGTTTGCGACATTTTACATGGATCATAAACTTCAGCAGTATTTCTAATTAAAATTCTTCTATCTCTTGTCATTCTAATTGTGGCCCCCATTGGTCTGACTGGTAAAACTCCCCATTCTTTTGGTTCTCCAATAGATTTAAATTCTTTTTCTGAAAGTTTTCTCGACATACTTGCAGTTAATGTTATTGGAAAATTATACTGAGACTTTATACCTAATGATTTTAGAAAACCATTAGTGGCAAAAATTATCTTTTTAGTTTTTATAATTCCATTTTTAAAATTACAAATTATTGAACTATTGTTTTTTTTCCAATCAATTAACGTTGAATTTTCATAGAGATTTACATTTTCCGGCAATGTATCTATCATAGCTCTTACTAATTTACCTGGATGTAACAAAATTCCTCCTTTTGTATGTATGGCTATATTATAAAAATTTGTACCCAATTTTTTCTTTAAATCATTATTAAACAACAAATTGTGTTTAAAACCTAATTTAGAAAGTGTCTCTGAGAAATTTTCTAAAATTTTTTTATCTTTGATTTTTGATGACGCAAAATACTTACCACATTCATTCCAATCACAATCGACTTGATACTCTTTAATAAATTTTTTAACTGTTTCTATCCCTAATTTATAAATAGTTGTTTTTTTTTTATAATTTTCTAACTCTTTATTAGATGTAAAACCATCATTAAGAGTCGTATCAACTAAATAACCAGAATTTCTTCCGCTAGCACCCTCACCTGCTAATTGGGCATCAACTAAAATTATTTTGTTGTCTTGATTAAGTTGGCTTAATTTTCTAGCTGCAGACAAACCTGTATAACCAGCCCCTACAATTAACCATTCACAAACTTCATTTTTTTTTAAAATATTAATACTTAATCTTGGATTTAGATCATTGATCCAGCTACAACCATTATCATTAATAATTTGCATAATGTAAGATTACGATAATTATCTACCATTTAAAAGTTTTTAAGAATCTTTTAAATAACAAGATTATTTTAAATTTGTTAATTAAACTTTTTTAATATATTTACAATTATATTTGTTTTTTATGACTAATAAAAAATTTTTTTATTTAATTATAATAAGTTTTTTTGCCATTTTAATTTACATTCTCTCTGGGATCTATGGATTGATTGATTATAAAAAATACAAAATACATCTATTTGAAAATTCAATTGATCTAAATTTTCATTATAAATATTCAAATAGAATAAATCACTTGAGAGAAAGAAAAAAAGATGGAAAAACAACCGACTATTTATTTAATAATATAGGTAATATTAAATCTCAAAATAAAGTTTTATTTTTAGGAGACTCTTGGTTTCAGCAAATTAATAAAAATGATCATAATAGTTCTTATAAAAGTTTAGAGGAATTTTCCATGAAAAATAATTTTGAAATAACAAATGCTGGAATTACATCTTTCTCACCATCCTTAATGCAATTACAATATGGAATACTTAAAAATGAATTTAATATTGATCCATCAATATTGATAATACATATCGAGCAAACTGATATAGGTGATGAATATTGTAGATACAGAAAAATAAAGAAATATGATCATCAAAACAGTCTAGTCTCAATCAAAAGATTTGATTATGACAAAGAAATTTTTAACGGATTAAAAATATATAGATATACAGAAATTAAACTGAACAATAAAAATCTTAGCAAATTTTTTAAATTATCAAATTTTACAATTGAATATTTTTTCAAGAAAAATTTTTTTAGGATTAGTAAAATTATTGAAAATGGCTGGATGACTGACAAACAATTAAATTATTACAAATGTAGATTTGAAGTTATTCAATCGTTTCTTGAAAATGAAAACAAAGATGCAAATGAATATTTTAAAAAGACTCTGGTTGAATTTTTTAATTATTTAAATAGTCAAACTAGAGTTAAAAAAATAATTATTACCTCTTTTCCACATAAAAAGCATTTACAAAATAATTATAAAACTAATGTATCAAATTTAATTGATGATGTGTTAGCAGATTATTCAAGTAAATTTGAACATCTCAATTTTTCAAATAATTCATACGAAAATTTCAATTTAGATAAGTTGTATCAAACTAATGATATAGCTTCACATTTAAGACCAAAATATCATAATGAAATTTTTATAAAAAAAATCATTGAAAAATTAAACTAGTATATTGATAAATTTAATGAGATAAAAATTTAATGAAAAAAAATATTTCAGTATTATTTTTTACTTTAATTGTATCATTTTTTTTAACAGAACTTTTGTTTAGAATATTTTATCCAATTAATTTACAGAGTTGGTATGCTGAATTATTAGATCCTGAAAAAAGTTTTGTAACATTAAAAAAGAATTATCATCATAAAATTGATCGTTGGAATTATAAATATTATGCAAGTTACACTCTGGGTGAGTATAGAAATAGAATAACTCAAAATACTAAAAATGATAATAATGTTCTTATATTAGGAGACTCATTTACATTTGGATTGTATTTAAAAGATAAAGATACATATATAAATAAATTACAAAACAAGTTTAATAATTTTAATCTAATTAATAGCAGTACACCCGGTTGGGGTTTGGAAGATTATTATTTATTTACAAAAAATTTTTGTAAAGAAATTAACCCAAAAAAAATCATCATTATTTTGAACAATGGAGACATGGGAAGAATCAGAAAAAAAGTTATAATTTCGGAAAATAAAAATATCTCGTTAAAAGAAAAATACAAATCATATAAGTTTTTAGTTGAAAATTTTATGACAATCTCTTTTCTTAGAAATAATGCTTATAAAATTTGGAATTATAACAAAAAACATACAAATGATGATTTGAAAGATACAACCATTTATTTTGATCAAAATATTACTAAAGAAATAGTTAAAGACTCAAAAAAACTATTTTTGAAATTAAAAAAAGAAGCAGATAATTGCGGTGCATCATTAAATGTAATAAATTTAGGATGGTCTGATTTTAGAAACCATGAAAAAATTTTAAATAACCCTAATCAACTTTTTTTTAAAAATGAAAAAAATTTTTTTAAAAATAATCAAATTGGTTTTTTTGATAACACTCAATTTTTAAGAAATGTTCATAAAAACAAAGAACAATTCATAATTAAAAACGAAGGGCATCCCAATGAACTTGGTGCTGATGAGATATTCAATAGCCTAGAAATACATTTTAATAAAATTTTAATCTAAATAAAAATTTTTCTTAAAACTAATCTAGTTCAAATTCCGTAATATAATCTTTTTTTAAACTTTGATCTTGTTTTTTTTTATCTAAAATACAATTTCCAATTATGAGGTAATCTAATTCTGTTCCCATAAAACAATTAAAAGCGTCAGTTGGTGTATTTACGATTGGTTCACCTCTAACATTAAATGATGTATTTACTATTACAGGACATCCGGTTTTTTCATTAAACTTAGAAATTAAATCATAGTAACGATTATTATTGTTTCTTGTAACAGTCTGAATTCTTGCAGAATAATCAACATGTGTTACTGCTGGAATTTCAGATCTTTTTATATTTAACTTATCTATTCCAAACAATTTTTTTTGTTCACTGGTCATCTCCATCTTTTTTTTTGAATTTATATTTGCTACTAATAACATGTATGGACTGTCAACATTCATATCAAACCACTCTGATAAGTCTTCTCTCAGAACTGAAGGGGCAAAAGGTCTAAAGCTCTCTCTATATTTTACTTTAAGATTTAAATTTTTTTGCATTTTATCAGATCTAGGATCTCCTAAGATAGATCTAGCTCCCAAAGCCCTAGGTCCAAATTCCATTCTACCCTGAAACCACCCTATTGCTTTTTCGTTTGATAAAAATTCGGCAGTTTTATCAATTAATTCCTCATACTTAAAAGTTTCAAAATTAGCGCCTATACTTTTTAAATTCTTTTCAATTTCATCTTGATTAAATTCATTTCCTAAATATGAGCCTTTCATATCATCATTTGGGTTTACTGATCTTTTGTTTCCTTGATCAATATACCATAACGCTAACGCTGCACCTAAAGAACCACCCGCATCTCCAGCAGCAGGTTGTATCCAAATATTATCAAAAATTTTTTTTTGAAGAATTTTTCCGTTAGCAACACAATTTAGTGCTACACCACCAGCTAAACATAAATTTTTAATACCAAATTCGTTACGAATAGATTTTGCTAAATTTATCATGATATCCTCTGTTACTTTTTGTATAGATGCTGCTATATCCATATGAAATTGTGTAATCTTTTCATTTTGTGGATTACGAGGTTTTTGGCCAAACAAAACATCAAATTTTCTATTTGTCATGGTGAGTCCAGTTGCATAATTAAAATATCTTTGATCTAATCTAAAAGTTCCATCATCTTTAATATCAATCAATTGTTTTATTTTATCTTCGTACATAGGGGTTCCATAAGGTGCTAAACCCATTAATTTATATTCACCACTATTTACTTTAAAGCCTGTGTAATATGTAAATGCTGAATAAAGTAACCCAAGTGAATGTGGGAAATGTATTTCCTTTTTGATTTCTAGATGATTATCTTTTCCAACTGCAATAGTGGTCGTTGCCCATTCACCCACCCCATCAGCTGTTAGTATAACCGCCTCTTTAAAAGGTGAAGGGAAAAATGCACTTGCTGCATGACTTAAATGATGGTCTGAAAAAAAAATATTTTTGTCAGACTTATAATTTTTATCGTGTTCTTTTAATTTGTTAAATAAGAAATTTTTTTGAAAAAGTTTCTCTTTAATCCATAATGGCATTGCTTTAGCAAATGAAACAAAGCCCCTGGGTGCAAAGGCAACATATGTTTCTAATAACCTTTCAAATTTTAAGAATGGCTTTTCAAAAAAAACTATTTGATCAACTTCGTTTAATTTTAAATTTGCATAATTTAAAACAAATTCAATTGCATTATGAGGGTAATTTGGATCATGTTTTTTTCTTGTAAATCTCTCTTCCTGAGCAGCGGCAACTATTTCTCCATCTTTTAAAATACAGGCCGCGCTGTCATGATAAAATGCAGATATACCTAATATAGAATTCACTTTAAAAAATTGTATAAATAAATGGAGCTACAGCTGAACCTTGAGTTAAAACTATCAACCCACCAAATAAAACTAAAACTATTATAATCGGCAAGAGCCAATATTTTTTTCTAATTCTTAAAAATTCCCAAAACTCTTTAATAAAACTCATACTAAAATTGATTTTTCATCTTACTTTTTGGTCCAGTTTTTTCAATCCAATAAGACTTGTTATTACTATACTTTAAATTCAATATATCTTTACCCAATAATCTCATTAATAAACCTATTGGGGTTACAACTAGAAAAAAAATAATTCCCATAATTATTGGTGAAATTATTTTACCTAGAAGTATGCCAAATTTGTACCAAAGCTTATTAAGAGGTGTTAAAATATTAGAATTTAAGATACCCAAAACTAAAAATATAAAAGAGAAAACTAAAGACCAAAGTCTTATACTTTCATTATTTAACAAAGGATAAAAAGAGATTAATAAAAAAACTACAAAAAATACTATTCCAAAACTTTTATTTGAGCCTACTTTAGTTTCATCCATTTAAAGATTTTTGTGGTTTCATATCAGATTTACTAATACCAGCAACTTTAACTGGTTTTTTCATAGCATCTCTTCTAAATGGTTCACCGAGTTCTTGATTTAAAATTACCTCAATAAAAGTTGTAATTCCCTTTTTTTGATCTTCACAAGATTGTTTTATAGCGGTTGTAGTTTCTTCCATTGTTCGAACTGTTACACCTTTAAGACCACAGGCATCAGCAACTTTTGCATAGCTTAATTCTGGATCAAGTTCTGTTCCAACAAAGTTATCATCGAACCACAAAGTTGTGTTTCTTTTTTCAGCACCCCATTGATAATTTCTAAAGATTACCATTGATATTGCAGGCCATTCTTCTCTAGCGCATGAGCTCATTTCATTCATACTTATTCCAAAAGCTCCGTCACCAGCAAATCCTATAACTGGTGTGTCAGGGCATCCAATTTTTGCCCCAAGAATTGATGGGAATCCATAACCACAAGGACCAAATAATCCTGGTGCTAAATATTTTCTTCCTTTTTCAAAAGTTGGATAAGCATTTCCAATTGCACAATTGTTTCCAATGTCACTTGAAATAATGACATCTTCAGGCATACCAGCTTGAATAGCTCTCCAAGCTTGTCTTGGAGACATTCTGTCTTTATCTCTTTCTCTTGCCTCTTTATTCCAAACTGTTCCTTTGTCATCATCTTCGTGATCCAAACTTGATAATTTTTGTAGCCATGCCGATTTAGTTTGGTGAATAATATCTTTCCTTTTTTGTCTATCAGTATCTCCAGCTGTTGGAGAAAGTTGTGCTAATAACTGTTGTGCAACTAGTTTTGCATCACCACAAATTCCAACTGTAACTTTTTTAGTTAAACCAATTCTATCAGAATTCATATCTACTTGAATAATACTGGCATCTTTTGGCCAATAATCCATTCCATATCCTGGTAAAGTTGAAAAGGGATTAAGCCTTGTTCCCAAGGCTAATACAACGTCTGCTTTTTGAATTAATTCCATTCCAGCTTTTGAACCATTATATCCCAATGGTCCTGCTGCCAAAGGATGACTTCCTGGGAAGCTATCATTATGTTGATAGCCTGAGCAAACTGGTGCATCTAATTTTTCTGCAAGTTTCTTACAATCTTCTATCGCACCACCTATAACTACTCCTGCTCCGGATAAAATTACAGGAAATTTTGCCTTTGACAATAAGTCTGCTGCTTTCTTAATTGCATCTACTCCACCAGCTTGTCTTTCCAATCTTACAATTGGAGGTAAATCTATATCAATAACTTGTGTCCAATAATCTCTTGGAACATTTATTTGTGCAGGTGCCGATCCTCTAATAGCTTTTTCAATAACTCTATTTAATACTTCAGCCATTCTTGATGGGTCTCTAACTTCTTCTTGATAGCAAACCATATCTTTAAATAAATTCATCTGTTCAACTTCTTGAAAACCACCCTGTCCCATTGTTTTGTTTGCGGCTTGAGGTGTTACTAGTAATAGAGGAGTATGATTCCAATAAGCTGTTTTAATTGGTGTTACTAATCCAGTTATTCCTGGTCCATTTTGTGCAATAACCATAGACATCTTTCCAGTTGCTCTTGTATATCCATCAGCAATTAAACCGCCATTAGTTTCATGAGCTACATCCCAAAAAGTAATACCAGCGTCTGGGAAAATATCAGAGATTGGCATAAACGCTGATCCAATTATTCCAAAAGAGTGTTCAATACCATGCATTTGTAAAACCTTTACAAAAGCTTCCTCTGTTGTCATTTTTGTCATTAGTAGAACCTTTCTAAATTAGTAAATTAAATAATTTTATAAAAAATTAATTGTTAATTTTTGCGATTAATATATAAGTTTTTCAAAATTTCAAACAAACAAATCGACACGATATGGCTACAGATATAATAATTCATGACCAAAAAGACAATGTGGGCGTAGTTGTTGTAGAAAAAGTCACCCCCAAACAAGATTGTACTTGCTGGATTATGGAAAATAATAGCTCTTCAAACATTCAATCTATGAATGAAATTCCATTAGGTCATAAAATTGCTATGACTGATCTGAAAGAAGGAGATACAATTCTCAAATACGGACATGATATTGGTAAAGTAGTTAAATCAATCAAAAAAGGTGAACATGTTCATGTTCACAATGTAAAAACAAAGAAGTGGTAATATAATGGAAATTCCAAAAAGTTTTTTAGGTTATAAAAGAGAAAATGGAAGAGCAGGAACTAGAAATCATGTCATCATACTTCCTGTAGATGATATTTCAAATGCTTGTGCAGAATCAGTTGCAAACAATATAAAAGGCACTATCGCACTGCCTCATTCATATGGACGACTTCAATTTGGGGCAGATTTAGAATTACATTTTAGAACAATGATTGGAACTGGAAGCAACCCTAATGTTGCTGCTGTAATTGTTATTGGCATTGAACCTAAATGGACAAAAAGAATTGTTGATGGAATTGCTAAAACTGGGAAACCAGTTGAAGGATTTCATATCGAGCGTACAGGAGATATTGGAACTGTCATGAAAGCCTCAAAAAAAGCTCAAGAATTTGTTATGTGGGCTTCAGAGAAACAAAGAGAGGAATGTCCAATAAGTGATTTATGGATCTCCGTGAAGTGTGGAGAGTCGGATACTACATCGGGTTTAGCTTCAAATCCAACTGTTGGAAACTTAATGGATAAGCTTGAGCCTTTAGGTGTTCATTTGTGTTTTGGAGAAACCTCTGAGCTTACAGGTGCTGAAAAAGTTTGTGCAACAAGAGGTGCAACTAAAGAGGCCTCAGATAAATTCATGAAAACTTGGAGCGCATATAATGATTTTATTTTGAAAGAAGCAACTGACGATCTTTCTGAAAGTCAGCCAACAGCTGGAAATATTGCTGGAGGTTTAACAACAATTGAAGAAAAAGCTTTTGGTAATTTTCAAAAAATTGGTAATTGTAAATTTGTTGATGTTTTAGAGCCAGCAGAAGAACCAAAAAAAGGTAAAGGTTTATATTTTATGGATACATCATCAGCCGCAGCTGAGTGTGTAACTCTTCAAGCTGCTGCTGGTTTTAATATTCACTTGTTTCCAACTGGGCAAGGCAATATTGTAGGTAACCCTATTGAACCAGTTATTAAATTAACTGCTAATCCTTTAACAGTTAAAGGAATGGGTGAACATATTGATTGTGATGTATCTAAAATTCTTTCAAGAGAAATGAATATGTCTGAAGCGGGAGACAAACTCATTGAAACAACACTAAGAGTGGCTAATGGAAGATTAACCTGCGCTGAAGCTTTAGGTCATAAAGAATTTGTTATGACTAAACTCTATAGAAGTGCTTAATCAAAAAATTTTTGATGCTTAATAAAAAACACTTGGTCGTAATACCAGGTATTATTCTTGCTTTCGTTCTTTATACTCTTTCTCAAGGATTTAATAATATTATTGGAATTGAACTTTTGGGTTACAGTAAAAGTCCAATCTCAACAGCAATGATAGCTATTCTGTTAGGAATGTTTTTTGGAAATCTTTTTAAAGTGAGAGATAGTTTTCAAAAGGGCTTGGATTTTACAAGAGAATATATTTTAAAAATGGGAATTATTTGTCTTGGAATTCAACTAAAACCATTTGAATTTTTAGATTTTGGTAAAATTGCAATCCCATTAATAATTATATGTATCATAAGTGTTTTAGTTGTAATTAAACTTTTAATTAAAAAACTTAAAATACCAACTAGAATGGCTTACCTTATATCGATTGGAAGTACTGTTTGTGGAACAACAGCCATAATGGCAACTGCACCAGTAATTAAAGCTAATAAAAATGAAATTTCTTACGCAATAGCAAATATTACTTTGTTTGGTATTTTGTCAATGTTGGTTTATCCATACTTTGCTAACATATATTTTAATGGAGATCCGTTATTCACAGGCCTTTTTTTAGGAACCTCAATTCATGAAACATCTCAAGTGGCTGCAGCTGGATTAATTTATGAACAACAATTTAACAGTCCCGAGACGTTAAACATTGCAACTGTTACAAAACTTATTCGAAATACATTTCTTATCATAATGATACCTTTATTTGCTTTTCTTTATAATAGAGGTCAAACAAAAGAAAAAAATTATTCTATTCTGTCTATATTTCCTTACTTTGTTTTAGGATTTGTAGGAATGATTATTTTTAGAAATATCGGTGATCAAATTTATTTAAATAGTTCTAGTGAAAATTGGATTAATACAATTGATATTATTAAATTATTTTCAAAAATATTTTTAACTATGGCTATGGCTGCAATTGGTTTATCTACAAATTTAAAAGAAATCAGAAGTATGGGTTATAAACCGTTTGTGGTTGGTTTTGTGGCAATGGCGACTGTTGGAATTATTTGTATTTTAACTATTGAACTTTATACAAAATTTTTTGTATAAATTGTCTATTTTGGTAGGATTAGATAATTTGATTTATCGATTTGAATTGATATCTTGTAGTTTATTTCATCAATAAAACTCTCAAAATTTTTAAAGGTATAATTAAAGTCTTTAGCAAAATCTTCTTCATATTCAAAAATGATTGGCATTTGTTGTTTAATAATTGTTTTTTTTGAACCTTTTAAAACTTCTAAATCATATCCTTGAACGTCTATTTTCATTAAGGAAATTTTCTTTTCAAAAAAAATATCATCTATTTTAATAGAATTGATCTTTTCAATATTTGAACTATTTTCATTTTTAATTTCAGTTTTTTCAATCATGTTTGACCCATAAGTATTAAATTTAGAAATACTAAGTTTCTTTATGAATAATTCTTGTTCAGTTTCATTACCAACTAGCTTATGAAATAGCTTCACATTTGCATTATTAATTTGAACATTTTTTTCAAGTATTTCAAAAATATATTTTGAAGCTTCAAAGCTATAAACTTCGACGTTTTTTTTACACTTTGATAAAAGTACACTTAATTGACCAAAGTTTGCTCCCACATCTAAAACAATTGTATCATCTTTTACATATTTGATAGCAGTTTCATAAACTTTTCTATCAAATATTTTATTATCTATAATCTCATTCCTAATTAGATCTTTTAACGCAAATTGAGGTAAATAGAAATTACCTGTTGCTGTTTTGTATAATTTTAGTTTTTTAAGGTTAAAAATTTTTAATCTAATTTTTCTTGGTAACAAATATAAATATCTTTTTGTAATAAAAAAATTTTTTATGATGTGAGCTAAATTCACTAAAAATTAATTACTTAGCAAGATGTTTTTTTCTTAAATTGGAAATAAATCTTCTGATAAACGCAGCTCCAATTCCTAATAGAACAGCAAACATAATTGAAAATAATCCATAGAAAAATGGCATATCATTAGAAAACTCTTTAATAAATTTTGAGAAAAAATTTAAATCTGTATTTGAAACTTTAAAGATTTCTTTTTTAATTTCTTCCGCAAAAAAAGTATCATAAGCAATAGCTATACCAACAACTAATAACAAAATTGCCAATAATGCTTTAAGACCAGAGCTATCAATTCTTTCTCCTAACTTTTGACCAACTTGGACACCTATAATAGATCCTATCACTAACATTACAACTAACATCAAATCTATTGATCCATAATTAAAAGAATGTAAAAAAGTAACTATCACACTTACAAAAATAGTAACAAATAAAGATGTTCCTGGAACTAATCTTGTTGGCATCTTAATAATATAAATCATAGCTGGTACTAATATAAACGCTCCACCTATACCCATAATCGCAGCTATGAAACCAACAGCTAATCCTATTATAATTGGAGTAAACACACTTTCATATAATTTCGATTTTGGAAATCTCATTCTTAAAGGAAGACCATGTATCCAATAATGAACGTGTAATTTTTTTCTTTCTACAACATTTTTTTTTGCTTTATCAATTTCACCAAGACTCTCTACTAGCATTAACGTCCCTATAATCGCAAGAATATACATGTAGGCAAGAGATATAACGGTATCAATTTTTCCAATACCTTTAAAATAACTAAAAGTATAAATTCCTAGAGCGGTTCCTATTGAACCACCAATTACAATCATAAAACCCATTTTGTAATCCAAAGTATTTTTTAACCAATGAGTAGTAGATCCTGATACAGAGGTTGCTAAAATGTTATTAGCTTCGTTTGCAACTGCATAAGCTGGTGGAACTCCCAAGAAAATTAAAAATGGAGTCATTAAAAAACCACCCCCAACACCAAACAAGCCTGATAAAACACCGACTATTGCACTTAGAAAAAGTATTTCTATTGGATTAACAAAAACTTGAGCTATTGGTAAAAAAACTTCCATCTAATAATAAAAAACTTTTAAGTGTTACTTATTGAAAAGTTATAAAAGTTCCAAATAAAATAACACCCCAACAAGCAGCAATTGCTGAAAAAATCCCTGTTTTAATAAATGTTGTTTTTTTGTTAGTTATTTTATTAAGGATTTTTATATTTGAAAGGTGCATCTATATTCCTCAATACACCCACTGAAAAAATTGTCAAATTATAATTTAATATATTGTGGCTCCGAAGACCTTGATCTCTCCATCTTCAACACCAAGAACTAATCTTCCTAAAAACTCACCTGGGATTTTCTTATTGGTTTGTTTAATAAGGACTGTTATATGTTCTCCCCTTCTAAGAGTTCCAAAAGGTTCATAGGTTTCATTCAAATTTGTGATAAGTTCGTTATTAGCCCATTGCTTTCCGAGCTCAACTTCATTTGCTCCAAATAGCATTTGTGTTGAAAAATCACGAGTAAAACCACCATAATCTTTCATATTAGATGATCTAACCAAATTTTCCCAGAAAGGTTTGCCTATCGCAAATATCTCTTCATCAGATTTAGCCAAAATGTCCATTGATGGTTTATTCTTTATCTTTACTTAAGAGGCTTTCTTCTTCTCATTCTCATCTACTATATGATACACAGGAACTTTTTCCATAGTGAATTTACCTGTTTTCGGATCTCTTCTAGAAACAGTTAAACAATGCCAATTTTCATCATCTAACTTCATGTGATCACCTCTATAATAGTATCCTGGCCAACGAGTCTCTTCTCTAAATAAAGTGTGTTCTGTTACGCATTGTGAAGTTAAAGCTCTATGCTTTAACTCCCACGCTCTCATTAATTGGTGATAGTCCTCCGCACCGACTTTTTCTAAGTCCTCTTGCAACCAATCCAAAAGTTCTAAACCTCTCTTCAGCATATTGCCGTTAGTCATATAATTTGATGTGATACCACCAACGTATTCATCCATAATTTTTTGAAGTCTTTGTAGGCCTTGAATTGGTGATATATAGCTTGGTGAAACTGTTCCCCCTGTAATTTCATTTTGAGCGACTGTGTACGTATCTAATGGTTTGTAGACTGCTGTTTTAAAATCTTCACATTGTTTATCAGAAACATTAATTCCATCAGCTTTTTTATCTTCTATATACTTAACTGCAGCTTTGGCTGCTAATCTACCTTCTGTAAAAGAGCCAGATGAAAACTTATGAGCACTTCCACCAACGGTATCTCCCGCTCCAAATAAACCATCAATTGTTAACATTCTGTTATACCCCCAAAAATATTCTGGTGGAGATAAATCCTCTGGTCCACTTACCCAAGCCCCTGAGCAAGTTGCATGAGATCCCATTACATATGGTTCTGATGTAGTTAATTCAGGATTAGTATATTTAGGATCAATATTTTGGGAAGCCCAAACTACAGCTTGTCCTACGGTCATTCCTAGAAAGTTTTCCCAACCAACAGTTTCTAAATGTGGATCTTGGAAAGCTTCTTTTGTTACCATGTGAATGGGTCCGCCTCCTGCAGCAACTTCTTGAATAAATGCATGATTTCTTAAACATGTAGGAGTTGGATGGTGATCAATATATTCACCAACTAATTCTTTAGTTTGATCATACCACTTTTTCTCGTAATTTTCTCCATTAGCATTTTGTGTATATGTTTTTAAATGTAAAAAATACGCTCCAACAGGTCCATAACCATCTTTAAATCTACAAAGAACAATTCTATTTTCCATTTGAGTCATCTTGGCACCAGCTGCTATAGGTAAAGCGTAAGCGGAACCATTGCTCCAAGGTGCATACCAAGTTCTTCCCATACCTTCACCAACAGCTCTAGGTTTGAAAATATGTGATGCTCCTCCTGCTGCAACAATTACAGTTTTTGATCTAAACACATGAAAATCTCCAGTTCTCATGTTAAATCCAACTGCACCACCAATTCTATTTTCTTTAGATTCATCCATTAATAAATGAGTAACCATTATTCTATTATAAATTTTATCAGCAGATTTTTTAGCAGCTTCTGCAACAATTGGTTTATAGCTTTCACCATGGATCATGATTTGCCATTTACCTTCTCTTAAATATCTTCCTGTCTTTTCATTTTTCATCATTGGAAGACCCCATTCATCAAACATATGAACAGTTGAATCTACATGACGAGCCATGTCATATCCTAAATCTTCTCTAACCATTCCCATTAAATCATTTCTTGCATATCGAACATGATCTTCGGGTTGGTTTTCATCCCATTGCATTCCCATATAACAATTAATTGCATATAGTCCTTGAGCAACAGCTCCACTTCTATCAATATTAGCTTTTTCAACACAAATGATTTTTAAATCTCTTCCCCAGTGTCTAGCTTCAAAAGTAGCACCAGTACCTGCCATACCACCACCAACAACTAGTACATCACATTCTTCAAAATGTGTTTTATGTTTAGCCATTAATAATAAACTCCTTTTTTAAAGGAGTCTTTTGGAACTGAAGGTAACTCTTGATTTGTATTCAATCCTTCAGGTTCACTGTATAATTTTTGAGAATTAATTTCTCCTTGGTTAGGTGTATCACCATCAGCAAGTTTTGGAATAAATTTACCCCAAGGTTTTGTTGTTATTGGAGAAACAAAGTTTTTCTCAGTTCCATTTCTAAATTTTATTTTCCAAGAAATTGTGCCTTTTTCTTCTTCTCTTCTAACCCTTACGCTATGACCCATAGGTGCAAAGTCAGCATAACCTCTAACATCAATAGCATGATTGGGACAAGCTTTCACACATGAATAACATTCCCAGCAAAAGTTTGGTTCAATATTTTTTGCACGTCTTATATTTTCATCAATGTGCATAATATCTGATGGACATATATCGACACAATGACCACAGCCATCACATCTAGTCATGTATACAAAAGTTGACATAATTTTTTATTTTTCTCCTTTTTTTATTAACATATTAATAGTGCTTTGGCTCTTCTCTTTTTATACCTAGGCCAAATTGCTCAGGTGCATCTGCTGGTGGTGGTAAATTATCTCTTGAACCATCAGCTTCAGCTAAATTTTTTTGTATTGCTGCTCCAGGTTTATAAAACATGTGTGCAAACTTAGACCAATATACACCACCAAATAGAATTAGATTAGAAGCAACAAATAAAGTTAAAAATAAATAAGATAGACCCATTTGATTATTAAATTGAGCGTACGACCATGCTAGTCCAAAAGTTGCACAAGCAAGTAATGCCAGTACAAATAAGTCTGCTTTAATAATTCTGTACCAAGGGTGAGCTTCTGCAGAAACATCTACTCTTAAAAAAAACCAAAACCAATATCCACCTAAGCAAGTTAAAATTGCACCCACGTGCCAAAGCATTGACCATGTCTCTGAATTTGATTTACTTGCACCAGTATAACAAAAAACTAAAACTGCAGAGGATATCCAAAATAGAATTGTTCCATACATACCAAGGACATGAGCTAATCTTCTTTTCCCAAAACCAAGTTCCGATGTTGTTCCAATATCAACAACAGCTGTTTTAGCAATAATTGATGTCTTCTCCCCTATTCCTAATTCTTTAGTTGCAGCTAATTTTGCTTTTTTGGCGTTATTAAAAAAGTAAGTTAAATTTTTATGATGAATCATTTGAATAATTGTTCCAATTGCAATCAAAAGCACCATAGCAATTATAAAACCTTGCATAGCAAATGGTGAGACTGTTTCAGCCAATAAAGAAAAAGGATTGTTATTTAACATTTCCGCCTTTAGTTAAATTTTGATTAATTTTAGTTTTTATATATAGTTCAAAAAAATAGATCAACCTCAAACTCTGGTCAATTTGTCTTTAAAAACAGGCTATTTTTTTCTTTTATAATGTTGCTTGCTTGGAATAACAGATCTTACTCCACCTTGAGGATTCTCTACATCCCCATCTCTCCGAGGAATTAGGTGAAAATGACAATGATGAATTGATTGGCCAGAAACTTTGCCAATATTTGTTCCTAAATTAAAACCTCTAACAGTTTTATCTTTATTTGTAATTTCATTTTTAAGAATCTTAATTAAATCATTACACGCTAAGAGTTCTTCATTGGTTAAATCAAAATAATCATTCATATGTCTTTTAGGAACGACTAAACAATGATGTTCTGAGACAGGATAAGAGTCATAACTTGCATAAGCAAGTTCATTTTCATGAGCACACCCACTTTTTTTAATATCACAAAATAAACATGGGTTATTTGGATCTATCATATTATTTATAACTATATGGCCTACACTTATTAATTATTGATTTATAATATTTTGATAAAACTTTAAATTTTTTTAAATTTTTTCTTTTCCAGTCAATTTGTTTAATAGTTTTAATTGAAGCTATACCTTTACCAGAGCCAACCAATAATATTTCATCATAAGTTTTTAAATCTTTAACGAATATATCTTTTTTTATTACTTTCTTAATTTTACTTTTAAAAAATTTAAAAGTGTTACCTTCATAATAACCTTTAGTTGGTGTGTAAATTTTATCATGTTTTATGAATAGAAGATTGGAAGTTCCAGTTTCTAAAATCATTTTTTTATAAACAAGACCAATATCTGATTTAGAATTATCCATTTTAGATAAATGCTTTAAAATTTTTTTATATTTTAAGTTTTTATATTGTGGTTTTTCACGTCTAAGTTTTACTAATTTTAAATCAAAATTTGACTTTGGGCTTACTCTTTTTCTAAAAGATATAGAAATAACATTTTTATTTAAAGCGACTCTAAGGAGGTGATTGTATTTAATTTTTTTTGATAAATTTTCATTTATTATTTTTAGAATTTTTTTACGAAGATATTTTTTTTTGACACCATATATTTCAAGGGATTTAATCAAATTTTTTATATGGTTTTCAAAAAATAAGATCTTTGGTGGTTTTCCAAAAATCCACATAGTTGTAAAGATACCGTGATCACCCCATAAGTCTTTAAAAGCTACCTCTCGAAGATTTTTAAGCTGATAGGATCTTTTTAATAAGTAAATTGCCATTGATAGTTAAGAATGACTCTGGGTGAAATTGAAATCCATAAATTTTATCTTTATTGTTTTCAAAAGCCATAGCAGCTTTTGATTCTAAGCATCTCATAGTTATCTCAAAATTTCTCATTTTAAAAGGTTCTTTTAATTTTAAAGAATGATATCTGCCAACTTTAAATTTTTTTCCTTTTTTAAATAATGATTTGTTATTTATTACTTTAATATCAGATTGAAACCCATGATAAATCTTTCTTTGTTCTACTATTTTTGCTCCTTCGCAAAATAGTATTTGCTGAAATCCTAAACAAATACCAATAATTTTCTTTTTCCCTTTAAATTTTTTGTAAATTTTTGAACTAGAAGGATAATTTTTTGGATTTCCTGGTCCTGGTGAAAAGATTATTACTGAAGCTTTTTTAAGTTTATTCTCATTTATTTTATTATAATTATCACATTCAACGTCATCGTATAATGAAAATTGATGAACAACATTATAAGTAAAGGAGTCGTTATGATCGATAATATAAATCATTTAAATAAATCTATTAATGCTTTTGCTTTTATGAAATTTTCATTAAATTCATGACTCGAGTTACTATCGACTACAACACCTGAGGCAACTGAAATTTCTGAAAAATTTTTAAAATTTAAAATTGATCTAATAATAATATTAAATCTCATATCCCCATTAAATTTAATATAGCCAAAACTACCTGTATAAATATTCCTATTTTCTTGTTCTTGTTTGTTTAATAGATTTAAAGTACTTATTTTTGGACAACCGATAACAGAACCTCCTGGCATCATAGCTTTTATAATATCAATATTTTTAATATCTTTTTTAAGTTTACCCTTAATTAGACTTACGTAGTGAAATAGATCTTTATATTCTTCTACAATTTTTTGTTTTGATAATTTAACAGTTCCAACTTTACAAACCCTTGATAAATCATTTCTCTCCATATCTACAATCATGTTATGTTCTTTGGTTTCTTTAATATTCTTTTTAAAATAATTTAAAGCTTTTATTTTATTTAAAGACTTTGTCTTTTTTACTGTTCCAGCAATCGGCTTTGTGGATATTTGGGAACCTTTTTTTGTAATTAAATTTTCAGGAGAACAACTTATTATAGAATAATTTTTATCTTTTATCATAAAGGCTTCTGGAGCTAAGTTTGTTTTTGATAGTCTAGCAAAAAAATCTAAAGGATTAATTTTTGATTTTGTTTTGTATTTAGTGCAAATCTTTATTTGATACGTCTCACCACTTTTTATTTTTTTTTTAAATTTATCAAAAATTTTAGTATAAGAATTTTTATTTATATTGATCTTAAAATTACTATTACTCACATCTTTTATACTCTTGAATTTAAAATTATTACTTAAATTTATAATTTTTTCAGGTTTATAAAAAATACCTTTTGGAAAATTTATATTCTTTTGTTTAGGTATCTTCACATTAATTAGGTTATTTAATAATTCGTATCCAAAAAAACCAATAAACAAATCTGTTTTTTTTGTTTTATTTTTAAATTTTTTTTTTAAAAAATCTTTAATATTTTTATTATTCAAAATTATTTTTTTGGAAAAATCAGTATATAAATTGAAACCCTTTTTAGATTTATAAATAATATAAGCCTTTCCCGAATTGTTTATCTCTGCTAATTGATGTTGTTTGTTCAATTTATTCTGTTTTTAATCTTAAAACTGGTTCTTCCTTAATTGGTAAATGAATTATTGCTGCAAAAACAGATAATGCAATTGCCAAATACCACGCATAATCATAAGAGCCATAAAGATCGTGAAACAAGCCTCCTAAGTATGCACCAAAAAAAGAGCCAATTTGATGACTTAAAAATACTATACCGTATAAAAGTCCAAGATATTTTGTACCAAATAAATGTGCAACAATTCCACTTGTAGCTGGAACAGTTGATAACCACAAGAAACCAAAGCTAGCTCCAAACAAAAATGCACTAAAATTGCTTGCTGGTGTAAATATAAAAAGAATAATTGAAATTCCTCTCAAAAAATAAATTCCACTAAGAATAATCTTTTTGCTCATCTTTGCTGAAAGATATCCACTTAGTAATGACCCAAATATGTTAAATAAACCAATCAATGAAAGGATTGCTGCTGCAGTCCAATCCTCTAATCCTCTATCAATAACATATTTGGGCACATGTGTTCCAACTAAAGTAATATGAAAACCACAAACAAAAAAACCTGAGACAAGTAATACATAACTTTTAGTTCTAAAAGCCTCAGTTAAAGCTTCTTTGAATGATTGATCTGATTTTTTTTCAATACTTTCATTTTCAGATGGAGATCTTACAAAATAAGCAGCAACTATACCTGTTAGTAAAAATAGAGAAAAAATAAATAAAGTATGATTCCAACCAAATTCATTTAAAGAATAATTTGTAAAAATTGGAGAAAGAAAATAACCAAAAGATCCTAATGCAGTTACAAAACTCATGGCAATAGTTCTTGTGGATAATGGAAAATGTTTACCAACCACTGACATTGGAATACTTATAGCAGTCCCACCAAGTCCAATTCCAATTAATAGGCCCATATGAATTTGAAAAAATATTCCAGTGTTAGGACCGGTGTATAAAAAATATATTCCTAAAGTATAAAATATAAATGCTGAAATTATTGCTATATGACCACCATATCGATCAGCAACAGCTCCAAATATAGGACCTGTTAATCCCCACATTAGCATTTGCATACCAATAGCAAACCCAAATGCAGTATTACTAATATTTAAGCTTTCATTAAAGTCCATAAAAAATAATCCAAAAGTTTGTCTCACACCAAGTGAAATTAAGACAACAAAACACGCTGCAAATAAAGTTACTATCGCTGTTTTAGATTTAAAGAAATTTTCTGTTATCATTTTAAATGTCTTAATGCTTGTTTAATATCTGCTATTAAGTCATTAGGATCCTCAAGCCCTATATGTAACCTGACAAGATGCTCATCTTTTGATAAATTTAAATATTTTCTTTTTCCAGTCTCTCTAAATTCTTGATGTAGTACCAAACTTTCAAATCCTCCCCAACTATAACCATAACCAAATAATTTAAGTGAGTTCACAAATTTTCTAACAGAGTTAATATTTTTAGATTTTATTTTTAAACCCATGAGACCAGAAGCACCTGAATAGTATTTTTTCCACATTCTAAAATTAAAAGAGTCCTTTTTGTATGGATATAGTAATTTAAA
This sequence comes from uncultured Pelagibacteraceae bacterium, assembly GCA_902603555.1. Taxonomy (GTDB): domain Bacteria; phylum Pseudomonadota; class Alphaproteobacteria; order Pelagibacterales; family Pelagibacteraceae; genus Pelagibacter. The sequence goes on from CACKVD010000008.1 coordinate 21,150, forward strand.
TTTTTTATTCTTAGATAAAAATGCTGCAACCTTTTTTGCATTTTCTCTATGTCTATCTAATCTAACATCAAGTGTTCGAAGACCTCTTGTAATTAAATATGCATCATCAGGACCAAGTCTTAAACCAGTAATTCTCTCAGCAGTTTTAACTTTGTTAAACACTTTTTTATTAACAGCCAAACTACCACCCATAACATCAGAGTGTCCCGAATAATATTTAGTTGCTGAAACAATCGACATATCAAAACCAAATTTAATTGGTTTAAAATAATATGGAGTAGCCCAAGTATTATCAATAGCTGTTAAAATCTTATACTTTTTAGCTATGGAAATAATCCTTCCTAAATCTTGAAATTCAAAAGAATTACTTCCTGGATTTTCAACAAATATTAGTTTTGTTTTTTTTGTAATATTTGTTTCTAATGATTTTAAATTATGAGGATCATAAAAAACTGTTTTTATATTGAAGTCTTTTAAATAATCTTGAGTTAAAAGTCTTGTGGGAGAATAGACTGGGTCAGCTACCATTATTTCATCTCCAGGTCTTACAACACTAAATATTGATAAAAAAACTGCACCAAAACCTGTCGGTGTTGTAAATACATGATAGCTTTCTTCAAGTTTGGTTAGTATTTTTTGTAATATATATGTAGTTGAAGTTCCTTGTCTGCCATAGTCATAATGCCCACCTGTTGGATTTTTTTGTGCTTTTGCTTGAGTTTTTCTAATGTGTTGCATTGACTTAAATATAATTGTTGAGGCTCGAACAACTGGTGGATTTACTGACTGATTATGAAAATCTTTTGCAGTATGCTTTAAAAAAGTCTTGAAGGATTTAGACATAAAAAATTTGATAACTTTAAAGGACAATGCTATATCCGAGCCATAATTTCAATTAAATTATAACTAAAGGAAATAATGGGTTACCCAAAAAAACATAGAGGCCGAAGAAAAATGGGCTCAAAAAAGAGAAGAGCCAGAAAAAAGAATAAGAAGAAATAATTTGGTCATGAGCAGTATTGATAAAGTGAGATCAATTTCTGTTTGGATTTTCATAATTCCGTTTATATCAGTAAATACTTGTTTGTTAATCGTAACTAATTTTCATCAATTATTGGAGCCTGGAATTCCAATAAATCCAACTTTTCCATACTTTGATGGTGGTGTTTCAATCAGTAGAACAGTAAGAGATTTTCCCTTATATCTAATATTCAAACCAGCAATGTTTATTACCTCTTATTTATTAATCTTATATTGGCTTAATACAAAAAATATAATTAACCATTTTCATAAAAATTATATTAACAAAAGAAAAATAGTTTTTTTTGGAATTGCTTCTGCAGTGCTACTAACTTTGCACTCAATTTTCCTTGGTATAAAATTCGATAACGATCTTTATAAATTATTTAGAAGAGTCGTTATGCTTTCATTCATTATATTTGAGTTGATTGCACAAGCTTATTTAATAAAATTTTTTTATGAAACAAGACATAAAATTAATGACCACATTAACATTAATTACCTAAAAACTAAAAGAATTCTTATTACTTTTTTAATAATAATTTCAATAATTACTTTACCTTTCCTTCCCTTTGATAATTTTAAGTTTTTAAAGCATGCTATCGAATGGAATGTTTTCCTGGGAGTAATAACTTTTTATTTACTCACTTATTTAATGTGGAAAAAAAATACTACTTTGTAATCCAGCCACCACCTAGAACTCTATACCCTAAATTATCTTTGTTATAAAAGACGCAAGCTTGTCCTGGAGATATACCATCTTCTGGTAAGTTTAAATTTACCTCAGCACAATCTTGATTGGTGAAATTAACTTTTGCGTCAAGAAGTTTACCTGTTGATCTAACTTTAACAAAAACATTATTCGTAAAATCTTTTTTTTCTGCTAATAAATTTAAATTTTTTAAGTATATAGTTTTTTTTCCTAATTTTTCTCTTGGTCCAACTACAATTTCATTTTTTTCCGCATCAATACTAATCACATATAAAGGCTCTTTGTCTGAAACTTTAATTCCTTTTCGTTGACCTATAGTAAAATTGATAATTCCATCGTGAACACCTATTACTTTACCATTAATATCTTTAATATTGCCTTTCTTTAAAGACTCGGGCCTAAATTTTTGTATAACAGATACATAATCTCCATTTGGAACAAAACAAATATCTTGACTATCAGGTTTGTCAGCAACATTAAGCTCTAATTTTTTTGCTATTTCTCTTGTCTCATCTTTTAACATCCCACCTAAAGGAAATCTCAAATAATCTAATTGTTCTCTTGAAGTATTGAATAAAAAATAACTTTGATCTCTATTTTCATCAATTGCTTTATACATATTGGTTTGCCCATTAGATGTAACACTTTTTACATAATGTCCAGTTATCATTGCATCAGCTTTTAAATCTTTAGACACTTCAAACAAATCTTTAAATTTAACTGTTTGATTGCATTGAACACATGGGATCGGTGTTTCTCCATTTAAGTAACTACCTACAAAATTATCTATAACACCTTGTTTAAACTTATTTTGATAATATAAAATTTTATGATCAATATTTAATTTGTTTGCTACCCTTTTTGCATCCATAATATCTTGACCTGAACAACATTGTTTTGAATTTGCAACTTCCTTACCATTATCATAGAGTTTTAATGTAATACCAATCACATTATATCCATCTTTTTTCATTATACCTGCCACTGTAGATGAATCCACACCTCCTGACATAGCCACAACTACAGTTGTGTCTGAGGGCTTTTTATCTAACCCAATAGAATTTAATTCTTTATTCATAAGATGGTATTTATACTCATTTATATTATAAAATAAATTAAATGATTTTTGATTTTGAACCAGGTGACAAAGTTTTCAATCCAAACAATAAAGATTGGGGAATAGGACAGGTTCAATCAATAATTAAAGAAAAAATTACTGTCAATTTCCAAAATGTTGGTAAAAAAGTAATTAATGCAGAAAATATAGAATTAATAAAAATTAATGAACGAAATTAAAATAAAAGAAATAGTTGAAAATCTAATTGATACTTTTTTGTATGCTGGAAAAATCTCTTTAGATCTTAGAAAAAAAGGTCTTACTAAAGAAATGAAATCTGACAATACACCAGTTAGTAATGGAGATTTAGAAGTTAACAAAATAATTACAAAAAAAATTATTTCATTAACTCCAGACATTCCAATTATATCTGAAGAAACTTCAGATAATAAATCAATAAGTAACTTAGAAAATTTTTGGCTAATTGATCCGATTGACGGTACTTATGATTATATTAATGATTTAGATGAATTTACAATTAACGCTGGTCTTATAATTGATAAAAAACCTGTAGCTGGTTTAATTTATGCTCCAGCAAAAGAAAGAATGTTTTATTCATTTGGTGAAAACTCTGCTTTTGAATTAATAAAAGGTGAGTTAATAAAGTTGGAATGTAAAAAAAATTTTAATAAAAATGAAATTAAATTTGTATCTTATTCAAATAAAATAAAACCTGAAATAGAAAAAATTCATAAAATTTTAAATGTTAAAAGTTTTACAAGGATGAAAAGCTCACTTAAATTTTGTGTCATAGCTGCTGGTGAATATGATGGATATGTAGCTGAACCTAGGGCATGTGAATGGGATATAGCTGCAGGTCATGCAATTTTAAAACACTCTGGGGGAAATGTTACAGATTTTGATGGGAATGAAATTTACTATGGAAAAAAAGATTTTAAAAATCCAAGTTTAATTCTAAAAAGTAAAAATATATTATAATGGATGAACAATTAAGGATAATATTAATAATCATTGTTTCAGTATCAATTTTTGGACTGTTAGTTTTTGTTTTTGTTAGAAATTATATTAAATCAAAGATTGAGTATTTGATGAAAATGGAAAAAGATAAAAAATCAAAGTAATTTTATTATTTTAAGGAAGTCATCTTTTTCGATTTCCATTACCTTTTTAGAAGTTTCAAAATCAAAACCATTTCTTGCTAATAAAGAAATATCTTTTTTATAAAATAAAGGTCTGTTATCTTCAGTCCTAGCAGGGCCAATTCTTTTTTTTTTACAAATTTTTATTGCAGAAAAAAAGTCTTGATCTGAATTTTCATCTTGGATTTTATTTACTGTATCTTTGATAAACTCACTATTTATTCCTTTTCCAATTAAGTAATTTCTAATTTTATTGATTGAACTTCCTCTTTGAATCATACTTTTGGCTTTACTATCTGAATAAAACTTATCATTAATAAATCTATTTTTTTCTAAATCTGTTAAAACTATGTCAATTAAGTCTGAAACATCTTTTTTTTTAACACTTGGTACAGATGATTTGAGATATTTTTTCAATAGGTAAGTCTTTAATTGCTGTTTTGATGGAGCGTATTTTTCAACATAAGCAAAAGCAAAGTTTCTCATTTCTTCTACGGTTACTTTTAATGTTTTTTTTTTATTTCTTATAGGAATCATGAATAGATTTAATATAATATATTTTAAAATGATCGAACAAATTTATAATTATTTTACAATTGAAATGCTTTATTATTGGGTTAATTTTGGAGTATTACCCTTTTGGTTAGTTTTAATTTTTTTTCCACAATCTCATCTTTGTAGATATTTTGTAACATCTATTTTTCCAATTTTTGTGCTAAGTGGCACATATATATTTGTTTTATATAAATCATATTTAAATTCTTATGATTTTATAGGAAATTTTAATCTTTATTTTGGAATAAATGACTTATCTAATTTATTTTCTGAAAAAAATTTTCTAATGATGTTTTGGATTCATTTTATTGCAATAAATCTTTTTACTGGGGGTTGGATAGTTAAAGATGCACAAAAATTTTCAATTAACAAGATGATCTTAATTGTTCCACTTGTTGTTACATACTTAATTGGTCCTCTTGGACTGTTTTTATATTGGTTGATAAGAATTATTTATGCAAAAAATATAAGCTTATATGACTAAGCTAATTGATTTTTACTTCGATTTTATAAGCCCATATTCATATTTAGCTTACAATAAATTAAAATCTTTAAATAAAGATAATAAAATAAATATTAATTATAAACCAATTTTATTAGGTGGTCTTCATAATCTTGGTGGAATAACGGCTCCTGCTTTTAATGAGCGTAAAATGAAAAATATGAAAAATGATTGCGAGTTGATAGCTAACAAAAATAATATTATGTTTAAATGGAATACTAAATTCCCAATAAATTCTTTACATTTAATGAGAGGATATCTTTTAATTAATGATGATTTGAAAGAAAAATATTTTGATTTTTGTTTTGATGCTTATTGGAAAGATAATGTAGATATTGGAGATGAAAAGAATATTGCCATAATTTTAAATAACATTGGGTTTAATAAAGAAAATTTTTTTGATGGTATCAAAGATTTAAAAATTAAAGAAAAATTAAAAGATTTAACAAAAAAGGCTTTTGATAAAGATATATTTGGTGCTCCAACATTTGTGGTTAATAATAAAATTTTTTGGGGACAAGATCGACTAGATTATGCTCTAGACGAATACAAAGCTTAAACTACTTTAAATTTACTTTGTTTTAATGCTGCAAAACCACCATCTATATGTGAGACTTTTTTAAATCCCATATCTTTTAGAGATTTAGCTGCCAAAGCAGACCTCAAACCACCTGCACAAAATAAAACCATCTCTTTATCTAAATCAAGTTTACCCTCTTTGAAATAAGGGCTATCAGGATCTAACCAAAATTCCAACATGCCTCTTGGTATATGATTGGAGTTTTCTATTCTTCCTTGATTTTCAAGTTCTCTTACATCTCTTATATCAATCAAATTGCATTGGTTATTACTTGATAAATCATAAGCCTCATCTGTTGAAATCGTTTTTATTTCTTTTAAAGCATTATCAACTAAGGTTTTGGATGATAGTATTGTCATGATACTATTTTATAGCTTATGAAAATTAAAAATAAAACAAATAAATCAAATTTTTTAAAAAAATTATTTATAAAATTATGTAGATTTTTTGGTTTCGAAATCATTGATCAATCAAATTTTTATTTACCAACATCAAATAAATATGGGAATGAAAACCTTTCTCAGATCAGTAAAGAGTCATTAGTAATACCAATGGGTCGAACTAAAATTACAAGACCTATTAAATCGCTTGATATTATTTTAAGAACCTGTGCTTCAGTTAATATGCTTACTCAGTCAAAACAAAGAATTTTTGAAAAAGAAAAAAGTGAATATTCGTTAAAAACCTTAATTTCTATTGTTAATTCCATAAATAATAATAAGCAGTTATTTGAAAAAATAAAATTAAAGCTCACTATTGTTGATCATAATTCAGATAATCAAATTTTAGAAAAATTCAATGATCTTTTAGATAATCAGTTTTTTGAAAATGAAATAATTAAACTTGATGTAGATTTCTATAAAAAACAAATAAATAAGATCAATGAAGAAGGTAAAGAAGTTACAAAAAATCAAATTTCAAACATGTCAAATATTCACCAATCATTTGATATAGCAAAAAACAGTGAAGATTTAGTTTATTTTGTCGAAGATGATTATTTGCACAAATTAGATTCAATAGAGGAAATGATTTTTACATATGAAAAAGTTTCAACCCAGTTGAACCAAGAATTGATTTTGTGCCCCTCTGATTATCCTTATCTTTATAGTAACATACAAAAATCTAACATATTTTTAGGTAACAAATATCATTGGAGATCAGTAGAGGAGTCTCTTTGTACATTTTTAACAAGTAGTAAATTATTAAATAAACATTGGGATGAGTTTACAAGTGCTTGTAAAACTGAACATTATCCATTTGAAAAACCATTTCACAATATTTATAAAAAAGAATTATGTATTAGCCCAGTACCTTCCTTAGCTACTCACTTCACTAATATTAATTCAGTTTATGGTCTCTCGCCTTTTGTAGATTATAAAAAATTGTGGGATGAAAATAATTAAAAAAGCCCCCTGAGGGAGAGGGCTTTTTATGTTTAACTAACTTAGAGAGAAAATTTTAAGGGACCCTTTGTTGAGTAACGTTGCGGATACACAGAGGCAAAGGATCCCTTTATTGTTAACAATTAGTCACGTATTGCATAAGCAATAACGCCTGTTTCAGTTACGTCGGTACCTTTAGTTTCACCTTCCTTACTTAATCTAAGACCGACAGTTGCTTTCATTAAGCTAAACACAATGTAAGCTACAAAGAAAACAAAAATATTTACTGCTAAAACACCTACTAACTGAGTACTAAAAGATGCGTCAGCATTTGTTGCAGGCACAATTAATGTACCCCAAATACCAGCAAATAAGTGTGCTGGCACTGCACCAACTACATCATCAATTTTTAATGAAAATAATAGTTTAGTACCATAAACCACAATCAAACCACCTACTGCACCAATTAAAATTGCTGCTAAAGGTGATGGAGCTAATGGTTCTGCTGTAATTGCAACTAATCCACCAATACATCCATTTAACATTTGAACTACATCTGTTTTACCAAAATGTAATCTTGTGATAATAGCGGCACCAATTACTCCGCCTGCACCTGCTAAAAATGTATTCATAAAAATAGTCGATACTGCAATTGCATCGTCAGCTGTACCCATTGCTAATTGTGATCCACCATTAAATCCGAACCAACCTAACCAAAGAACAAATACTCCTAAGGTTACAAGAGGTATTGATGATGCTGCAAATGGCTTTAATGGAGCAGGAGCACCAGTCTTAGTAAATCTTCCAAGTCTAGGACCAATAATCATAGCACCAGCTAAAGCAGCTGCACCGCCAGTTGAGTGTACCAAGGTAGAACCAGCAAAATCAGAAAAACCTAATTCTGCTAACCAGCCACCACCCCACTGCCAACCCATAACGATTGGATAAATAACTCCTGAGAGTATTGCTGCAAATAAGAAGAATGGCCACAATTTTATTCTTTCAGCCATTGTTCCAGATACTATAGAAACTGTTGTTGCACAGAACACCATTTGGAAATACCAATCTGATCCATCTGAATAACCTGTATCAACTGCACTTGAGTCAGACCAAGGTATAAATTTTCCTATGTATCCACCTTCAGGTATTCCATAAGCTAAGTTATAACCTACCATCCAGAACATAATTCCTGAAATTGACAATAAACCTATGTTTTTTGCACAAATAACGGATACACTTTTTGAGGTAACCATACCAGACTCTAACATCGCAAAACCTGCAGCCATGAAAAACACCAAAAAACCACAAATTAAAAATAGCAATGTATTAAATATGAAACCCACTTCTGCAGATACTGTAGTCTCTGCCATTCCTGCGCTACTCATGTTTAAAAGAAATATTAAACTTATAAGTGGCGTACTTATTTTTTTTAATAATTTAGTCATATAAGACCTCCCTGTTAAGTGAGAACTTATATTTTTATAATTTATAAAAACTAACGCTGATTACGAAAATTGGGTATGCAGTTTTTGCATATAGAAACAGCCTTAATGCTTTTTAACATTAAGGCTGTAAAAAAAAATTATCTATTAAATACTTCTTTTAAAGCTTTTGCTGGTAAGAATTTGACCTTTTGTGATGCAGCAATTTGAATCTGCTCACCAGTTCTAGGATTTCTTCCAACTCTAGCTTTTCTTTTAGCTACTTTATAAGTTCCAAAACCAGCAATTTTCACTGAGTCATCACCTTTTAAAGCATCTAAAATAGTGTTGGTTATTGTGTCAAATGTTCTTTCAGCATCCGCTTTACTTAGATTTAGGGCGCCTGAAAGTTTGACTATTAATTGTTTTTTGTTCATTTTAGCTCCGGTTTATTAGGTTAATTACCATTTTTATCAAAAGTGTTGATAAATCAAGACTTTTTTTAGTGCGTTAAAAAAAGTTATACACAATATATTGTAAAATGTTAAATAAGTGCTGAATTTACTGGTTTTTTTTAAGAAATTTAATTCAAATTTAATTAAATAAACCGAGATCTTTAAGGTCATTAAAGGTTGTAAAGAACATTAATGATAACAACATAAACATTCCGATTCGAAAAAAACCTTCTTGTGTTTTTTGAGATAACGGTCGACCTAAAACCTTCTCAAAAGCATAAAACATCAAGTGTCCACCATCTAGTAATGGAATTGGAAATAAATTAACTAAACCGAGACTTATAGAAATGTAAGCCATCATGCTTATAAAAGCTAAAACACCAAACTCAGCAACTTGACCAGATATTTTAGCAATTCTAATTGGACCACCTAACTGGGAAGAATCTGCTTTACCAAAAATCATTGCACCTAAGTACTTTAAAGAAGAAATACTGACATAATAAACTTCATGAGCCGCATGATAAATTGCTTGCGCAGGTCCTAATTTTACATGATTGATTTCATTGTTATAAGCACCTAATTTAATACCTACCATTCGTTTATTTATTTTATTACCAAGGTTATCCTCACTTAAAACAACATCTGGCTTCACCTTTAATATCAATTCTTCGTAAGAACGTTTTACTTTAAAGTCAATTATATCATCCGTTGACATTGTTATATATTTAGAAACTTCCATAATACTTTTAACTTTATTTCCATCAATTTCTAAAATTATGTCATTCTGTTTTAATCCACCAATCATGGCTGGACTATCTTTTTGGACTTCATTAATTACTGCTGGTGTAAAGTCTTTTCCTATAAATGTATAAATTGAAAAGAAAATAGCTAAAGCTAATAAAAAGTTTGCTAAAGGACCTCCAAAAACAATTAAAACTCTTTGGTATAAGGGTTTTAAAACAAATAACTTTTTGCGATCTTCTTCGTTATATTTCTTTAGGATTTTTTCTTGATCGGCTTGTGAAAATACATTTCTATCCCCAAAAAATTTGACATAGCCACCAAGAGGAATCCAACAAACTTTCCATCTAGTTCCTGATTTATCGTTCCAACCAAAAATTTCCTTACCAAAACCAATAGAAAAATCTGTAACACCTACTCCATATTTTTTTGCAAAGTAATAATGGCCATATTCATGAATAAAAACTACTACCAAAATTAACACTATAAATGGTAAAATATAACTTAACATAATAAGCCAATTTTAATTGAATTTTAAATTATACTCAATACTCTAATTTGACCTAATTAATGATTAAAAAACATTGATTGTATTTGTTACAAAAAGATATAAGCATCCATTCAATCAAACTAATTTTCAAAATAATGAACTTCAACGACTTACCTATAGAAAATAAGCTTAAAAATTCAATTAAGTACGCTGATTTTAAATCACCTACCCCAATTCAAAGTAAATCAATTCCTGTTAGTTTGACAGGTAAAGATATATTGGGCACTGCTCAAACTGGAACTGGTAAAACTCTAGCTTTTACGATTCCAATGATTAACAAATTAATTTTGGACAAAAATGCTATGGCTTTAATCATATGTCCAACTAGAGAGCTTGCAAGCCAAGTAATGCAAACAGTTTTAAAATTAAATGTAAGAGAGATAGGTATTGGAAATGCATTGCTGATTGGTGGTGAGAGTATGCAAAAACAACTTAGAAAATTAAAAAAAAGGGCAAGAATTATTGTTGGTACCCCTGGTAGAATTAATGATCATTTAAAAAGACAAAGTTTAAATTTATCTAAAGTTTCTTATTTAGTTTTAGATGAGACAGATAGAATGTTGGATATGGGTTTTACCCCACAAATAGAATTAATCTTAAAATTTATTCCAAAAAATCATCAAACCCTATTATTTTCTGCAACATTACCAAATAATATTTTAAGAATATCTGAAAAATATTTAAATAATCCAGAAAGAATAGCTGTAGGCTCATTATCAACTCCGATTGAGAAAATTAAACAAGAAACATTTCAAATTACTCAGGATAAGAAATATCATGAACTGATAAATCAATTGGTTGAAAGAAGTGGCTCTATACTAGTTTTTGTTAAAACCAAACATGGTGCTGACAAAATAGTTAAGCGTTTAAAATATGATGGTCATTCAGCTGATGCAATTCATGGTAATTTAAGACAAAGCAAAAGAGATAGAGTTATAGCTGGATTTAGAAATGGTAAAAGTAGAATATTAATTGCAACCGATGTTGCGGCTCGTGGTTTGGATATTCCATTAATACAACATGTGATAAATTACGACTTACCTCAAGTTCCTGAAGATTACATTCATAGAATTGGAAGAACTGGCAGAGCTGGAAAAGAAGGTTCAGCTTTAACATTTCTTACACCGAATGACAGATCAATGTGGAATTCAATTAGTAGATTAATTGATCCAAATTTCAAATCTCTTCAAAGTGAAAATAAAAAAAAATTCAAAGGTAAGAAAAGAGCTAATGCTTCATTTAATAAAGAGAGAAAATTTAAAGATAAGAAAAAGTTTTTTAATAGAAAAGATTCTAGAAAATCTAGCTTTAAAGATAAAAAGAAAAAATTTGGTTTTACAAATAACCCGAAATATTTTGATAAAAAACCTTCAGATGACTCAACAACAGACTCAAATAAAAAGAATTTTAAATTTAAAACAAAGAAAAAATTTAAAAATAGAAAAAGACCTAAAAAATTTTCTTTTAGAAAATTTAAAGTGAAAAGATAACTTCTTTAATTATTTACAAAAATTACCGACCCAACGGTTAAGGCTACAAATGTAAATGTAATTAAATAAGAATAAAAAACATCTAAATTTTCTACTCTTGCTTTTTCAACTGACTCTGTTATTTTTCTTTCTTGTTCCCTTCTTTGATAATAAACAATTCCTATAACCATTATTAATGTTAATGCTGGAAATACATCATATGCTCCTAGGTAATTGTAAGATCCATGAAATATTACTGGTATCAACAATGCTAATACCAACATTAATCGTCTTTTAAAACGACTTCTTTCTTCGAAAAGATTTAGACTTAATAACCATCCCATTAAGACACCAAAACCTAGATGCATTATTAAAGGGTAATATCTACCTTTAACAGCAATCATTGTCCAAGCAGTTTCTGGGTCTCCAGTATTTAAATAAGGAATATTTTCCATAGCTGCGTAACCCAAACCTATTGCAGCTCCATAAACTATTGCATCCATTGGTTCATTTAAGTCAGATAATCTTACACAAAAAAATAAAAGTAACGCGAATTTTAAACCTTCCTCTAAAAATGCAGCTCTAAAAAACATTAAAAAAGAAAACTCACCAGGTGTATAAGGTTTATTTTTTATATCTAATCCCACTAAAGGAGCTAAGTGATCTTGTGTTAAAAAAATTAAAAAATCTAAAGGTAAATAAATCGAAACACCAAGTAGAAATGATGCAAGTAAAAATTTTCCAGGCTCAGGAAATTTATCTGATTTCCAAATTATTAGTCCAATTAAAATTGGTGGCAATATCGTAGCAAGATATATAAAAGAAGGGTCTCTTATCATTAAGATTTAAAGTCAATTTGTGGAACTATCTCAACATTGTTAATTCCCATATAAGCAAACATATCTTTCCATAGTTTTTCTAAAGTTACATAAAGATCTTGTTCATGTTCATATGCGTGATTAATAAACAAAACTTTAACTTTTAGGCCTTTAACCATACTTGAATTGGGTTTGGTTGCATCTAGATAATTAGCGAAGCTTTTTTCTTTTTTAATCAGTCTCGCAAAACTTTTACACTTATCTGCTTTTTGTTGTTTTTTAGGTTTAAGTAACATCGCTGCTGATTTGCAATGTTTAAAAAAATTAACTCTTTTAGAATATTGCATTAAATCTGATACTATAACTAGCTCTCTTTCTTTGTAGTCATTTCCAAAATCTGCACCAGACTCCCTTAATATGTGAACAATATACTCATAAATTAAACTTTGATCTGCTTTTTCATTTTGAAAAAATCCTTTTTCAACATCATTTATTTGGGTCTTCCATTGTCCAAAAATATTTTTGACCTGATCTATTCCTTCACATTTTTTATTTACTTTATCACCTCCGCTACCTGTGCCTTTTTTGAATCTACACTTTGAATAAACAAATTTTTGTGAGTGTGGTGGATTTTTATTAATTTTTAAATAAGAAATTTTATGATATGGAGCAGTATCAGAAATTAATGCATCTCCAAAAATCCTACCCTTAACCCAATCTATTTGAGGCTGCTCCCATCTTGAAGTAAAATCAACTAAAAAAATCTTGTGACCTAACTTGGCATTTAGAGGACAAAAATTACTTTTACTTATGTCGCTATTAAAACATTTTGGAAATCCATCAGGTAATGAGGCTGAGTTTAATGAAAGTGGCCAAAATAAAAATACAAACAATAAAATTGAAAAATTTTTAAAACTTTTAAACATGATATTTATTTCTCATTTCTTCAATTTTTTTATTTGTTTCCTCTTTATAAGCATTTAATTCTTTTACAAAATTTTGTGCTTCTTCATTAATACTGTTGCTATAAGCTTTGTTTTTTTCCTCTATTTGATTTTTATCTAAATAAACTTGAGCCATGTCTGAAAAAACTAATTTAGGATCAATTTTATCCTCAGATAAAGTTTTAAATTCTTTAATCATATTGCCCTCTTTATCTTTCCAGTATTTTGGAGAAGGAGTATTTCTGAAATTACTGTTTATATTTCTATATTCTTCAATTATATGATCGGTGTCATCATCAATTTTTTTGGCAAATCTCCTATAGTTTGCAAATGTAGATTCTAATTTAGTTACATTTATTGACCATTGTTTGAGACTTTCAGATATTAATAAGTCTCTTTCTTCACTGACCTTTTGTGTTTCATTTTTAAAAAGAATATTTATCTCATTACCAATGTGTTCTCTAATTCGGTGAATTTCTTTTTTATTGTCATTACGATTTTTTCCAACCGAACCATATCCAGGATATGGATCATCAAAAAAGTATCCATCTAATAATGATAGTAATGCAAAACCAATACCAACACATGTAAGAACAGCTGCGTAAAAACTCCATGATACTGTCCAGGGATACAAAACATTTCCAAATTCTGCTGCTTGAGAAACAACCGCTTCCGTTTGACCCCACTGAACTACTTGTCCTTTTTGTTCAGCAATAGCTCTAAATGCACCTAAACACCAGTTAAGATAAATTATAAAGACTGAGTAAAATAATAATATGACTTTAGAAATAGTTTTTTTTAAACACTTTCTAAGATTAAAATTTTTAACTAAAAAATAACCAGCTAAAAAAGATATAATTACGTTTAATGCAGCTACAGCGAAAGAAATACCTTGACCCTCTGACTCTCCTCCAGTCATTGCTGGTCCAAGTAACTTAGTATTAACTCTAACTTCAATGAAAAATAAAGCAGCAGCAAATAAGATACCGCCAATAAATGTTAAAGTAGTAAGTGATCTTGGGTCTCTGCTTATATCATGAGTTAATTTAAAATGTTTAACCTCTTCATTTTGATTATCATAGGAATTTTTTAAGTTAGATAATCTTCCATCAGCTGTGGTTAATGATTGCTCTACCCTATTTTTAAAACTATCTATAAAAAAATGTTTTTTTCCTAAAATAGACGCATAACCAATAATTTTATTTTTAATTGGATCTAGATATTTTGCAGCATCTGATACTGCTTGATGTCTTTTTTCATCATACTTAGTTATTGCTTCGTTTTCAGTAATAGAGAACCTTTCAGAGGAATCTGATGGTAAATTGTTTTTACCATCACTTTCTGCTTTAGTAATTAAATTAATTTCTTTTTCAACATCAGCAACTTTAGTACTTTTAAATTCGTAACTCATTTTATTTCCTAAACACTTTTTTAAAAAATCAAACTTGATCATAAATTTTATAACTTTGATAGTCTCCTTTTTTATTATTTATAGCCCTTTTTATACATGCAATGATTATATTCAGCTGCATTTTGACCAAGAGCTGTTATGGCCACACTAAGTTCATCTGGCGAGCACATAAATGGATCTTTACAAATATATGTTGGTGCTTTTGCATTAGCAAAAGATCTACAAAATCCACTATCAAACTCTAAATTAGAATTATCATTAGATTTATGAGTCCACGAAGATGAAGCACATCCTGCAAGGAACATTACTAAAATCAAATTCATAATTTTTTTCATAAGCTTAATTTAAAACTTTTATTTTTTTTTTCTTGTCCAACTTTAAAGAAATTTTTGGACAGAATTATTTTTGTCCAATTTTTTTATTAAAGCTGGACAAGACTTTTTAGTTACTAACCACTAAGTATTAGTCATGACAACAAACAACAAAAGGAGAAAAAAAATGACACAAGTAAAAACAAAAAATAAAACTGATAATTTTTCAGTGTTGCAAGTTCTAGGTGGTTTACTTTTAGTATTTGCTGTTGCTGATTTAGTATTATCTTGGATGGGAATTAATTTGACTCAATTTATGGGTCCTGCTTCAAGATTTTCACCAATTATTTTTGGTGTGATTGGTTCTGCATTAATGAATATGACAAAGGAGGATGGCTAATTTCTAATTATCCCCCTGTAAACAGGGGGTAATAAGAGTAAAATATGAAATTAATATTTTCTTCAATTTCTAGATTAATTTTTTCTTACAGTAAATTTATAGCAAGTTTAATTTTTTTAAGTTCGGTTGGAACTTTTGCTCATAGCGCTGAGGCTTATACATATTTAAAATGTAATGATAAATATTATAAATTATCGGGGACTTACTTGAGAAGTAATTATAACGTAAGAACAAAAAAGTTTAAGAATAAATTTAAGATTTATGCTTATACCAACGATTATATAAAATTTGGATATAATAAAATTGATCGTAATACAGGTGAATATAAAGATAAAAATAATAAAATTATTTGTATAATGAAAAAGATAACCTTTAATGATTTACCTCAATTAGATGCTGAAGGAAAAATATTTTAATTTTACTTAATGTTTGATGCTATCTTATTTGTTGATTTAATTAATTTTATAAGCATCATTATTGAAATTTTATAAAGGTTAATTTTTTTGAAATTCATATATATACTTTCATTATCTCTATTTTTAATCTCATGTGATAATATTCAAATATCAAATCCTAACGTTAAAAAATCAACCACAGGTATTTGCCATAAAAAAGGTAGTCAATATTATAAACAAACAAAAAACTTTGAGAGTTTTGATGCACTTAAAAAGTGTTTAGATAGTGGTGGACGATTACCAAGGTAATTTTATAATTTAAAAATAGAGAAATTTTTAGTAGTATTTTGATTATGATTAAAAAACTGCTCTTACTAGTAGTTATATTTTTTGGGCTTATTTCCTTCGCTCAATCTGAAACTTCTTGGATTAAAAAAAAATCGAATAAAGTAAATAGTTTTTGTGTAAAGAAAAGTACCAAATCTTCATTTGGATATCCTGTAATAGTATTAAATAATTCTTCGATATGTGGAGGTAAAGATGTTGTTGTAACTATGGAAAATAACTCTGAACTTTTTAAATTTTTAAAAGTAAGAAACGATCAAAACAATGGTGCTTTTTTTATCAAAGACAATGAATTATCCAAACATTCATCAAACAATAATAAAAAATTAGCGAAAGTAGAAAAAAAGAAAACTTCAAACTGGATAAAGAAAAAAAAAGAAGTAAAAAAGAATAAAAAAAAACTTAAGGAAAAGATTAAGGATTCTAAATCTTGGATTACTAAAAAGAGCAAAGATAAAGTCAAAAATATCAAAGAAAAATTAAAAAAACATAAAACTATAGATCAGTTACCAAAAGCAGAATTTTATTTTGCAGCAATCATTAGGCCAATAGAAGAAGATAAAGAGACCCAATATATTTATGGGTATGTAAAATCTAATAAAAAATCAGAATTAATAGAATCAAATGGTAAATCATTTTATAGTTTAAGTGATGGGATTGCTTACTTCGAAAACAAAAAAAATAGATGTGAAGTTGATAGTTTGTTAACAGCAAGAAGATCTGGTTTATCAGGAGATGTGATTATTAAGTGTAAAAAAAATCTTAAAATGACTGGTGGGTTTGTCCAAGTAGGATCTATTGGAAGAGGATTTGGAGAAACTAGTGATGGAAATTTAGTTGAATTTGAATTTTTTACCTCTAAAAAAAATGCAATAGCAAAATTAGAAAATTATAAAAATAGAAATAAAAAAATTCAAGTTGCAGACAACACAGACTTAAATGAGGAACTTAATATAAAACCTCATGGTAAATATTATGCTTTATTAATTGGTAATTCTAAATACACCGACCCTAGTTGGGTATCACTAAAATCGCCTGTAAATGATATCAAAGAAATTTCTAATATTTTAAAAAAAAATTATGATTTTGAAAAAATTATAACAATTCCAAATGCTAAGAGAGGACAAATCTTTGATGCATTTGATGAATTAATTGAATTAACAACCGATGAAGACTATGTACTTATTTATTATGCTGGCCATGGCGAAACGAAAAAAAATCAAGCCTATTGGGTGCCTGTAAATGGCACAAATAAAATTAGAGATTGGGTTAATATTAGAGACATAAGTGTTTATGTTGAAACAATGAATGCAAAACACTTAGTTTTAATGGTTGATTCTTGCTACACTGGCTCAGCTTTTAAAGGAACAAATAAGATTAATAATAACGAAAATAAAGATTTAAAAAGACTGGCAAATAAATTATTAGAGGGAAGAGCAAGATATGTATTATCTTCTGGTGGAAATGAACCTGTAATTGACTCTAGTGGTGGAAAACATTCTTTATTTGCTAAAAGTTTTATTAGATCATTAAAAGAAAATGGTCTCATAAACATGGGAAAAATTGCATATAACGTTTTAATTGCTCATTCTGAATTAAATCAAAGACCATATTTTTACTCACCAGAGACATGGGATCACGCTGGTGGTGACTTTATTTTTATTCCTAAAAAACAATGATTAAATTTTTTAAATTATTTTTAATTACTATTTTTTTTTTTACTACAGGTGGACAAGCCTTAGAAGTTAGAAATATAAATAAATCTAAAATTGTTTCTCAGGCATCATACCAAGTAAATGATACAAACCTTATTGATGATGACCATGCAGAAAATCTTTTAGATAATGTCAAAGATTTAAATCAAGCATTAAATGAAAAGAGTAATGAAATAAAAGAAAAAAATAAAAATAGAAGTCAGCCTAAATTTAAAGGTGCTGAAGATATATATAATGATTTTTCTAATAGTGTTGTGTTTATTGGAAATAGAAAAAATAAGAAACTACAAGGTATGGGTTCCGGTTTTGTGATCAACCATAAAGGTAAATTAAAAATTATTACTAATTGGCATGTTGTAGATAATGCTAATAGCTTAAGCGTTTGGATTAAACCTAATAAGATGGTTGATGAAAATTATCTTATAAATCAAGTAGATTCATACTCAGCAAAATTAATTAAAGTCAATAAAACAAAAGATCTAGCAATGTTGGAGGTGGAAAAATTACCTCTTAAGTTAAAACCTGTTAAATACGGAAAATTTATAAAAGTTCGACCAGGACAAACCTCATTTGCAATTGGTCACCCAGAAGGTTTACTTTGGTCTTTTACGTCAGGAATGATAAGTCAAGTAAGACCAGATTATAATTGGAGATACAAAGGGTCTAGACATAAGGCTAATGTTATACAAACTCAAGCATCCATAAACCCTGGAAATTCTGGTGGTCCTTTGTTTAATAAAGATAAAGAATTAATTGGGGTAAACACTTTTACATCAGAAGGTGAAAATTTAAATTTTGCTATAGCTGTTGATGACATCATAAGCTTCATAAATGAAAAACCAAAACCAATTGGAAAGAAAAAAAGTAAATATATTAAGAAAAAAGAAAAAGGTAATACCTGGATAAAGAAAAAGAAAAAGAAAACCTCAGAAAAAGGATCTATTAATTTATCTGATGCAAAAGAGATTGATTATAATCAAAATGGTGTGATTGATGCTTGGCTTGTGGATGAAAATAATAATGGAAATTATGAAAAAGCATATGCAGATCAAGATGAAGATGGTGTCATAGAAATAGTAGCTATTGATAAGAATGAAGATGGAAATTTTGAAGTTATCTTAATCGACACAAATAATAATGGAAATGCTGATGAGGCTGAAATTGATGAAGATGAAGATGGTAAAGTTGATGTAATAGCTTATGACTTCAATGAAGATGGGGAATGGGATAAGTTTGAAAACGTCTAGTTTATTTTTGGTCCACAGTAATTTTTATTTTCATAATTTTATCTTCTAAATTTTTAATTGCCTCCATTATTTCTTTTTTTTCTAATTTAGATATTTCTTTTCCTTGATCACTTTTTGGATCCTCGGACAACTTTACTACCTCTGTTAATTTTCCATGTAAGATTGTTGATTTAACTAGCATTTCATCTATATCATTTTCTTTATGTGAGCTTAAGTTTTCAAATTCATTGATTACAATATATTCATGAGCATCATAAAGTGGAGGTGCTTTACCTTTTTTAATACATGCTAAGTCAAGCTTTATGGAATCGTTATGATCAATTTGTTGTTGAAGATCAGGGTTACTACATTTTCTCAAATATGAGGAGCCTTTCCCAATAGCTTCTTGAATTTCATCTTCATTTAAAATCTTTAAAACTTGCATTATTCCACTTTCAATAGATGCTGTTTTTCGTATTTTGGCCATTGTATAATTCTTTTAATTTACATCTTTATTTTAAATAATTACATTAAATTTTATGAAATATAAAAATTTTATTAAATCTATATTGTATCTAATATCACTGGTTTGCCTAATTTCTTCAGTATCTTTAGCTGAAACCAGAAAGTGTGATAGTGATTTGATAACTTATATATATCAAAATAGTTCAAAAAATATTAATTGGAACGAGAAAAGAAACGATGCTGGAATTTTTTTTGATTTTGATTGGAATAAAGAACAAAAAAAAATCATTACTAAAAGAAATGAAAATAACTTTCCAATAATAAGACTATCTCTTTTTGATAATACAAATTTTATTAATAACAAAACAGCTATAAAAAAAATTAATTCGATTAATCTCTCGTCACTATCTGATAAAGAAATTGAAAAACTTACTTATCTTACTGGAAAAATAAACTTTGAATTGGATAATGGTAAAAAAATTACTATCATTTCAAAATCCTACAAACTAAATGATTTCAAATTATCTAATTTTGAAATTTTAAGTATCCAAAACATTGATACCACAAAAGGTATTTTAGAGATGTCATTTAATGCAAAATTAACAAATGAACGAAATGATATTAAAAAACTTTTACAAACTACAAATTTATTAGACGATTCACTCCATGATATTTGTAGTGATGCGAGAGGTTTTTTAGTTTGGCCCTTATCTTCCGTTGAGCTTGATGAATTTAAGTATGATGCTGATGTTAGGGAGGGATTAAAAAATAAGGAGATATTAGTCAATCCAGTTTTCCAAATAACGTATGATAATAATTTGTTAAGAACTTTAAGATCAGAGAAAGGTGTTGGTTTTTTTAGACAATCATTTGATTTTGCTAAATTTCCGTTTGATACGCAAAAATTACTTATCAGAATGAGAACGGGAGTTGGAAATTATGCAGATGAAGGTGAGCTAACTTTTCTTACACCAGAACCTGGTGTTTTTTTAAATTTAGAAAAATTTTTAGATCCTGATATTAATAAACTTAAGGCTTGGACAATTAAAGAAGACGGAATTGATGTTAAAAGCAAAATTATTACTGAAAATGTATATGATATTTATAGTAAAAAAATTATTCCTCGTTCTGAGAGTGTATTAGATATAGAGATAACTATTGAAAGAAACTATCAGCATTATTTATTAAAAATAATATTACCAGTCTTTTTAATTCTTTGTGTTGCTTGGTATGTACTGTGGATACCTACAGAGAAATATGAAGCAAGATTAAACACTTCAATAATAGCCTTACTAGCTTTGATTGCATATAATTTTGTTTTCCAGGACGATATTCCAAAGCTGGAATATTTAACCGATATGGATTGGTTTATACTTTTATCTTATATATTTTGTTTAATTCCAGTCTTTTTAAGTATTGCTTTTAGCAAGTTTATTTCAAAAAACCAAACTAAAGTAATGAAAATAAATAGATTTATAAAGATTTGGGGTGCTGTATTTTATGTTTTACTTTCTGCTCAAATCTTTTATGTTGAATAAAAATTTATGACCTTTTTAAAATCTGTTGAAACTTGTTTTTATAAATATGCCGATTTTAACGGCAGAGCATCAAGATCAGAATATTGGTGGTTTGTATTATTTTTCACATTGTGTTGGATAATAGGTTTTGTTTTGGGTCCTATAGTTGAAGCTATAATAATTTTAGGTTTAGTCCTTCCTGCCTTAGCAGTTTGTGCTAGAAGATTGCATGATATTGACAAATCTGGTTGGTTACAATTAATACAAATTATTCCACTTATTGGAGCTATAGTATTAATAATTTGGTGTGCAACAGAAGGTTCAAAGAAAAAAAATAAGTTTGGTTCACCAATTAAATTAAAATAACCATTCGTCAACTTCATCTGATCTAATAGTTATAAAAAGGTGATCAGCTCTATTTTCTTTTTTTGTTAATTCATCACTCCAATCATAACAAGATATAACAATCTCATATCCATTATTAAGTCTTAAATATATATCTGTGTATGTAGATTGTCCTGAAGGATCGATGGAATGCTTTAATTTACTGGGGCCTGATTTTTTTGCTTGCGGCAGCTCTTTATGTACTTCATTAGCTATAATTTTTTGCTCTGAATAACAATTATTTATATCTTTTATTTCTTTATTTTCAGCAAAATACATTGCGCCTGCAATTGTGTTTATTAAAAATTTATTGTCATTATATTTGGTCCATACATCTACAAAATCAAATTTTTCAAATTTTGGACTATTAAATGCAAAAGCAACAAATTTATTTTTCTCTAAACTGTCATACCAATCAACTTTACTATTATTAATTTTTTTTTTACTGAAGTGCTCAAGTAGGCTCTCTCCAACACTCATTCCTTCTATTTCAAAATCTCTAATATCTTCAGCCTGACTTGAAGTGTGAACATTTAATATTATAAACAATATTGATAAAAAAACTCTCATTTTAATTTTGTAGAAATTCATTAAATACTTTTGAATTAATTATAACATCAAGTTTAACTCTCCAACTGGCGATATGTTTATTGTCTTCATTCAATTCATAGCATATTATTCTAAAAGCAGAATTATCTTTAAAGTAAAAGTCATGCATTTTACTTTTACCAACAACAACTCCTCCTGAAATCCATTTGTCATTTTCCCAAATCGACTCATCAAAATTGTCTTCCAATAAATTTTTCTTTATATCTTTGGCTATAAGTTCTTGATTATTTCTACACTTTTTAAAAGTATCATGAGTATAATTTTGACCTGCTATTGAAAAAATCTTATAACCAGCATCACTTTTATTAATAGTAACTCCTAAATCTGAATAAGTGCTTAGTTTTATTAAATCTTGGTTAAAATTTGTAATTCCTACAATTACGTAATCTCCATTTAAATAATGATATGAAGATTTATGTTTAATAAATTCTTTGATTTTTTCATTTTTGAAATAATCTAACAAACTGTCTCCAACACTCATCCCTTCTATTTCAAAATCACTAATTTCATCCGCTTTAATAAATGATTGAAAGGTTAGTATCAGAATAAAAATTATGAATAATTTTTTCATAATCAATCCCAAGCTGTTTGAAGAAATTTAGAATATTCTTTAGACAATAAAGAAACTCTTAATTCATCTGTAAAGTTATCCTTTTCCATTTTATCAGACCAGTCAGTACACATTATTCTTGCGGAGCTTCCATCTTTAAAATCAAAATCAATTACATTAACTTTACTTTCTCCAGATTTATCTTGATTGTGATCTAAGGTATATGAGTCACTTTCAAAATTTTCAAATAAACTTTTAAATTCTTTTGTGATTTTATTTTTTTCTTTAATACAATTTTTAAACGATTTTGGATATTCTTTAATTGCACTCATTGATGAAATTTCATAATTATTTTTTTTATTTATAAAATAAATTAAAACTGCATCATAAGTATTCAAATTTTCATAAGTAACAAATCTCAAAAATTTTTTACTTTTCCAAGCAGGTAATGACTTTTCACTATCTATTTTTGATTTATCAAAAAAATTCAATAAGCTATCACCAACACTCATACCTTCTATTTCAAAATTACTAGTTTCATTCGCTTTGATCAATGATTGAAAGCATAATATTAAACTAAAAATTAATAATAATTTCTTCATATATTCAAATTAATAAGGGTTACCTCTTAAAAAAGACTCTAATTTTTCACTAGTTATTGCAATACTTAGTTGATCGGTCCAACCCCTTTCTTTTCTAACTTCATTACCCATTTCTGTGCATTCAACTGAAATAAATCCACCTGATTTTAAAAAAAACCAAGTTGTATTACTGAAAGAATTTTTAGTTTGGTCAGGTTCGTAATATCCATCATCATCTACTCTCTCATAATCAGAAAACATATTTTCTATATCGTAAATGATTTTTTTTCTTTTTTTTCTACATTTATTGATTTCTTTATTAAAATCTATAATGCCCTCTAATGAAAAAATTATATGCTTATTATCACCAGGTTTTAATGTAACTTGAATTCTATCGTACATATTCGAATCTCGATCAACAAATATTACAGCAAAAGCTTTATCTCTATAATAACTTGAATTTTGATAAAAAGATTTTATTTTTTCTTTATCATAATATTTTAATAAAGTCTCTCCAACATACATTCCTTCAATTTCAAAATCACCAATATCATCAGCTTTACTAAAGGAGTGAAAACTAAATAATATAAATAACATTGATAAAAATATTTTCATAACAATTTTTAAAATATTAGTAAGCTTTTGTATTAAGCCAATCTAAAAATATTTGACTCGATAAATCAACATTTATTGTGTCCATCCAAGCTTGAGATTTTTCATGGGTTTTATCCCAGTCGGTACACCAAATTCTTATATATCCATTACTGATTTTAAAATCTGAGACATATGCTTTACTACTTCCATAAACATTATCATAACTATTTTCATACTTTTCTTCCTCTGGATTTCTAAGTGTTTCTTTAATGCTATTAACAATAACTTTTTTTTGTCCCAAGCATGTATTTAAATCATTGTCAAAATCCATCATTCCTTTAATTGAATAAACCTCAAAATTACTATCATCCTTTTTAAAATGCACACCTATATAAGTATAATTGTCTAAAAATTTTAAATCGTTTTTAGTAAACTCAAGTAAATAATATTCTTTACTGCCAGGATAAAAAGATTTAAATTTTTCCTCTAATATATTTTTACCTATATATTTTGAGAAACTTTCTCCAATACTAATTCCATCAATGTCAAAATCTCTAATATCATCAGCCTTAACTAAAGATTGAATACCAAAGATTAAAGTTAATATTACTAAATATAATTTCATTACTAAGATTATCTAATTATAATCTAAGAATAACAATATTGTATTGAAATTGAAATTGGTATTTTAAAATAATTTGGCTTAGAGCTAAAAATGAGGTTATGATACTTATCTGGGATTATTTATAAGCTTTATTCTCTATCCAATTTAGAAATTTTTTTTGATTGAGAGAAACTCTTAAATGATCAGTATGAGTTGGGTGAGGATCATAATCATAACAAGCAACTACTGCCATATCTTTATTTTTAAAGTGAAATTCAAGTGATTCTACATTTCCAAATACAGCATAAAAATCATTATTTTTAGGTATAATATTTGAAAATATGGAATTAATTACATCTACAATTTCATCACGTTTCTTTTTGCAATCATTAATATTTTTTTTATAAATTACTATTCCACTTAAACCTTGTAATTTGAATTTATTATCTGAACTTAAAAAACTCATTACTAAAGCATCATAATTTTTTAATTCAATTTTTGTTTCACCAGGAAAAACGGTAATAGTAGTATAGAGATTATCTGTGTAATAACTTTCTTTTAGTTCTTCAATCTTATTTAAACTTATATGATCTATTAAACTATCCCCAACACTTATTCCTTCAATCTCAAATTCTCTAATATCATCAGCCTTACTAAAGGAGTGAAAACTAAATAATAAAAATAATAATGGTAAAAAAATCCTCATGATTGATTTCATCTAATTTTTATTGAGACTCGCTAATCAAAAATTTATTAAATTCATCGCTACTCAATGATACTCTTATCTCACTTTTTAAGTTATTTTTTTTCCCATATTCACTATCAATATAATAACAAGCCAAAACTATCACATCCCTATTTTCAAAAAACCAGTATATGTCAGAAACTTTACTTTTACCTGAAGGATCATCATTATTAATATATGTATATAAATCATCTTTAACAGTATTTGGAAACATTTTATCAAAATCTAAAGCTATTTTTTCTATTTCTTTCAAACATTTTTTGTAATTCATAAAAGAAATTCCTGAGATATCTAATATTTCAAATTTTGCATCATCAGTTTTGTACGAAACCTGAAGTACCTCATAGACTTCAAAAGTTTTTTTTTTAATTGCCGATGTTGTGTATTTGTTTGTTTGATAAAAATTTCTTTTTCCATCTTTTAACTCTTTTTTTGTAAAAAAATTAAGTGCACTGTCATAAAGAGATATTTGTTCAATTTCAAAATCTCTAATATCATCAGCATTTACTAAAGTTTGTAAATTTAAGATTAAAACAATAACTAATAAATAGTTTTTCATGAATATTAAATTAGGCGGCTTTTAAATAATCTAACCAATTTTTTAATTCCTGCATTCTAGATTCTTTAACAGAAATTTTAATCTCTTTTTCGATAAAATTGATATGTTCTTGAATTTCTTTTTCATCCTTGAAACATTTTCTTGTATTTATTAATTTATCTTTCCTAAATTTGATTAATGTAATCATTTTATGATATGTGATTTCTGGATGATATTGCAAACCCCATACATCACTTACACCTGATTTAAAATTAATACTTTGTATTTTATTGATCTTGTTTGAAGCCAAATGTATTGCTTTTTCTGGTAATGTAACAACCTCATCAAAATTAAAAGCAGGGGAGTTAAACTTTTTATCTTTTGATCTATATAAAGGATGATTAATTCCATTTTCATTAATTTCTATATTATTTGCAATACCAATATGAGCACCATTTTCTGATTTCTTCACTTTTCCACCTGCTGCAGTGACAGCAACTTGCATACCCCAACAAATTGCTAGAATCTTTTTTATATTTTTAAAGCATTCTTTCATAAAAGAAATTTGTCTTTTAATTTCTATACAGTCATTATAAATGTTTAGGCTGCTTCCGCCCCAAATCAAACCATCGTATTTCGTTATATTAAGTAAAATTTTATCAAAATTTTTTTCAGAACATGGATTAAAAACATCAATATTTAAGTCATTTGTATAATATGAAAGACTTTCTCTCAAACTCTCTGCGTGAGTAGGTATTCCATTTAATTTAAATGTATCATTTTCTTCTTGAATAT
>CACKVD010000009.1 GCA_902603555.1 uncultured Pelagibacteraceae bacterium
TAGATTTGACATGACCTTGATAGGTTTCGTAAAAGAGGATAGTTTTAACATTTACACAAATAACCAAAAGGTTGTTGTAAATTAATATTGCGGGGAAACGAGTGTCAAAAAATATTAGTAATTTATCTGGTAGAATTGGATTAAAAGATAATCTTTTTAAAAAAATGTCTGAAAACGTCCTTAATGACTCTCCAAAAGATATAAGAGAAATTGCTAAAGAATATAACTTAGGTGTTTCTACTATTCATGGAGCCGAAAGCTTTTATGAATTTTTAAGACCTTCTCATAGAGAAAAGAAAGCCTTTGTTTGCAATGGTAGTGCTTGCATGTGTGCTGGTACTCAAAACAAATTAAAGGAAACTTTAAAAACAAAACTTGGAAATGACAAAGTAGGAGAAATGTTTTGTTTGGGTCACTGCTATGAAAATCATGCATTCCACTATGACGGTGAAAATTATGCTGGAAAAGATATAGAAAAAATTGACCAAATTTTAAATGGTGAAGATATAAAACAAGAAAAATTCTTTTCAAAAAGTTATGCAACAACTAGCTTTTTAATGGATGAAAAACTTTCATCAATAGACCAATTTAAAGAACAATTAAATAAATTCTTAAAAACAGATAAAAAAGAAATTATTAAATCATTACTAGACTCTAATCTAACAGGAAGAGGTGGTGCGGGCTTTCCAACTGGAATGAAATGGGATTTTTGCAGTAAAGCAAAAGGTGATAAAAAATATGTTATATGTAATGCTGATGAGGGAGACTCAGGAGCATTTTCTGACAGATATCTTTTAGAAGACCAACCATTAAAAGTTATTTTTGGAATGGTTATTTGTGGTTTGGTTATTGGAAGTGATGAGGGAGTTTTATATATTAGAGGTGAATATCCAAAATCTATAGAAGCAATTAATGGATGTATCAACGAACTTAAAAAAGTAAACTTATTAGGTGAAAATATTTTAGGAACTAATTTTTCTTTTGATCTTGGAATTTGTATTGGTCAAGGTGCTTACATATGTGGAGAAGAAACAGCTTTGATTGCTTCAATTGAAGGTAGACGAGCTGAGGTGGATGTTAGACCCCCTTTTCCTGTTACTGAAGGACTTTATAAAAAACCAACTGTAGTTAATAATGTTGAAACTTTAGCAGCAGCGACTGGTATTTTAATTAATGGTGCTGAAAAATTCTCATCGATTGGAAACAAAAAATCTGCAGGAACAAAATTAGTTTGTTTAGATAGTTTTTTTAATAATCCAGGTGTTTATGAAATTGATATGGGAACACCAATGAAAAAAATATTTAATGAAATAGGTTGTGGTTATAAGGAGCCAGTTAAAGCATTTCAAATTGGTGGGCCTCTTGGTGGAGTTGTGCCATTGAAAGAAATTGATAATTTAAATTTAGATTTTCAAGAGTTCAGTTCTAAGGGTTTTATGTTAGGTCACGCGAGTGTTGTTAGCATTCCAAAAGATTTTCCTATGACAGAGTATATTCATCACTTATTTGAATTTTCTGCTGAAGAATCATGTGGAAAATGTTTCCCTGGAAGATTAGGCTCTTACAGAGGTAAAGAAATGTTTGATCAACTAAAGAAAAAGACTGCAAAAATTCCACTTAAATTATTAAATGAATTATTAGTAACCATGCAAAAAGGCTGTTTATGTGCTCTTTGTGGGGCAATACCTACTCCTATTATGAACATCTTAAAGTATTTTGGTGATGAAATTAAAAGTGATATGGTAAAAGACAATTAATGAGTTCTGAAAAAAGAAAAATTGCGTATATAGATGGCAAACCTTACGAAATAGGTGTTAATCATACATCCATTTTAAAATTTGTTAAAAGTTATGTTGGAGAAAAAAAGGTTCCAACTCTTTGTGACGATCCAAATTTAGCTCCCTATGGAGCATGTAGAGTTTGCTCTGTTGAAGTAGCATTAGAAAAAGATGGCCCAACAAAAGTAGTTGCATCATGCCATACTCCAGTAGCTGAAAATCAACATATTTTCACGTCAAATCAAAACCTTCAAGATTTAAGAAAAAACATTGTAGAACTAGTTTTAACTGACCACCCAATGGAATGTGGAACTTGCGAAGTGAATAATAATTGTGAACTTCAAACTGTAGCAAATGATTTAGGAATTTCAGACCATAGATATAATAGTCCAAAACAACATAAAGGCATTCCTAGAGATACTTCTCATGATTACATGAGAATGAATTTAGATAACTGTATTAATTGTGGAAGATGTGTAAGAGCTTGTGATGAAATTCAAGGTTCATTTGTTCTTACAATGTCAGGTAGAGGTTTCGAGTCTAGAATAACAACTGACAATGATATGATGTTTGGAGACTCATCTTGTGTTTCATGTGGTGCTTGTGCTCATACATGTCCAACAGATGCAATTTCAGATGTCTTTCAATCTAAATCAGCTGCTGTAGATAAAAAAGTAAGAACGACTTGTTCATACTGTGGAGTTGGATGTAATTTAGAAGCATCAATTAAAGATGATAAAGTTGTTGCAATTGATACTCCAAAACAAACTGAAGTTAATGCTGGTCATACATGTATTAAAGGTAGGTATGCGTTTGGTTTTTATGATCATCCTGACAGACTTAAAACTCCATTAATTAAGAGAAATGGGAAATTTGAGGAAGCAACTTGGGATGAAGCATATGATTTTATAAAAAAAGAAATGCAAAGGATTACAAAGGATCATGGTCCTGATGCTTTTGCAGGTATTTCTTCTGCAAGATGTACTAATGAAGAAAATTATGTATTTCAAAAAATGATCAGAGCCGCTGTAGGTACTAACAGTGTAGACTGTTGTGCAAGAATTTGTCACTCACCTACTGCGTGGGGAATGCAACAAACATTTGGTACAGGAGCCGCAACTAACTCAACTGAAGATATTTATCATGCAGATCTATTTTTAGTTATTGGTGCAAATCCTACTAATGCTCACCCAGTTACTGGTGCAAAAATTAAACAACAAGTAATGAAAGGAAAAAAACTTATTGTTTTAGATCCTATTACGACTGAACTGGCAAAACTTGCTGATTATCACATCAAATTAAGGCCAGGAACTAATGTAGCTGTGCTCAACATGATGTTACATTTTATAATTAAATCAAAACTATATAATGCTGATTTTGTAAGAGATAGAACAGAAGGGTTTGATAATTTTCTCAAAGAAATTGAAAGACAGGATGTTGATAAATTAGCAAAAGTTGCTGGAGTAGATAAGCAACTTGTCAAAGAGGCTGCAATTGCATACGCAACTGCAAAAAATTCAATGGAGTTTCATGGATTAGGGGTTACAGAGCACGAACAAGGTTCAAAAACAGTGATGCTAATTGCTGACCTTGCGATGATTACAGGAAACATTGGAAGAAAAGGTGTAGGAGTAAATCCTTTAAGAGGACAAAATAATGTTCAGGGTGCAGCAGACATGGGGTGTCAGCCTCATCAAGGTGCAGGATACTTTGAAGTTTCAGATAAAAAAAATCAAAAATTTTATACTGAAAAATATGGTGTAACACATCCAATAAAACCTGGTTTAAAAATCCCTCAAATGTTTGAGGCAGCAATTAATAAAGAACTAAAAGGTGTATGGATTATTGGTGAAGATATTGTTCAAACAGATCCTAATAGTGCTCATGTAATTGAAGCTATGAACTCCTTAGAACTTTTAGTAGTTCAAGAAATATTTATGAGTGAAACGGCTAAGTTAGCTACTGTGGTTCTTCCTGGAACTACTTTTTTAGAAAAAGATGGAACTTTCACTAATACTGAAAGAAGAGTGCAAAGAGTTAATCGAGCAGTTCCTCCTCTCCCTGGAACAAAACCAGATGGTGTTATAGTAACGGATATGATGCAGAAACTTGGATTTGATCAACCTACTTATGACGCAGATCAAGTATTAGCAGAAATTGCTGATATCGTTCCATTCTTTAAAGGAATTACCAGAGAAAGATTAGGAAAAATGGGCTTACAGTGGCCTGTGAAAGAAGATGGAACAGATACTCAAATATTGCACACTGAAGAATTTAAACTAGGAAAAGGTAGATTGAAAAACTTTGATTGGAAAGAGTCATCTGAAATTGAGGCTAATCATAAAGAATACCCTCTAATATTAACAACTAGTCGTGTTTTACAACACTATAATGCTGCTACAATGACAAGGAGAACTAGTAATATTAATATTGTTGATGAAGATGTTCTGTTAATTCACCCTAAAGATGCAGCAAATAGAGATTTAAATACGGGTGATATTGGAAGATTGTATTCAGGGAGAGGAGAAGTTGCTTTAAAAGTAGAAGTAACTGATAAAGTAAAAGAAGGAATAGTTTTTACAACTTTCCATTTCCCAGAGCACATGGTTAATATGGTGACTGGACACGGAAAAGATGAAGAAACAATGTGTGCTGAATACAAAGTTTCATCTGTACAAGTTCAAAAAATTTCAAACCAATTTAAAACTGAAATACAACCAAAAGAAAATCAGGCTGAAGTAAGCTAATTAAAATGACCATAGGATGGCATTTTAACAATACCTATTCAAAACTATCTGAAACTTTTAAAGAAAATATAAAACCTATTCCTGTAACAAATCCTGATTTAGTAATACTCAATAAAGCTTTAGCCTCTGAATTAGATTTAGATTTTTCTAAAATTGATAAAGAGGAACTTTCGAAAATTTTTTCAGGAAATTTATTACCAGATGGAAGTAACTCTATTGCACAAGCTTATGCGGGTCACCAATTTGGTCATTTTACAATGCTTGGGGATGGTAGAGCAGTATTAATTGGTGAGCATACAACAAAATCAAATGCGAAATATGATATTCAATTTAAAGGTTCGGGTAAAACAGCATTCTCAAGAAGTGGTGACGGTCGCGCAGCTTTAGGTCCAATGTTGAGAGAATATATTATTAGTGAGTCTATGAATGCATTAAACATTCCCACTACTCGTAGTTTGGCAGTAGTAAAAACTGGAGAAAAAATTCAAAGAGAGACATCTTTACAAGGTGCTATACTCACTCGTGTCGCCTCTAGTCACATCAGGGTTGGTACTTTTCAATATATTGCAGCAAGACAAAAAGAAAATGAATTAAAAACATTATTAGATTACACAATTGATAGGCATTATCCTGAAATAAAAAATTCAAATAACCAAGCATTAGATTTATTAAATCTTTTAATAGACCGGCAATGTAATTTAGTTGTGAATTGGATGCGTGTCGGTTTTATTCATGGAGTAATGAATACTGATAACATGACAATTTCTGGGGAAACTATTGATTATGGTCCATGTGCATTCATGGATACTTATGATCCAAAGACTGTTTTTAGTTCAATAGATCAAACAGGTAGATACGCTTATTGCAATCAACCTGTTATTACAAAATGGAATTTAGCCAGATTTGCAGAATGTTTAGTTCCTTTAATTAATAAAGATAAAGAAAAAGCGATTAAAATAGCTACAGAAACTATAAATTCTTTTGAAAAAAAGTATGAGGAAAAATGGATGAACATGATGAGAGATAAATTAGGATTATTTGGTTTAGATGATAAAGATAAATTTCTAATATTAGATCTATTAACTTGGATGCATGAAAAAAAAGCAGATTATACTAATACTTTTTGTCACTTGATGAATCCTGAACCAAGAAAAAATAGATTATATGAGGACAATGATTTTATGAGTTGGAAAAAAAGATGGGAAAAAAGATTATTAAATAATAATAATAGTCCCAAAAAATATTTAAAATTGATGAAAAATAATAATCCAATTGTCATTCCAAGAAACCATAAAATTGAAGAAGCCTTAGAGGCTGCTAATCAAAACAACCTTGAGCCAATCAAAAAAATTCTGAAAATTTTAGAGAAACCTTATGATGAGCAAATAGAAATAAATGATTATCAGCTACCCTCATCTTCAACTGAAAAATATCAAACTTTCTGTGGAACCTAATCTATGTTTGTTTTAGTAAATTTTTAGTTAAGCTAAAAAAACTTATTATAAACACATATAAAATAATCAAAATTAGATAAAAATCTAACCCATGCTTCATAAATCTTATTATTAAGTAATATTCCTCAAAAATTTTATTCATATTTAAAAAAATCAAAATTGAAGAAATAAAAAATTTAGCTGTTAAAAAATGAAAGTAAAAATCAAAAAAATTACCTTCAGATGATTTATCTCTATTAACTATAATCCAGGGAATTAAACCAATTAAAAAAATTTCTCTGTAAATAAAGTTTGAAAATACAAAATAACAAATCAATATTGTTGTGGATGAAAGTAAGTAAAGTCTATTTTCATAAACATCATTTTGAAAAAAATTTAAAATTTCATCATTTTTAAAATTTTTTTTAAAAAGTTTGAGATATATAAACAAAATTGGAATTAAAAAAAGTATCTGTAAAATAAGATTATTTATATTAATAAAAGTTTTATAACTAGCAAAAAATGAAAATCCATAAACACCAATTGATGAGAATAAATTTCTAACTTCAAAGATTTTTATTAGATTATCATATTGAAAGTACGAGAAAATCAAAACCAATCCTAACAAAAATGAAAAATGGTAAAAAATATTTTTAATACCTCTTTTGAATAAATATATAATACTTAAACAAAGTGGATAAAACTTAGAAAATGTTGCAAATAAGATTAGAAAATAATTCATAAATATATTTCTATATCGGGCGAGTAAAACTACTATTAAAAAAATTATTATATCATTATTTGCTCTTTCTACTGCTAAAAGAGTTGAAACACTAAAAATATAAAAAAGAGCTATTAAAGTTTTAAATTTTTTATCAAATTTAAAAAAATTAATAACAACAAAGATGAATATAAAATTAAATATTATTGGAAGATAAAAAAAATAAAACTTCTTAAATTGATCCACAAAAGGTATATACAGCCAAGTTGGTCCATAAACATGTGGTCTACCCCATGGGTCACAAGGGTTTTCTATATATACGTCTATACCATCCCACTTACATATGTTGGCACTCATGATTGGAAACCAATCTCCAAATATACTTATAGCATTATTTATTTTCATAGGGATGATTGTTGGATAAACAATTTGCTTATAGAATAACAAAGCAATCACTGTGCAAAATATAATTGTTATAACTGAGACAAATAAAAAATTTTTATTCATTTATCTTTATGTTTATCAAATTTTATTTTTGACTTACAATATTTAAACTTATTGGGACTCTTTTATAAAACATAAGGTTCTGGTCTTGCTTTTTTACCTAAAACTCTTTCTACAGCCATATTTGAAATATCAATAGACTGATAAGCTCCAGTAGTAATTAATTCTGTTAAAGCTCTACCAATTCCTGGTGCTTGCATAAGTCCTCTACCAGTAAAACCAGTGGCTAAATAAACATTTTCAAATTTTGGGTGTTTTCCAACTACTGCATTATTATCAAGCCTATTACAGTCATAGTAACCAGCCCACCCCCCTGTTAGTTTAAGTTCTTCCATAGCTGGTATCCTTTGTGCTAATGCTGGCCAAACAAGTTCTTCAAAATCTTCCCAAGCCGGCTCTAAATCATCTGCATCAAAAATAGATTTTGGTGATCCAGCTAAATATTCTTTTCCTTCTGGTCTCCAATATACCCCTGTTGTTAAATCACCAGTTAATGGCATTTCAGGAATATGTTTTGGACACTTTACCCTAAACACAGTATGCTTTTGTGGTTCAATCGGAATGTCTTCTAATAATTCTTTTGTCCAACATCCAGCCGCAGAAATAATTGTTTTAGCTTTAATTTCAGAAAGAGATTTTACTTCCCCTTTTACAAATTCAGCACCAAGTTCCATTGCTTTGCTTTTTAATGCGCCATGGAACATAAATGGATCAATCCACCCTTCACTTTGATTATCAGTAAATGTAGCAGTTTCTATTCCATCACTATTTATATATGGAAAAAATTTTGTTAATTCTGAACCTTTAATATTTTTTGTACCTGCTTCACAGGCTTTATGATTTTCCAATGCTTTATATTGTTCTTCTGCATGCTCAGGACCAAACATTAATAAATATCCATTAGTTACCATGCTAGCCGTTGGCTTAGGATTTTTTTCTGTTTTAAGCAATTCTGGTATTTGAAAAATAAACTCTCTAGCAAATTTTCCTAGTAAGATGTTTTCTGTTTGAAAAAATTGTCTTCTAAATCCACCGAGTGATAAGGGAAACGAAGCTGTTTTATATGTAGGATCTCTTTCAATTACTTTAACTTTTCTACCCTCTTTAGATAAAAAATAAGCTGTGGCTGTGCCAATAATTCCTCCACCAACTATTACAACATCATCCATATTAATTTAATATATATAAGTTAAGATTGAGAAATAGTGCATAGCAACTCCAAAGTAAATAGGGAATCATTAAGTACGAACTTACTTTATTGACACGTTTAAATTTTAAAATGAGAATAATTATCAAAATAATCAGAATCAAAAGTATAATTAGAGCTAATAAAATTTGATGTAAGCCAAAAAAAACAATACTCCAAGTTGTATTAAAGACTATATGAATAAAGTATATATAAATTGTATTCATTTCTCTATTCTTAGTATGCCAATAAAACCAAATAGCTACTGTCATCATTAAATATAAAGTAGTCCAGACAGGAGCAAAAACCCAGTCAGGTGGATTAAAATTTGATTTTACAAGTTGAGAATACCATGGTTCCTTAAAACTAATTGTCGCCATTCCTCCAATAAATGATGCAGAATAAGTGATTATTGAGAATAGAATAAATGATATAAATTTATTTTTTAACATATAAGTATTATACATCACTATAAAATGAATAAAAAAACAATTTGGATAACTGGCGGAAGTACAGGTATTGGAAAAGCTTTAGCAATTAAATTTGCAAGCAAAGGTTGGAATGTTGCGATTTCTGCAAGAAGAGAGAGCCTACTTAAAGAAATTTCTAATGAAAATGAAAATATCCACGGATTTCCACTTGATGTTACTGATAAGTTAAAATGTAAAGAAGTTTTTGAGCAAATCAAAGATAAATTTCAAGAAATTGATATTTGTTTTTTTTCAACTGGCACTTGGAATCCAAAAAAAGAAAAAGATATTGATGTTGAACAAATAGAAGAAGTATT
Organism: uncultured Pelagibacteraceae bacterium; assembly: GCA_902603555.1. Lineage (GTDB taxonomy): Bacteria > Pseudomonadota > Alphaproteobacteria > Pelagibacterales > Pelagibacteraceae > Pelagibacter. The sequence goes on from CACKVD010000009.1 coordinate 9,157, forward strand.
TAAAGTAAATTTCTTTGGTACGTTAAATAGTATCAAAGCTGTGGAAGAGTATTTTAAAAATAAAAAGAATGGTAAAATTACTATTGTTTCGTCTATTGCTGGATATAGAGGGTTGCCAAATTCAACTGGCTATGGACCTTCTAAATCAGCTCTTAATAATTTAGCAGAAAGTTTATACTTTGATTTTAAAAGATATAATGTACGTGTTTGCTTGGTATCACCTGGATTTATTAAAACACCAATGACAGATAAAAATGATTTTAAAATGCCTTTTTTAAAAACAACCGAATATGCTGCTGAAAAAATTTATGATGGATTAATAAATAAAAATGTTTTTGAAATCCACTTTCCAAAATCTCTTACTCTTATTCTTAAACTATTCAGCTTTTTACCAAGTAAAATTTATTTTGGATTAGTTGGAAAAATGACTAAATATCAAAAGAAAAATTAGTCTTTAACAAATACAACTGTTAGTTCAGCAACCTTTATACCAAATTTAGTCATAGTTGCTCTATTGATAGCTACTCGGTCATCTTGTTTGAATATCCAGTCATCAAAAGTTATTTTCATCTCCTTACCTTTAACCGGAACTAGAAGAACATACTCAAACTTAAATGCTGGACCATAAGAATATCCTTTTGCTTTTCCAACAACATCTCCTGCTGTACCCTCATAGTTATTTTCATCAATTTTAGTAATTTGCCATTGTCTAGTTTGAATTTCTCCATCATCCCAATTAAATTTTTCATCAAGTATCAATTCTTTTCCATCCCATTTACCATTTAGGTCAGCAGAAAATTGTCTTGTGACTTTTCCAGATCTATTTTGAAGCACACCCCAAGCTTTTACATCTCCAGAAAGGTATTCCTCAATAATTAACCTTGGTTCTTTATTTTTAAAATCTTCAGGTTTCATAGAGCTATTTTTAGAACAACTTGTAAATAACATTATAGAAATTATCAATAAAATTGATTTTAAATATTTTATGTCGCGCATAGTCTTTATTTACCTATTTATTTTGAATTGAAAATTGTATTAAATCTATGTTCTTTGATTTAAATCCAGCCTCACAATAGCAAAGGTAAAATTCCCACATTCTTTTAAATGTTATGTCAAATCCCTGATTTTTAATTTGATTCCATTTTTTATTAAATTCGTCTCTCCATATAGATAATGTGTTAGAATAATGATCAGCATAAGACTCATAAGATTTTATTGTTAAACCATTTTCAGAAACATACTTATTAATATTATTTTTATTTGGAAGGAAACCGCCTGGAAAAATATATTTTTGAATAAAATCCTCCTTATTTTTATATCTGTCAAATAAAGCATCATCAATAGTAATAGCTTGAATGGCTGCTTTACCATTTTTTGATAAATTATTTTTTATAGTTTTAAAATAACTCTCTAAATAATTTTGACCTACAGCTTCAATCATTTCTATTGATGCTATTGAATTATATTTATCCTTTAAATCCCTATAATCTTTAATTTCAATATTAACTTTTTCATTTAAACCACAATTATGAATTCTTTGTTTAGCATACTCAAATTGTTTTTTTGAAATTGTAATACAATCAAGTTTTACATCATATTTTTTTCCAAGATATTCGGCAAAACCTCCCCATCCACATCCTATTTCTAAAACTTTATCACCACTGCTGGGTTTGATTAAATCTATTAGTTTTTGGTATTTGTTATTTTGTGCATCTGATAAATTTTTATTTTCTTCATCAAAAATCGCACTTGAATATGTCAATGTCTTATCAAGCCATAGCGAGAAAAATTCATTTCCTAGATCATAATGCCTAGCTATATTTTTTTTACTTCTATTTATTGTATTCTTAATAAAAATATTTTTTAAAAAATTAATAACTGGAAAATCTAGTAAACCTGAAAATTTATGAACTTGTTTTATGTTTCTAGCTGTAACTTCTATTAAGTCTGATAAATTATTAGTCTCAAATTCATTTTTCATATAAGACTCTGCGAAACCTACACTTCCTCCTTTTATGAGATTAAAAGTGAAATTTGTTTTTTTTATCTTAAGATTTGCTTTTAATTGGTCATTTGGATTACCAAATTTCAATAACTCACCATCATGGTTTGTTATTTCTAGGTACCCATATTTTATATTGTTTAAAGTACTAAAAACAATTTTGTCTGTAATCTTAAATAAATTCATTAATTTTCAAAAGTAATATTATTTCTAATTTTGATTTTTTTCTTTATGAATTTAATTCCTTTGGCCCATAATTTAAACGCTTCAAAATGTATCGCTGAAATAATTTTTAGGGTCATTAGTGGGTGTTTTAAGTAAGATTTAATTAGTTCTTTTGAATTAAAATCTACTCTTGTGCCATCTTGAGATGCATATAATATTTTTTCATTTGTTTGATATTGGTCAATTATTACCGAAATTTTTTCCCCAGGTTTAAGAAGTCTAAAAAAATAATTACAATTCATTTCAATAAATGGAGAGACATGAAATTTCTTTGTACAATTATGTTGATAAAGATTTTTTTCATCATCAACTTTAAAAATATAAGTATGTTGCTCCCCAAATGTATTTTTAACTTCGTATAAAATACATATTAATTTTTCATTTTTGTCATAGATATAAAAAACACTAAGTGGATTAAATACATATCCAAAAATTCTTGGATAACAGAGAAGCTTTATTTTGATATCCTCAGAATTAATCTTATTTTCATTTAAATTTTTTTTCACCCATTCGATCAGTGATGAGCCATCTCTATTGCCGTGATCTTTTTCGTAAAAACTTACTAAATTAAATTTATTATATGAAAATATATTTATTGTTTTATCCAATTGATTTAATTCGGACAAATCAATAAAGAGCGAAAAAACACTATATTTAAAAAAGTGAGTTTTGGGTTTAAATCTTTTGTGAATTACAGTTCCATTATAAATTGAGCTAGTCATTTAAGTTTTTTAACATTTCAATCGATGATTTTATTCCATCTTCATGAAATCCATAACCAAAATAACTTCCACAGAAAAGGATATTTCTTTTATTTTGTAAATTTTTAAGCTTACTTTGGAAATCTAATGCAGCTTGATCAAAATAAGGGTGAGTAAATTTTACTTTTTTTAATATTTTTGATTTATTAATTTCAAAATACGGATTTAACGTAAGAAATATATTTTTTTCACACTTTAAATTTTGTAATAAGTTTAACCAATAAGTTATTGAATTTTTTTCAATATCATCTTTGCTCATTAAAGAATTCCAAGAACACCAAGCATTTCTGTTTTTTGGCATAACTTTTTCATCTGTATGAATATAAGCAAAATTTTCTTTATAACTAAAATTTGATAAAATCTTTTTTTCATCCTCAGATGGATTTTCAATAATTGAAAGGGCCTCATCTGCGTGATTTGCTAATACAACTTTATCATAATTAAAAAATTCACTTTCACCACCATAATACAAATCTACACCAGAGCTTTTACTAATAATTTTTTTAACAGCATAATTTTTAAAATATTCACCATTTAATTTTGAGATAATTTTTTGAACATAAGTCCTACTTCTATTAGTTACAGTATACCATTGAGGTCTATTACTTAATTTAAATAAACCATGATTTTGAAAAAATTTTAAAAAAAATTTTAATGGCATTTTATTAGACTCATATGGAGGCATTGACCAAATTGCTGAGACCATAGGTATTAAATGATAATTTATGAACTCTTTTGATAATTTATTTTTGACTAAGTATTCACCTAAAGTTGTTCTTTCATCAAAGTTTTTTATATCATCACATTTTTTGTAAAAATTTATAATATCAAAAAACATTCTCAAAAATTTCAAATCAAATAAATTTAATCTGTTTGAAAAAATACCATTCAAGCCTTTTCCACAATATTCAAAATTTGTATTTTCTACTGAAACTGAAAAAGACATGTCACTTTTTTCTATGTCTATTTTATTTTCTTTAAAAAAATTAATTAAATTAGGATATGTTTTAAAATTAAAAACAATAAAACCGATATCTACAGCAATTTTTTTTGTATCTAAATTTAGATCAATAGTATGAGAATGTCCTCCAAAATGGTCTTCTTTTTCAAACAAGTCTACATGATGTTTTTTTGATAAATAATAGGCAGCACTTAAACCTGAAATTCCTGACCCAACTACAGCAATTTTCATTAATTTTTATGCTGCATCTTCTTTGAATTCATCCATACTTGGACATGTGCAAAAAATATTCTTATCCCCATATACATTGTCTACTCTTGCAACTGGAGGCCAGAATTTATTAGCTTTCAAAAATTTAGCTGGGTAAGCAGCCTCTTCTCGAGAATATTTATGTGTCCAGTTATCAGAAGCTAATTCAGTATCTGTGTGAGGAGCATTCTTTATTGGATTATCAACTTTATCAAACTTGCCAGATTTTATTTGATCTATTTCTTGTTTTATTTTTATTAAAGTATCACAAAATCTATCAAGTTCAGGCAAACTCTCACTTTCTGTAGGTTCAATCATCATAGTACCAGCTACAGGCCATGACATTGTTGGTGCATGAAAACCAAAATCAATTAACCTCTTGGCAATATCTTCCTCTGTTACTCCAGTTTCCGATTTAATTGCTCTAATATCAATAATACATTCATGAGCAACGTTACCTTTTGAACCTTTATATAAAATTGGAAAATGATCTTTAAGTCTACTCGCAATATAGTTAGCATTAAGTATAGCAACTTGAGTAGCAAGTTTTACTCCCTCAGACCCCATCATTTTAATATACATCCAAGAAATTGAAAGAATACTTGAGCTTCCCCAAGGTGCTGCTGAGACTGCACCTATTCCAGATGCAGGTCCACAATCTTTAACAACTGGATGATTGGGCAAATAAACTTGTAAATGTCTTTTACATGCAATAGGTCCCATTCCAGGCCCTCCTCCCCCGTGAGGAATACAAAATGTTTTATGTAAGTTTATATGACAAACATCTGGGCCAAAATTTCCAGGTTTTGCAATACCAACAAGTGCATTTAAGTTTGCTCCGTCCATGTAAACTTGGCCTCCATGTTTATGAATTAAATCACAGATATCTGATATTTTTTCTTCAAATACGCCATGTGTGGATGGATATGTGACCATTAAAGCTCCAAGATTTTCAGAATGAATTTCTGATTTTTTCTTTAAATCTTCAAAATCAACGTTTCCATCTTTATCACAATCAACTACTACAACTTTCATTCCAACCATCTGGGCACTTGCTGGATTGGTTCCATGTGCTGAGCTTGGTATTAAACATATATTTCTATTTTTATCGCCTCTATCTAAATGATATTTTCTAATTACCATTAATCCTGCATATTCACCTTGCGCCCCAGCATTGGGTTGAAGTGAAACTCCTGAAAAACCAGTAATTGATCTTAGCCAATTTTTAAGATCTGTGAACAATGTTCTGTATCCTTCCATCTGCTCTATGGGGACGAATGGATGAGGCTCAGCTAATTCTCTCCATGAAATAGGTATCATCTCTGCAGTAGCATTTAGTTTCATAGTGCATGAGCCTAGTGCAATCATAGTTCTGTTAAGAGCTATATCCTTATCCTCTAACTTTTTAAGGTATCTAAGCATTTCTGTCTCTGAACGATATAAATTAAAAACTGGGTGCTCTAAATATTTTGAAGTTCTTAATAAACTTTTTGGAAGATTAGGTAAACTAACTGTAGGATCTTCTTTTTTGATTGATTCTGCTGCATTAAAAATTTTTAATAATTGATTTACTCTATAAACATTTTTTTTCTCATCAAAAGAAACAGCAAGCATTTCTGAATTTACTTTTCTAATATTAACTTTTTGAACCAAAGCATTTTTGAAAATTTGATCAGTCTTTTCCTTTGTAATAATTGTTACAGTATCAAAAAAATAATCTGAATATAGTTCATATCCTGATTGTTTTATTTTATCAGCAAAATTTTTTGCTAATTGAGAAACTCTTTCAGAAATATTTTTAATTCCTTCAGGACCGTGATAAATAGCATATGCTGCTGACACTATTGCTAATAAAGCTTGGGCTGTACAAATATTACTTGTAGCTTTGTCTCTTCTAATGTGCTGTTCTCTAGTCTGTAGCGACAACCTGTAAGCCTTGTTTCCATGTCTATCTACTGAGACACCAACTATTCTACCTGGCATAGATCTTTTGTACTCATCTTTTGTTGCAAAAAATGCAGCATGCGGACCACCATAACCCATTGGAATACCAAACCTTTGAGAACTACCAATTGCAATATCGGCCCCAAGTTCTCTCGGTGTTTTTAACTTAGCAAGTGCAAGAAGATCACATGCTAAAATTGCTTTACCATTTTTTTTGTGAATTTTACTTATTGCCTCACTAGGATCTTTAATGTCACCTAAAGTTCCAGGGTACTGCAATATTCCACAGACAATATCTTCTTTTAACTGCTCTAAAACTTTATCCTCATTTCCAACAAGAACTTTTAAACCAATAGGCTCTGCTCTAGTTTGTATTACGTCAATTGTTTGGGGATGACAATTTTCTGAAACAAAAACTAAATTACTATCGCTTTTATTTAGTCTGTGACTTAAACCCATAGCCTCTGCTGCTGCTGTACCCTCATCTAGTAAAGATGCGTTTGCAATATCCATTCCTGTGAAATCAACAATCATTTGCTGGAAGTTTAACAACATTTCCAATCTTCCTTGTGCTACCTCTGGCTGATAAGGCGTGTAGGAAGTATACCAACCAGGATTTTCTAATATATTTCTTAAAATTACATAAGGGGTATAAGTTCCATAATAACCCATACCAATAAAATTTGAATAAATCTGATTTTTTTTGGAAATTACTTTTAATTTTCTTAATGCCTCATACTCTGAATTAGATTCACCAATATTTAGTTCACCTTTAAACTGTATTTTTTCTGGAACTGTATTGTCTATTAAATCGTCAAGTGATTTATAATTTAATTTTTTTAACATCTTTGATTGATCTTCCTCAGAAGGACCAATATGTCTTTTTAAAAAATCTTTTTGTGAGTTGTGTAACATTATGATGAACTCTCCTTTGCAAATTTATCGTAATCTTCCTTATTCATCAAAGATTCCATTTCTGATTTATCTTTAACCTTTAATTTGAAAAACCATGCACTGTTTTCAGGATCTTGATTTATTTTTGAAGGATCGTCTACAATAGCTTGATTAGTATCTACTACCTCACCACTTATTGGTGTATATACATCGCTAGCTGCTTTAGTTGATTCTACTACACCAGCAGTACCATCTTTTTCTACACTGGTTCCTTTTTCTGGAAGTTCTGTAAAAACTATATCTCCTAACATTTCTGTAGCATGTTTTGTTATTCCAATTGTAGCTATATCACCTTCTAATTTTATCCATTCGTGTTCCTTCGAATATTTTACGTCACTCATTTATTTACTCCTTTCACATAACTTTTTTTATAAAATGGTAATCCACAAATATTTGCAGGATATTTTTTTCCTCGTACTTCCAAAAAAACTTTTGTATCCTTCTTTGAAAATTCATTCTCTACATAACCCATGGCAACTGGACCATTAACACTTGGTCCAAATGTACCACTTGTAATTTCACCAATATGTAAATCAGATTGATTAAAGATCTTTGTCTTTTCTCTTGCAATTACCTTTCCTTCTGGCTTTATTCCAACTCTAATTTTACTCACACCATCGTTTAACTGCTTTGTAATTATATTTGATCCAATAAAATTACCTTTGGAAACTCTGTCTTTAGAAATAGCCCATTTTAAATTTGCTTCAACTGGAGTTTTGTCTTTATTTAGCTCATGACCATACAAACACAAGCCTGCTTCCAATCTTAAAGTATCTCTAGCTCCCAAACCAATTAATTTTGCACCCTTATCAATTAAATCTTTTGTGAATTTTTCGGATAATTCATTTGATATAGACACTTCAAATCCATCCTCACCAGTATAACCTGAGCGTGTAACATAAATTTTTTGATCATGAAATGAAAACCAATTTCCAGACATAAAATTTAGATCTTCAACTCCTTGAATAATATTATTTAGTATCTTTACTGATTTTGGTCCTTGAATAGCAATCAAAGATCTTTTTTCATCTAGTAGCATTTCATATTTACCATTCAATAATTTACTTAAAATTTTAAAATCATTTTCTTTACAAGCTGCATTTAAGATTATTAAGAAACCTTTTTCTAATTTAGTAACAATTAAATCATCATAAATTCCTGCTTCATCATTCATTAAGAAGCTATATTTAGAATGGTTGATTTTTAAATTTTTTAAATCTAATGGAAAAATTTTCTCTAAATCTTCAGTTAAATTATTTTCTCCATATATAAATAATTGACCCATATGTGAAACATCAAAAATACCTGAGTGCATTCTTGTATATTTATGCTCCTCAACAATGCCATCAGAATATTGAATTGGCATTTGATAGCCTGCAAATTCAACAAATTTTGCGTTGTTGTTCTGATGTAACTTGTATAAAGATGTTTTTTTTATTTCCATATTAACTCTTTCTACCCATCTGTATATTTGCCTGAGAGTTTTGCTCCTTCGGCGAGAATTTAATCTCTTTCCAGAGTTAATATGCTACGGTCCTTTTTGCCTGAGAGATTCCTGGGTGGTTGCTCCTTCGGCGCTACGATATTCTGTAGTCTCTCCCGTAAAGAGATAATCTTACACATGACTATAAAAGTCAATGAGAAACACTTTTTTTGCTCTTATTTAAAAGTGAATAAAACTGTAATAATACTGCAGAAAGAATTATTGCACCCCCAATTAATCCAAAAGTTGAAGGTCTTTCGCTCACAAATAGAAAAGCCCATATAGGTCCCAACACAGATTCGGACAACATAATTATTCCAACCATTGCAGAGGGAGTGGTTCGAGCACCAATAGTTATAAATATAAATCCAAAACCAACTTGAAAAAAACCTGCTAAGAAACCTAAAAAAATATCATGAGGTGATATCATAATTTTAGTTGAAAGTATAAAACCAATTAGACAAGAACTAACTCCTGCAATAAATTGTGCTGGCACCATATCTACTGATGGATATTTTCTCACTATCATAATTAAAACAGCAAAAGTTATTGGCATAGTAAAAGCTGCAAGATTTCCAGAAAATTCACCAGGTGATAAAGAATTACCAACCATGACTAAAACTCCAGTCATAGCTAAGACTATAGAAGTTAAAGTGACTGCATTAATTTTTTCTTTTAAAAAGATGTATCCAAAGATAGCAAGAAATAAGATTTGAAGAGATATTATAAAATTAGTATTAGCTACAGTAGTATTATACATGGCAAATACATAGCCACAAAAACCAAAAGATAATATAATTCCACCTATAAATCCTGGTAAACCAGAATCATAAAAGGCTTTAAAAGTTTTTTTTTTATAACTAATTATTAAAAAAGTTAAAACTGTTAGAGAAAAAAATAAAGATCTCCAAAACAAAATTTGCCACAATGTTGCACCTTCAAAAGATTTAACAATTAATCCTCCAAAGCTTAAACTTAATGCACCTAAAAAGATTAATAATGGGCCAGGAAGGTTTCTTATTATGTTCATAATATTTGTGAAATTAAGTTTTGTGTTTCCATTTCATACAGCTTAAATAAAGTTTCTGCATCTGATAATTCAACTTCCTGAAATTTTATTTTTGAGCCTGGGGATAATTGAACTAATTTGTCATAATCAGCACTAATTACAACGCCAATTTTTGGATAGCCTCCAATTGTACCGTGATCTGATAACATGATTATAGGATTGCCATCAGCAGGAACCTGAATGACACCCTTTATTAATCCCTCAGATTTAATATTTGTATCGACAATATTTTCAATCTTTTCACCTTCTAATCTCATTCCCATGCGATCTGATAATTTTGAAATTATAAATTCGTTTTCAAATAATTGTCTTTTACCTTTATCAGAAAAATAATTAAAATTTGTTCCTTTAATAACTCTAATTTTTTCAATTTTTGAATTTAAATAGTCCAATTTTTTTTTTGATTGATTAATATTTATATTTAAAATTTCAATTTTTTGATCATTGTTTAACTTTTCTCCATGGTTTGATCCAATTTTAGCTTTTGTATTTATAGAGCAACTTCCCCATTGAAAATTTATATTAAACTTTGCATTAATAGACAGATAACCATATACAGATTTATTTGTTGATAAAATATCTATTTCGTCTCCGTCTTCAATGAGGTAACTTTCATAACAATTTCCAATTATTTCCTCATTGCCTTTTTTTAATTTAAAATTTACATCACCAGTAATTGCAATATTTATTTTATCACCGAAATACCTTAATAAAGGACCTTGGTATGCAAACTCAATAACAGGTGCACTTGATGAGTTTCCAACCAACTTATTTGATATCAAATAATTTCTATTATCCATTGCACCACTAAAAGGAATGCCTATAGGATAAAGGTTATCTCTACCCTTATCTTGGAAAGTTGTATTAATTCCTGCTCTAATTACTTTAAAATAATTTTTACTCATTGTAGTTTTTATATTCATCAATGTTTATTCTATTAAAGATAACTGTGTCCCCAGGATTAATTAGGTTTGGTTCTTTCTCTTTATTGCTATTAAAAATATTAAGGGGCGTATTTCCAATAATATTCCAACCACCTGGGCTTTCAAAGGTATAAATGTTTGCAAATTGTTCAGTCAATCCAACTGATCCTTTTGGAACTTTAACTCTTGGTGTTTCCAATCTTTTGGCATGCATATTTTTGTCTAAGTCCCCTAGAAAAGGCATTCCAGCAATAAAACCTGTCATATAACAAAAATATTCTTTTTCAAAAAAAACATCAAAAATTTTTTCTCTATCTAATTTTAATTTTTTTTCCAATCTTTCAATATCTAAAGAATAAGAATTTTCACAACAAGTTGGTATTTTGATTGTTTTTGTTGATAAATTTTCTTTTTCACTTATCGAAAGATTTTCAACAATTTTTTTAATTTCTTTATAGTTTGTTTTTTTTAAATCATAAGAAATAATCAATTTATTATATGAGGGTGTTAAATTGTTAATTTTATCAATATTTTCATTTTTTAAAGTTTTAAAATACTTAATTACTTCAGAGTTAATTTCTTTATTTACTTCACTCCCAAAATCACAATACAGCGCTGCGTCACCAAGATTTGATATATTTTTTATCATGCCATGTTATACTTAAGAATTATGTCAATGGAAATTAATATAAATTGTGATTTAGGAGAAAAATCAAAACTTCACTCCAATAAACATGATCCTGAATTGTTAAAAATTGTTAATTCTGCAAATGTTGCTTGTGGATTTCATGCTGGTGACAAAGATACAATGTCTGAAGTTATTCAAATATCGAAAGCTAATGGTGTTAGTATAGGTGCTCATCCATCATTTAATGATCCAGAAAATTTTGGACGAAAAAGAATTAATTTATCCTCATCTGAAATAAGAAAACTAATAATTGATCAATACGATATTTTACAAAATATTGCATCAAATTTTGGTGAGTTTGTAAGTCATATCAAGCCACATGGGGCTTTGAATAATATGGCATGTGAGGATTCAGAGCTTGCGAACACTCTAGCAAAGGCTATTAAAGAAATAAGTCAAGATCTGATCTATTTAGTACCAACAGGATCAAAAATGGAAGAAGAAGCTAAAAAATTAAATATGAAAATAGCTTGTGAAATTTTTGCAGATAGAAATTATGAGGATGATGGAAATTTAGTTTCCAGAAAAAAACCACATGCTCTAATTACAAATCCAGAGGAAGCAAAAAAACATGTACTAAATATGGTAAAAAATCAGGCTCTTAATTGTCACAGTGGAAAACAGATACCTTGTGAAATTGATTCAGTATGTATACATGGAGATAATCAAAGTTCTTTGGCTACAGCCGAATCTATTAAGAAAAACCTGTTAGAAAATGGACTTAAATTGAAAACTTTAAACACAATGAAAAAATTTATTTAATGATCAAAAAAATTTTAACAGTTACTTTTATATATCTTTTTTATTCTGCATATGCCTTTTCTGCTGGAAGTGATGGGGGTGATGGAGGATCCTCAAAAATAAAAACAAATTATGAAAAAGCTATTATGTATGTAAAGTCTGCAAAAAAATATGAAAAAAAAGGTAAATTAGAAAAAGCCAAAAAAAAATATGAAAAGGCACAAAAATTATTACTCAAATCAAATTCAAAAAAACCTAACAAACCAGATACACTAAACTACTTAGGATTTACAACTAGAAAACTTGGTGATTATGAAAATGGAGAAAAGTATTATTTGCAGGGACTAGCCTTGGATCCAAATCATATTGGTATAAACGAATATCTTGGTGAACTTTATGTTACAACAAATAGAATTGATTTAGCAAAAGAAAGATTGGAAGTTTTAGCTAAATGTAATTGTGAAGAGTATTCTGAATTAAAGCAAATAATTGACGGTACAAAAAAATCCAAATATTAATTTAGATTTTTAACCATTTGTTCAGGCATCCATAAAGCTATCTCTGGAAAAATTACTACTAATATGACTGCTAAAATCATTAATAGAAATAATGGAAACGCACTTTTTGCGATAAAGCCCATATCCCTATTTGCCATTCCTTGAAGTACAAATAAGTTAAATCCTACTGGTGGAGTTATCTGAGCCATTTCAACAACTATAACTAAAAAAATACCAAACCAAATCATATCAAACCCTGCTTGACGTATCATCGGCTCTATGACCGCCATTGTTAATACTACAGCAGAAATACCATCTAGAAACATTCCTAAAATAATGTAAAAAATCATCAAAACAAAAATTAGAACATAAGGGGAAAGATCCATATTCTGAATCCATGTAGCTAAATTTCTAGGTAAACCAGTAAAACCCATAGCTAAAGATAAAAATGTAGAGCCTGCTAAGATAAAAGCAATCATACATGATGTTTTGGTAGCTCCTAATAGAGATGATTTAAATGTTTCTAGAGTAAGACTTTTTTGAAAATAAGATAAAATTAAAGATCCAACAACTCCAAGTGAAGCTGCTTCTGTTGCTGTTGCTATCCCAGTATAAATTGAGCCAATTACGCCTGAAATCAATATTATGACAGGCAAAAGTTGTTTTGATCTTTTTATTTTTTCTAAAAATGAATACTTTTCAGAAATCTTAGGCATTTTTTTCTTATTTACTAAAGACCAAATAATTACGTATGACATAAAAATTAATGCAATCATTATCCCAGGAATAATCCCTGCAATAAATAATTTTGCAATAGACTCTTGAACAGCTACGCCATAAATTATCAAAATTATTGAAGGTGGTATCAACAAACCTAATGTTCCTGAACCAGCCAGACTACCTAATAAAATTTTCTCAGGATATTTTCTTTTTCTTAGTTCTGGAATTGACATTTTTCCTACTGTGGCAACTGTAGCGGCTGATGAACCAGATATTGCTGCAAATAAAGCACATCCAACAACATTTACATGAATTAAACCTCCAGGTAATTTTTGCATCCAAGGAGATAAGCCTTTAAATAAATTTTCAGATAATTTTGTCCTAAATAAAATTTCTCCCATCCAAACAAATAAAGGTAGAGCAGTTAGAGTCCACGAAGATGATGTTCCCCATATTGTTGTTGCCATTGCATCACCTACAGGTCTAGATGTAAAAAGCATCATTCCAATTGCAGACACTCCTATCATACTCAAGGCTACCCAGACTCCAGACCCTAAAAAAAATAATAAAACACTAATAAAAAAAATGGTTAAAAATATTTCAGGCATTTAATCTTTATTTACTGATAAGACAAATTGATGCAAAACACTTATGAAGAAAATTGTGGATCCAATAGCTACACTAGTTTGTGGTATCCATATCAAAATTTCATCTGCTCCTTCACTTCTTTCTTGAAATTTATAAGATATTATTAACATTTTAATAAAGTAAAATGATAAGAAGCCTGAAAAAAAACTAGCTAAACTAAGACACCATATTTCAATGAATTTTTTTTTTGTTCCAGACAATTTTTCTAAAAACAAAGTAATTCTTATGTGTCCACCTTCTACAAAAGTATATGCTAAAGCAAAGAATGAAGCTGAAGCCATGCAATAACCAGAATATTCTGCTAATCCTCTAATATAAAAACCAAATATTCTTGAAGAAATACCAATAAGAATAAACACTGCTACAAATATTAAAAAAGCTGCAGCGATATATCCTGAATATTTATATAATTTATTTAAATTCTTATCTAAAGATTTTAACATAACGATTTAAGGCCACTTATAATTATTAAGTGGCCTTAATTTAGAGGTTTTAATTATTTGTATGCTGATAAAACAGCGGCTCCTCTTGATCCAGCTTTTTGAGACCATTCTTTAGCCATTGTTGCTCCAACTTTTTCAAAATGAGATTGTAAAGATGAATTAACTTTACCAACTACCATTCCAGCATTTGCTAAAGCTTTCTTATCAGAAACATTTCCTTGTTTAGACAATTGCCAACCTTTTCTCTCAGCTAAAGCTGCTTGTTTCATAACTAGGTCCTGAGTAGCTTTATCTAACTTATTCCAAGAATCTTTGTTAACTATAACCATGTTCTTTGGAAACCAAGCTGCAATATCATAAAAATATTTAACTCCATTCTCCCAAATCTTAGAGTTTTTCCCAGTTGTTGGTGATGTAATCATACTTTCAACTGCACCAGTCGAAAAAGCCTGACTAATCTCGGCAGCTTCAATTTTTGTTGGTGCCATTCCAGTCAATTCAGCAATTCTGATTGTAGCTGAGTTGTAAGCTCTAAACTTTAATCCTTTAAGATCTGCTACAGAATTAATTTCTTTTTTGCTGTATAAACCTTGAGCAGGCCACGGAACTGCATATAAAAATACAAGACCTTTAGAGTCTAAACTTTTAACAATTTCATCTTTAGAAGCTTTATATAAACTTAAAGCATCGCTGTATGATGTTGCTAAAAATGGTTGAGAGTCAATTTCCAATAACGGATCCTCTTTTCCAAGAGCTGACATAAATCTTTCACCTATTTGAGCTTGACCAGTTCTAACAGCTCTAAAAATTTCTCCTCCTTTAAAAAGTGATCCTCCAGGATGAGCTACAATTGTTAATTTTCCTCCACTTTTTTCCGTTACATTTTTTGCAAATTCTGTTGCGTTAGCAGAGTGAAAATTACCAGCTCCATAAGCTAGAGCCATGTCCCACTTTTCTGCGATCGCCACATTAGTAGCTAAAATCAACGAAATTAAAGTACTTAAAAAATATTTAATAAATTTCATTATTCCTCCATTTCTATTTAGGGTATTTCATAGTGTATCGAAAAATTTATCAATAAAAAAATATTACTACTTTTAATTGAATTATAAGTATTTTCTAATAGTATAACCGAACTTTGTTAGAAGAAACGCTCATACTTGTTCAGATTATTTTCATAGATATTATCTTGGCTGCAGATAATGCAATAATTATAGGTTTAATTGCATCAAATTTTGCTCCCAAAAATAGAAAACAAATAATCTTATGGGGTGTTGCTGGTGCCTTGATATTTAAGATCATATTTGCATTATTTGCTACATATTTATTTGAATTTTACTTCATTAAAATTTTAGGTGGATTACTCTTAATTTGGATAGTTAACGATTTAAGAAAAGATTTATTTGAAATAAAAAAAATTAAATCACCAACTAAGAAATCAAAAGAGCCATCGTATATTCAAAGTGTATACAAGGTCTTATTTGCTGATATTACAATTAGTTTCGATAACGTTGTCGGTGTTGTTGGTGCTGCTAAAGGTAATTTTGGTTTTATGATATTTGGTCTTGTGTTATCAGTAATTTTAACAGGTGCAATGGCCACATATCTCGCTAACTATATTCAAAAACATTTATGGATAGCATATATTGGTCTAGGTTTTATATTGTTAGTTGCAATTCAATTAGTAATTGGTGGTCTTGCAGATTTAGATATCTTATCAATAAATGAGCAGTTTAAAAAATATTTTTAATAAGAATATTTTTTTGAAGGATACTTTTGTGATCTAACCTCAGATGAAAATTTTTTTAATCCCAAATTAATGTGTTTTTTTATATTGATAAATTTTTTCACAAATTTTATCTTTGTATTATTCAATCCAATTAAGTCATCAGTTACTAGAACTTGTCCATCGCAATAAGCTGATGATCCTATTCCAATAGTTGGTATTTTTAATTTTTCTGTAATTTGTTTAGCTAGTGAAGTTTTAACACATTCTAAAACAATCGAAAATACCCCACAATCTTGTAATAATAAAGAATCCTTTATTAGTTGTTTTTTTTCTTTGGTGCTTCCCCCTTTGGACTTAAATTTTCCTTTATTAGTTTGAGGTAAAAGACCTAAGTGACCCATTACAGGAATTTTATTTTTTATTAAAAGTTTAATTTGTCTTATAATTTTTTTTCCACCTTCTAATTTCACTGCATCACATTTGGTCTCTTTAATTATTTTTTTAGCATTTTTTAAAGCTGAACTTTTTGATCTGTAAGTATTGTATGGCATATCTACTACCATCAAACTTTTTTTAACTCCAAGTCTAACACTCTTTGAGTGGTCAATCATATTTGTTAGAGTAACTTTTTTTGTAGTGTTGTAGTTGTATAAAACTGAACCCAGGGAATCACCAACTAATATTATATCTGCATGTTTGTCAGCTTCCTCAGCAATATTCTTAGAATATGATGTTAAGCAAATTATCTTAGATTTTTTTTTCATCTTCAGAATTTTTTTGACTTTGCTATTCATTACTTTTAACTACTCTAGTTCAATAGTACTTGGTGGTTTCGATGTTATATCATAAACTACTCTATTTATTCCTCTAATACTATTTACAATTTTATTTGAAATCATTTGGATAAAAGGCTTTTTAAATTCATAAAAATCTGCCGTCATTCCATCCTCTGATGTAATTGCTCTTAACAAACACAAATATTCATAAGTTCTGTTATCACCCATTACACCTACTGTCTTAACAGGCAGCAATGCAGCGTAAGCTTGCCAAATTTTATTGTAAAGTCCATGATCTTTTAAGGCTTGAATAAAGTAATAATCTGCTTCTTTTAAAATATTAATCTTTTTCTGTGTAATAACCCCTGGCATTCTAATAGCTAAACCTGGACCAGGAAAAGGATGTCGAGAAATGATATCTCTACTTAAATTCAGCTCTAGGCCTAATTTTCTAACCTCATCTTTAAATAAAAATTTTAATGGTTCAACAAGCTTTAGTCTCATTTTTTTTGGTAATCCACCCACATTATGATGTGATTTAATTTTTGAGGTTTGACTACCAGTGACTGATTTACTCTCTATAAGATCAGGATAAAGAGTTCCTTGTGCCAAAAACTTTACATCTTTAATTTTTTTTGCAAAACGTTCAAAAATTTTAATAAACAAATTTCCTATTATTTTTCTCTTTTTTTCTGGATCAGAAATATTTGTAAGCTTTTTTAAAAATTCTTTTTCAGCGTTCACATATATTAAATTCATTTTTAATTTTTTTCTAAATGTTTCTACAACTTGTTTTTCCTCATCTTTTCTAAGAAGTCCTGTATTAACAAATACACAATAAAGTTTTTTACCAATAGCTTTATTCAATAATTGTGCAACGACACTACTATCAACCCCACCAGAAAGAGCGCAAATAACTTTATTTGTTCCCACTTGATTTCTGACATCTTTAATTAATTGTATCTTTTGATCTTTAGAGGACCAATTCCTTTTAATTCCACATATCAAAAAAATAAAATTACTAATAATTTTTTTTCCATTTTCGGTATGAGTAACCTCAGGATGAAATTGAACTCCATAAAATCTTTTCTTCTTGTTTTCAATAATGGCATACTTTGAGTTACGACTGGAAGCAACTACATTAAAATTTTTTGGTAATTTAGAAACTTGATCAGCGTGGCTCATCCATACTTTATTAATCCTTTTTTTATTAAAAAAATTTTTAGTAATAAGACTTTCTTTTTTTTTATCGATGTTAGCTAGACCAAATTCTCTATGTTTTGATTGTTTTACTTTACCACCATTAAGTTTTGAAAGAATCTGGTGACCAAAACAAATACCCAATATAGGTATACCATTTTCTATAATTTTCTTATCAAATGAATATTTATTGATTTCATAAACATTTAAAGGACCTCCAGATAAAATAATTCCTTTAATTGAATGACTAATATCTCTGTTTTTAATTTTTTTATGACTTATTATTTCAGAAAATACACCAAGTTCTCTAATTCTTCTTGCTATTAATTGAGTGAATTGAGAGCCAAAATCTATAATCAAGATTTTATTTAAGTTTTTATCAAGACTCATTGTTTTTAGGTTCTATATTCGCAAGAGTCTCTAAAATATCTTTATTTTCATCACATAGTTTTTTACAAACTTGTTTGAAAGTTTTTGATAAGTCTTTTACTTTTTTATAATTGGACTTTTCTAAAGCAATTTTCATTGACATTAAAATTGCCTCCTCATTATCAGGTTCAATTAGCAATGTCGCTTCTAAATTTTTTTCTTCTTTTTTTTGATCTTCTTTAATATTGTAGATTTTTGCTAAATATAGATATGAATTTGAATTCTTTGGATTAGACACAATACTTCTTTCAAACATAAATTTTGCATCATCATATTTTTTTTCTTCAAAAAATTTTAGTCCTGTATTAAAAAATTTTTCATTACTATTTAAAGTATTAAATAAATTAATAATTAAATAAAAAAATAATGAAAATTTAAATATTTTATTCATTAGTATTTATTATCATTTTTAACTATATCGACATTATGAACCATACTTTCATAAAAACCAGCCTTTGTAATTTTTACAAATTGTGGTTTATCTCTAAGATATTTAATTTGTTTAGATCCAAGATAACCCATTGACGATCTTAGACCACCGATTAACTTATAAATTATATTGCTGACTTTGCCTTTATATTTAGCAAAACCTTCTACTCCCTCTGGAACATATTTTGACATATCTTTTTGTTTTGATTGAAAATATCTATCTGCCGAACCTTTATTCATAGCGCCAACTGAACCCATGCCTCTAAAGCTTTTGAAAAATTTACCATTTCTTTTTATTAATTTACCTGGTGTTTCGTCTGTTCCTGCAAATAAAGATCCTATCATTACTGCATCAGCACCGGCAGCGAAAGCTTTTGCAAGATCACCAGAATATTTAATACCACCGTCAGAAATGATCTTTACATTTTTATTTTTAATTCCATTTCTAACACTTAAAATTGCACTGAGTTGTGGCACACCAATTCCAGCAACTAATCTTGTTGTACAGATCGATCCAGGTCCTATTCCAACTTTAATTATATCTACTCCCAATTTAAGTAAGAATTTAGCTGCTTCAGGTGTTGCAATATTTCCAGCACATAATGCAGTTTTTTTATTTTTGTTTTTTTTAATAAACTTAATTATTTCTGAAACTTTTTTTGTATGACCATGTGCAGTATCAACAACAATCATATCAATATTTTCTTTTAAAATTGCCTTTGCCCTTTTAAATTCATTAGGACCAGCACCAACTGCTGCACCAACTAATAATTTTTGTTTTTTAACTTTTTTGATTTCTAAAATTTGTTTTTTTACATCAAGATTTCTATGAATTATTCCAAGTCCACCTGATTTTGCTATAGCAATTGCCATTTTACTCTCAGTAACTGTGTCCATAGCCGATGACAAAAGAGGAATTTTCAGTTTTAAAGTTTCAGTCAATTTTATACTAGTATCAACATCTGATGGCAGAATTTCAGAATATTTTGGTGCTAGAGTTACATCGTCAAAGGTGAGTGCTTCTTTTATAGGAACCATAATCATTTATATATGATTCCTTTTAAATTTAAAGAGGCTATCTAAGATTTTTACAAATAATAAAACTTTCTTTAGAGTCTTTTCGACTAGATTTAGGTTTAAAAACCTTAACTTCTTTAAAAAGTTTTTTACCTAGTGCGACAATTTCATTAAATGAACCTCCCATAAATATTTTTGAAATAAAAAAACCTTTTTCTAACATTACATCTTTTGAAAAAATCATAGCTTCTTTGCAAAGTTCACCTGTTTGAATTGAATCTATATTTTTAATACCAGTGGTGTTTACAGCCATATCAGACATTACAACATCTGATCCTTTGTTAAGATAATTTTTGATCTGATCTTGGATCAAAGGAGATGTAAAGTCACCTTTAATTTGAATATTATTTTTAATTTTTTCCATTTCTTTTAAATCTATTGAAATAATTTTTCCATTTTTGACAATTTTAGAAGCATATTGAGTCCAACTACCTGGAGCCGCACCTATATCAATCACACACATGCCACCCTTAAAGATCTTAAACTTCTCGTTAATTTCAATTAATTTATAAGCAGATCTAGCCCTATAACCGTCAACTTTAGATTGACGAACATATATATCTCTTCTTTGTTTATTAACCCAATTTTTTGAAATTTTATTTTTTTTCAATTAATTATTAAATCTTAGGCTTTTATATACCTTTTTATTTTTTAATGTTTCAATTTCAATTTCAACACTTTTGTCTAATCTCATATCTCTTCCATCTTTCCAAATTCCAGCAGCAAGATGTATTATTCCAATTTTATAATTTGGCAAAAATGGTTCAACAAAAGTTTTTTGTTCTTCGTCATATTTTGGAAGTAAATTACTTGCAATCCAGTTACAGTTTAAAGGTAAAAACTCTGTCTCTAAATCATCGATATAAACAGACATATTAATTGCTAACCCCTCGGATCCAAAAATATTTCCAGCTTTTAAAGTTTTTGACAAATTATTTTGCCAAGAACTCCATCCTTTAGAATTTTTTTCTAGTGAAAAAACTCCAATATTAATGTGAGGCGCAAAAGCTAATTTTCTAGCTTTGTCGTAACCAATGTTTGATTTTACAGCATGTTTAAAATTTTGAGATTTAATAATTGCTAATTTACCAATTAACCAATTTACTTTTGAGGTTATTTTATATCCAGGTCCAATAGTTTGTGTAATACCAAGCTTTCCGTTATTACATGCCTTGAAATACAATTCTAAACAATTCCAATCATTTACCCAAGCATCACAATCTATCCACAAATACTTCTCATAATCAGGAAAATATTTTGGCAAGAATGCTCTTGATACTTGGCTTTTTAACCATTCTTTTCCTTTAACTTTTGAAGTTGGAACATCTATGTCCCATTCAGCAGATTTAATTTCATCAACTTTATTTGATAATTTTTCTTTTTGTTCTTTAGTTAATCCAGCATCCAAAATACAGATTGCAACTCCACTGCTTTCTTTAAATCTTTTAATTGAATCTATTAATTCATCTAATAAAGGGAAATAATTAGCATCTGCTAAAGAAACGATTACATTTTTTTTCATCTATAGAATATCTTCTAACTCTTCATCTTTATCTGAAGAAATATTTTTCTCTTTTTTAATTTTTTTATAATGAAAATAGCTAATTGGAATTAAGCAAATATAAATTAAACAAGTTACTGCTAAAATTTTAAAAGTGTAAACCAACAAAGCACCAAAAAATAAAACTATTCCAAATAATAAAAATTTTGTTAAAGATCTAGGAATGACTATTTTTTTAAATGAATATGTTGGAATTGTACTTATTAGTAATATTGAAACTACAATAAAGAATAATGGAACAACAATATCGTAATTTATTTTTATAAAAGATGATCCAAATCCACTAAAGCTAAAAATTAAAGGCATTAAAACAATTATTCCTCCTGCAGGAGATGGCATTCCTTCAAAAAAATTATCTTTCCATGATGGTTCCTCATCAGAATTAACATTGAATCTTGCAAGTCTTAATGCCACACAAACTACATAGGTTAGACAAACAAACCATCCTAATTTATCTAAATATTGTAAATTCCAAAAATACATTATGAGTGCCGGAGCTACTCCAAAACTAATTACATCCCCAAGAGAATCGAGTTCTTTACCCATTTTTGATGTGCCTTTAATTAATCTAGCTATTCTTCCATCTAGTGCATCCATCAAACCTGCAAACAATATTGCAATTATAGCTATTGCAAATTTACCATCTATAGCAAACTTTATAGAGGTTAAGCCTATACAGACACCAATTAAAGTAATGGCGTTTGGTAAAATCATTCTTGTTTTTTTATTTGAAACAATTTTAAAATTATTTTTTGGCTGTTCCATGCTATTTTTTAGCTAGTAATGTTTCTCCTGAGATAGCTTTTTGTCCAACTTTAACTAAAGGTTCATAATTTTCATAATATATATCTGCTCTACTTCCAAATCTTATCATTCCAATTCTTTCTCCTTGTTTCAAATCTTGATCTTTGTTCGTCTCACAAACAATTCTTCTAGCAACTAGCCCAGCAATTTGAACTACAATTATATCATTGTTTTCAAGATCTTTAATCTTGTAATAATTTCTTTCATTGTCTTCACTGGCTTTATCAAGAGATGCATTAAAAAATTTTCCTGGTTTATACAAAATCTCCTCTACCTTACCAGCACAAGGTGTTCTGTTAACGTGACAATCAAAAATGTTCATAAAAATACTTATCTTCTTAAATTTTCTATTTTCAAATCCAAGTTCTTTCGGACCATCAACTTCTTCAACTTTTATTACTTCTCCATCTGCTGGACTTACAAGATAGTTATCATCTTCTATGATCACTCTTTCTGGATCTCTAAAGAAATAATAAACCCAAATAGTTAGTACTAAACCTATTAAGCCTAAAAAATCACTAAAGCTATAAAACACTATGGTGACGATTGCAGCTATAACTAAAAATTTATATCCCTCTGCGTGAATTTTTGGAAATATTTTACTTAACATATTCTTCTATTTGATAATTTTTCATTAATATGTATATAAAATCACGAAATTCAATTAATAAGATAAATATAAGTGAGCAAAATTACCGTTAAAAACCCAGTAGTAGAGTTAGATGGCGATGAAATGACCAGAATAATCTGGGAATTTATTAAGAATAAATTAATCCTACCTTATCTTGATCTAGGTATTGAATACTACGATTTAGGAATGAAAAGCAGAGATGATACGGATGATCAAATTACAATAGACTCAGCTAATGCTATAAAAAAAATAGGCGTTGGTATTAAATGTGCAACCATAACTCCAGATGAAGCTAGAGTAGAAGAATTTAGTTTAAAAAAAATGTGGAGATCACCTAATGGAACTATCAGAAATATTATTGGAGGTACCGTTTTTAGAGAACCAATAATCTGTTCCAATATTCCAAAATTAGTTCCTTCTTGGTCAGACCCTGTTGTAATTGGAAGACATGCTTTTGGTGATCAATACAGAGCAACTGATTTTAAAGTTCCAGGAAAAGGAAAGATGGAAGTTAAGTGGACTTCAGAAGATGGTAAAGATGAAATTAAATATGAAGTTTTCAATTTTACAGGTCCAGGTGTTGCACTCTCAATGTACAATTTGGATAAATCTATTGAAGATTTTGCAAGATCTTGTTTCAGTTATGGCTTAATTAAAAAATGGCCAGTCTATTTATCAACGAAAAATACTATTTTGAAAAAATATGATGGAAGATTTAAAGATATATTTGAAGATGTGTTCAATAAAGAATTTAAGAAAAAGTTTGAAGAAGCTAAAATTACTTATGAACATAGATTGATTGATGACATGGTGGCATGTGCGATGAAATGGAGTGGTAAATATATTTGGGCTTGTAAAAATTATGATGGTGATGTCCAATCTGATACAATGGCACAAGGATATGGTTCACTTGGTCTAATGACTAGTACATTGTTAACCCCAGATGGAAAAGTAATGGAGGCAGAAGCAGCTCATGGAACTGTAACAAGGCACTTTAGAATGCACCAACAAGGTAAGGAAACCTCAACTAATCCAATAGCTTCAATATTTGCCTGGACGCGAGGGTTAGCTCATAGAGGAAAATTGGATAATAATGAAAAGTTAATTAAATTTGCAAATACAATTGAACAAGTTTGCATTAATTGTGTTGAAAGTGGCTCGATGACAAAAGATCTAGCAATTTTAATAGGTCCATCAAGTAAATATCTTACTACAAACCAATTTTTAGATGTAATTGACAATAATTTAAAAAAGAAACTAAATTAAATCTCTCAGTTTTTTAAAAGCTTCTTCAATTTTATTCTTATTTTGACCACCAGCTTGTGCAAAATCTTTTCTTCCACCACCCCCTTTGCCACCAATAATTTCTGATCCCAATTTTGCAAATTTTACAGCATCATATTTTTTAACTAATTTTTCAGTTATACCTACAGCGAGTCCAACTTTATCTTCACTGCTAGCAAATACAATAACGATACCATCACCTAATTCTTTTTTTCCACTATCAACTAATTTTCTTAAATCTTTGGGTGGTAAATCTTGTACTTTTTGAAATCTTACCATTATATCTTTTATTTTTTCATCTTTGATAATATTCCTTGTTTTATCTTTAAGAACTGCACTGACATTTAGTTGTTCAAGTTGTCTTGTAAGATTTTTTATAATTTCTTTAAGATCCTCGTTATTAACGTTTGGTTTGCCTCCAAGTTTTATAATTTGAGATGACAGCTCTTTGATACTTTCCTCATCTTTTTGCGTAGATAAAGTTGATAATTTTTCTTTAGTCTTAATAAAATCCTCAAGCTGCTTATCTCTTAAAGCTTCAACTCTTCTAACACCAGCGGCAATAGATGATTGGCTTACAGTTTTAAATTTTCCAATATCACCAGTATTTTTGACATGAGTTCCTCCACAC
Source organism: uncultured Pelagibacteraceae bacterium (assembly GCA_902603555.1). GTDB lineage: Bacteria > Pseudomonadota > Alphaproteobacteria > Pelagibacterales > Pelagibacteraceae > Pelagibacter. The sequence goes on from CACKVD010000009.1 coordinate 34,016, forward strand.
AATTCTGTTGAAAAATATGCCTCTTTTTCCTTACCCATAGATACTACACGAACTTCTTCTCCATATTTTTCTCCAAAGAAAGCTAATGCACCTTTTTCTATAGCTGCTTTTGGAGTCATAATTCTTGTGGTTACTTCAGAACTATTTGAAACGTATTCATTAACTAATTTATCGATAGTTTCTAACTCTTCATTGGTAATTGGTTTCATATGACTAAAGTCAAATCTTAATCTGTCTGGAGCAACTAATGATCCTTTTTGCATAACATGTTTACCTAAGGTTCTTCTCAAGGACTCGTGGAGTAAGTGTGTAGCAGAATGGTAAGCTTTTAGATTATCTCTTCTCTCAACATCTATTTTCATCTCCACTACATCATTGATTTTTATTTCTCCAGTTTTGATTGATCCGTAATGAACAAATAAATCCCCAAGTTTTTTTTGTGTATCATCAACCTCAAAAACAGAATTTCCAGAAACAATTGTTCCTTTATCTCCAAGTTGTCCTCCTGACTCTCCATAAAACGGGGTTTGATTTGCAATAATCATTCCCTCTTCACCAGAAGATAAAGATTTTGTTTCTTTGTCATCTTTAATTAAATTTAACACAACACCCTCTGACTGATTTGACTCATAACCTAAAAATTCTGTTGGACCAGTTTTGTCTTTAATTGAAAACCAAATCGCTTCTTCAGAACTATCTCCAGAACCTTTCCAATTCTTTTTTGCAAGTTCTTTACTTTTTTTCATTAACTCATCAAATTTCTTATCATCAACTTTTAAAGATTTATTTTTTAAAATATCTTCTGTAAGATCTAATGGAAAACCATAGGTGTCATATAGTTTGAATGCGACATCACCAGGTAAAATTTTATCTATTTTTGCAATTTCATCATTCAAAATTTTGATACCTCTATCAAGTAAAACTAAAAATTTTTCTTCCTCCATCCTTAAAGTTTCTTTGATTAAAGATTGAGATCTTTCAAGCTCTGGATAATTTCCAGACATCTCTTTTTTTAATGAGTCAAAAATTTTATAAAAAATTGGCTCTTTAGATCCTAACAAATGAGAATGTCTCATTCCTCTTCTCATAATTCTTCTTAGAACATATCCACGACCTTCATTTGAAGGTAAAACACCTTCGGCCAAAAGAAATGAGCTTGCTCTTAAGTGATCAGCAATAACTCTAAAACTTGATATATTTTTATCTTCTTGTTTAACTTTTGTTACGTCAGATATTGAGCTAATTAATTTCTTAAAATGATCAGTTTGATAATTATCATGTGTACCTTGTAAGAGAGCTGCAATTCTCTCTAATCCCATTCCAGTATCGACAGATGGTTTTGGCAAATCTATTCTTTTATCTTTTGAAACTTGTTCATACTGCATAAAAACTAAGTTCCAAATTTCAATAAAACGATCTCCATCTTGATCTTTAGTTCCAGGTAGACCTCCTTTTAAATGATCACCATGGTCGTAAAATATTTCAGAACAAGGTCCACAAGGACCTATCTCACCCATAGACCAGAAGTTGTCTGATGTTGCAATTCTAATTATTTTATCATCACTAAAACCCGCAATTTTCTTCCAAAAATTAAAGGCTTCATCATCTTCATGAAACACCGTTACGTAAAGTCTATTTTTATCTAAACCAAAATCTTTAGTGATTAAATTCCATGCAAGTTCTATTCCTCTTTCTTTAAAGTAATCTCCAAAAGAAAAGTTTCCCAACATTTCAAAGAAAGTATGATGTCTTGGCGTATAACCAACATTTTCCAGGTCGTTGTGCTTACCACCAGCTCTGACACATTTTTGTGAAGTAGTTGCTCTTTGATAATCCCTTTTTTCTAAACCAGTAAATACATTTTTAAACTGAACCATTCCTGAATTAGCAAACATTAAGGTTGGGTCATTATTTGGAACTAAATTGCTAGATTCAACAATCTTATGATCATTTTTTTCGAAGTATTTAAGAAACGTACTTCTTATTTCATTTAATGATTTGTCCACCATATTTTTAAAATACAGCTTTTTTATTCTATGTCTAGATAACGATAAGGGGGAAAGGCGCTTAAAATAAGCGCCTTTGATAATTTAAAGATGACCTTTAATTTTAGTTCTTTTTAGCAGGAGCAGCTTCTTCTTTTTCAGCTACTTTCTTCTCTTTTTCAATTTTTTCTGGACTTAATGGATTTCCTTCAATTTTTTTAGAAATCACACCAGCTTTTTCCCTAATTGCCATTTCAATTTCTGCAGCAACTTGTGGATTTTGAGCTAAATAGACTTTTGCGTTTTCTCTTCCTTGTCCAATTTTCTCTCCTTTATACGCATACCATGCACCTGATTTTTCAATAATATCAGCCTTAGCTCCTAGGTCTACTAATTCACCCATTTTGCTAATTCCTTTTCCATACATTAAGTCAAATTCAACAACTTTAAATGGTGGTGCAACTTTATTTTTAACTACTTTCACTCTAGTAGAGTTACCAATAATTTCATCTTTATCTTTGATGGCACCAATTCTTCTAATGTCCATTCTTACAGATGAATAAAATTTAAGTGCATTTCCACCTGATGTTGTTTCAGGGCTTCCAAACATAACTCCAATTTTCATTCTAATTTGGTTAATGAAAATCATCATTGTGTTTGTGTTTGAAATTGAACCAGTTAATTTTCTTAAAGCCTGACTCATTAATCTTGATTGAAGACCTACGTGATGGTCACCCATTTCACCTTCAATTTCAGCTTTTGGAGTTAATGCTGCAACTGAGTCAATTACAATTACTGAAATAGAGCCTGATTTTACTAGAGTATCTGCTATTTCTAAAGCTTGCTCGCCCGCATCTGGTTGAGAAATTAATAATTCTTCAGTATTTACTCCTAATTTTTTTGCGTAAACTGGATCCAAAGCATGTTCGGCATCAACGAATGCACAAATTCCACCAGCTTTTTGTGCTTCAGCAACTACTTGTAAAGCTAATGTTGTTTTTCCAGAAGATTCTGGTCCGTAAACTTCTATAATTCTTCCTTTAGGCAAACCACCTATTCCTAGAGCTAAGTCTAAGCTTAAAGATCCTGTAGATATCGACTCGATATCCATAGCTCTTTTTTCGCCAAGCTTCATAACTGAACCTTTTCCAAAATTGTCAGTTATCTGGCTGATAGCAGCATCTAATGCCTTATTTTTTTCTTTGATGTCCATTTCTTGATCTTTAGTAGATTTAACTACTTTTAGGTTATTTTTCGTCATTTTTAGCCTCTTTTTTTAATTTTTTTAACACTCGAATCATAGAATAAATGTACACATTTTGTTCTCATTAGCAAGATTAATTTATTTTGATGAAAAAAGACCAAATATTATCTGATTTTTAGATATTTGCTATTAAGCTGACCTACTGATTTAAGCAGGTTAAATTGAGACAAAATATAGTTTCTTTCAGAATCAGCTAATGAAATTTGTGCATTTAACAATAAAGAGTTGGATTGAATAACTTCTAATGTAGTTCTATTTGAACCACTATTGTATTCGGCTACTATTCCCTCATTAGCAATCTCAGCAGCGTTAACTTGAGCTCTTACAGAATTCAACAAACTTTTATTTGATTGATAATTAGACCAAGCACTAGCAACATCTGTTAGATTTTTTGTAGTCATATTATCAAGCAATAAATTTTTTTGTAATTCAATACTTTTATTTTTTTTTAAAGATGCAATATTCTTTCCACCAGAAAAAAATGGCCAAGTAACTGTTGCTTTTAAAGTATCTTTTTCTCTTTCATCATAGGTTGCACTTAGGTCGTCAGTTTTTGATCTATCGAAAGACAATTTAGCAGATGGTGCTAAATCAGATCTAGCACTTGTTGTGTCTTTTTTTGATTGTTCATACTCTAGTTGAGCTATTATTAAATCAGGATTATTTTTTTTTGATATCTCAATTGCAGAATTTAATTCATTAGGCAATGTTATTTCTATAATTGAAGATTTATCTAATAATTCTGGATCGTTTAATTTACCAATAACATTTTCATAATTAAGTTTGCTTGTTAAAAAATCATTTTCAGCTTGTATCAGTTTTGCTTGAGCTCCTGCTAATGAGGATTCTGATTGTGCAACATCAGATAATGATATATTTCCTCTCTCAAGTCTTATCCTATCTGTTTCAACCTGACGGTCTAATAAATTAACATTAGATCTATTAATTTTAAGTTTTTCATTTGCTGCCAAGAGGCCTGTATAAGCTTGAATTGACTTATACAAAATATCTTGCTCTTTTTTTAAAAGTTTTGCATTTGCTAAATCTATTCCTATTTTGCTTTTTGCTAATTCTGCCCCCCTTCCAAAATCAATTAATGTTTGTTCTATTGTTATTGATGTAACAGTTGGATCTACATTTGTAATAGAAGCATTAGAACCATCACGATTAGTTAATTTATCTGTTTCTTCCTCACTTTTACTACCACTTAAAGTAACAGTTGGAAGATAAGAGCCTTTTGAAATATTTAATTCTTGCTCTGAAATATATAAACTTTCTCTTTCAGCATTTAATTCAGGATTATTATTATAAGCTTTTTTAAGAGCAGCGGTAAAAGTTTCAGCACTTACACCAGAAAATAAAAAAAAATAACTAAGGGTAATTATAAAAAATTTTTTCATTTTCTTTTATATGTTGCAGATTTTATTTGATGGTTATTATTTAAATTAAAAATAATTGATGCATACTTAGGCATATATCTAAACATATTTTGAGTAATTCTTTGATAAGTCTGCATAAAGTTAATTACATCTCCTTTACTCATAATTTTAAGTTTTGAATTTCTTTTACTACTTAACCAAAGTTTACGTTCTTGTTTTAGTCTCCATTTTTGAAGTAAACTAAAGTTTTTTGCTTTTAAATATATTAAACAATTAAGTTGTGAATATAGGTTTTTATACTTTGATTTCAATTGTTGGTTCACGTATTTTCTCCAAATTTGCTTTTGATCTTTTATTTTTTCCATAGAATTAATTGTTTTCCTTAAAGAACTATTTTTTTCTGATTTTGCACCAACACACCATCCCTCAAAAATAATCACATCTGGTTTTTCATTTAAATTGTACCAATATTTTTTTTTAAATCTGTCATCAACCGCTTTATTAAAAGTTGGAAGTTTTAATCTTTTAAATTTCTTACTTTTTACTTGTTTAAAAAAATTCAACATCATTTTAATATCATGGGTTCCTGGAACTCCTCTAGTTAAAAGCATTGAATGAATTTGATTAGATAAATTTACTCGTTCTTTTCTAGTTTTATAAAAATCATCAATTGAAATTCTAAAAACTTTCAATTTAAAGTATTTTGTTAAAATTATTTTAATTAAAGAACTTATTGTTGTTTTGCCAGTTCCTTGACCTCCTGCTAAACCCACAAAATAAGGTCTTTTTTTATCTGACTTTTTACTGATCCAGAAACATAATGGAATTAAGAATGACCTTATCATTCTTTCTTTATTTTTAAATTTATCAGCTTTTGTCTCTTGAGATTTAATAAACTTTAAACAATCTTTTTTAACCCTACCAAAGCATAAACTAAATTTTTGCATGAAGATTATTTTTTATCTAAAGGATGATTTTGACCGTCGTTAACTGGGATATCTTTCATACCAAAAGTATCTATTTCATCAATACATCCTACATTAAATCCAGTCATTGCTGGATTGATCCTTGGATTGTGATGAGTATAAATTCCACATTCAGAACAAAAATAATGTTTAGCAACTTTTGAATGGAATTGATAAAGTTTTAATTTATCTCCACCTTTTACAATTTTAAAATCCTCATTTTTTACCATCGACATAATTGCTCCTTTTCTTTTACAAATAGAACAATTACATTTTATTACTTTGGCTAAATCCCCATCTAAATTAATTTCTGCTTTAATAGCACCGCAATGACATGTTAATTTTTTCATAATTTTTTCTAATAATTATTATTTCTTATTCTTTACAACAACATCGCTATAAGAAAAAGTTGTCGTACCTGTATCTCCAATCCTATATATACCAATTTTAATGTACGGTTTGTTTGGTCCATATGGTCCATCAGTTTTTTTTTTAGCTATTGGCACATCTAAATGTTGAACAACCAATTCACCATCCAAATAGTATCTTGCTGATATTTTCTTTCCTTTTTTATCATATTGAACGTCTGCTTTAAATTTTTTATTTTCTCCTGGTTTTAAATATACTTCGTATTTAAGTTGTTTGCACTTAGGTTTAAAGCATTCAGTACTATGTTGATTCCTTACTCTCCAGTCTTTTTGAACTGAAATCATTGAAGGGGGTTTTCCTGATGATCTTCCGTCGTGTATTTGAAAAAAATGAGAACGATATTGAGGAGCTCCAGAAGTTAAAATCACTGCCTCAACAATTGTATTTCCTGGTGATAGTTTATGTGTAATTTCTTGTCTGCCAGAATACGGGTAACCACCAGAAGGTTTTTTGTCTGGTTTGCATTTTCCAATTTCTCCTTTATCAAGCTTGAATGTAACACTCTCTACTTTGAATTCATTTTTGTTAAAACTTTTTTTTGGTTTTCCATTTACAATCAAAGCTTCTTTATCAACTAATCCACATGAAATTTTCCATTTATTTTGAACTTTCCATTTATCTGCCGCTGCATATGTTGAAGTAAAAAAAATAAAAAAGATTAATGTTAAAAATTTTTTCATCGGCTTTTACAAACTATCTCTGGTTGAGGTTATCCACAAGCATACAAAATGTAGTTTTGATGTTCACCTTTTGATTCACTTTTGATTCAGTTACAGACTCAAAATACAACCTCTTGCGTGTATTGTATAAATAGGCTATAAAATAGAACAAAACAAGAACATGAAACTAACTATTCCCTATTATCTACATAAAGCTGGCGCTGGATTTCCATCACCTGCCACTGATTATATCGAAGAAGATATCGATCTAAACATGCATTTGATCAGAAATGTTCCAGCCACTTTCATTA
>CACKVD010000010.1 GCA_902603555.1 uncultured Pelagibacteraceae bacterium
TAAATAATAATATTGCTACTCAAATTTTTACAAAAAATGGACCACTTGCATTTTTACCTATTTCACAATCTGAAACTTCAATCGTTTATTCAATAAAAAACAAAGAGAATGTAGATTTTGAAAAATTGATTAAAAAATATAATATTAAATATAAGATTTTAAAAATAAATAAAGTAATGCGTTTTGAATTAAAATCTTCTAGTTTAAGATCTTACTATTATAAAAATATTATTGCATTTGGAGATTTGTTACACAAAATACATCCACTTGCTGGGCAGGGTTTTAATATGACAATTAGAGATATTAAAACAATCTACAAACTTATTAAATTTAAAAAAGAACATGGACTAGATTTAGATACTTCTATTTGCTCAGATTTTGAAAAAAGTAGTAGGGATAAAAATTATCTTTTTTCAAACAGTATTGATTTTATTTATGAATTTTTTAATTTTGAAAATAGATTAAAAGTTAATCATTTAAGTAAATCAATTAAGTATTTAGGAAAAAATAAGATTGTAAATAATTTTTTTACAAAATTTGCAGATAATGGAATAGTAATTTAAAATTATTGAATGGTCGTATTATTATATTGATCAAATGAATAGGTAGTTAATATTTCAGCTATTTTCGTTTTTCGAATATTTAAACTTTTTGCTTCCAATAAAACCTGTTTTTCTTCAATACTAAATGGAGATGCCATTGCTAACGCATTTATAGTTTCATCTAAACTTTGTTTTTCTAAAGCTTTCCAATTAATTATAAAGCCTCTTTTTTCAAAGAGGGATTTTAGGTCTTTAAAAATTAACTCTAAATCAGAAAACTTTATTTCCTCTTTTTTATTCTCCAAGTCTTCATAATAATTTTCAAAATTTATTTCACACTCTCTATACTTTTTATCAGAACTGATTTCATTTGTTATTTTAAACCTTATTAAACCTTTTAGTTCAATTAAAAATCTAGAATCTTTAGTTTCTTTAAAACTTGTTATTTTTCCCATACACCCAATTTCATGAAGTTGTGGAACATTATCATTAATATCTTTTGAGAGTTTGGGTTGTATCATACCAACTAACTTGTTTGATTTCATACTATCATTAATCATATCTATATATCTTGGCTCAAAAATATTTAATGGCACTGTAGTTTTTGGAAAAATTATAAAGTTGCTCAGTGGAAAAACAGCTAACTTTTTTGGTAAATCTTCTTTTTTCATTATTTTAAAATATATCATATTTAATATTGCTTGAATTAAAAAAAATGACTAATTATACTCTTTTTATAATGCGGGCATAGCTCAGTGGTAGAGCGTCTCGTTGCCAACGAGAAGGTCGAGGGTTCGACCCCCTTTGCCCGCTCCAGTTTATGACAGACTTATTGAAAAAAAAATGTGTTCCTTGCGAAGGTGGTGCTATACCTTTTGATATTTCCGAAATTCATAAATATCAAAAAAAAGTTGATGGTTGGAAAATAGTTAAGAGTGACAAAAATATTTATTATCTTGAAAAAAAATTTACTTTTAAGAATTTTTTAGAAAGTCAAAAATTTGTAAATGAAGTAGGCTCAATATCAGAAGAAGAGGGACACCATCCCGATATATCTTTTGGATGGGGATATGCAAAAATAAATATTACAACACATGCAATAGAAGGTTTATCGGAAAATGACTTTATCTTGGCTGCTAAAATAGACAAAAATACTAATGTCTAAAATGTCTAGTTTTAGAAAAAATAAGAATTGTTCCTGTTTCATTTGCAAACTTTATTATATCTTTATCTCTAATTGAACCACTTGGTTGGATAACTGCACTAACCCCTGCTTGAACTAGTTTTTCAATACCATCTACAAATGGAAAAAAAGCATCCGAAGCTGCAACTATCTCATTTTTAATTTTTGTGAACTTATTCATTTTATCGATAGCAATTTTACAACTATCAAGCCTGCTTGGCTGCCCAGATCCTATTCCTATTGTTGACTCTTTGCTTGCCAATACGATTGCATTTGATTTTACATAACGACAAACATTAAAAGCAAACATTAAATTATCAAACTGTGATTTGTTTGGTTTTTTTTTTGAAACAACTTGAAAATTTTTTTTTGAAAGTATTTGACTATCTTCGGATTGTAACAAAAATGAATTATTAACAGAGTTAAATTTAAAAATTTCGTTAAATGAAAAATTTGAAGCATCTATTAATCTTAAATTTTTTTTTGACTTAAGTATCTTAAGAGAATTTTTATCAAAGCCATTTGCAACTATTACTTCAAGAAATATTTTGTTTAATTCTAATGCTAGGTTTTTAGTAATTTTAAAATTACACGAAACAATACCACCAAAAGCACTTACAGGATCACATGATAAGGCATGTTTGTAGCTATCTTTATTATTCTTTAATATAGATACACCACAAGGGTTAGCATGTTTTACAATAGCTACGCCTCTATTTTTTGGAAAAGATTTAGAAATGGTTAGGGCAGAGAAAATGTCATTATAATTATTAAAACTTAATTGTTTTCCATGTATTTGATTAATATTAATGTTTGAAAATTTTGAGTAGACAGCACTTTCTTGATGTGGATTTTCTCCATATCGTAATTTTTCAATTAAATTTCCATAAAATACTTTTTTTTTTGGAAAATTAATTTTTGAGATTTCATTAAAATAGTTTGAAATTACTGAGTCATAATAGGCTGTTTCTGCAAAAGCAAGTTGTGACATTTTTTTTCTAAATTTTAAAACAGTAGAACCTTTGTTGTTTTTTAATTGATCAATTAGTTCAGAATACTGATCTATAGATGTTATAACTGTAACATCATTATAATTTTTTGCGGCAGCTCTTACCATGGCAGGTCCACCAACATCTATATTTTCAATAATATTATTATGATCTTTAGTTTTTTTTAGAGTTTGTTCAAAAGGATAAAAATTAACAATCACAAGATCTATATCTTCGAAATTATTTGTTTTTAAATCTTTTTTATGAGATTTATTTTTTCTTTTATTAAGTATTCCTGCATGAATTTTAGGATGTAAAGTTTTAACTCTTCCTTCAAGTATTTCACTAAAACCAGTAAAATTTGAAATATCTATACATTTGTATTTTAATTTTTGTATTTCCTTAAACGTCCCGCCAGAGCTAATTATCTTTATATTATTATTTTTTAAGGTTTGTAATAGTGGTTTTAAATTAGATTTATCAGATACAGATATTAATGCTGATTTTATTTTTTTCATTATATCTTTCTTATTTCCCACTTAATATTTTCTATCTGGTTATTTGAAATCCCACTAATAAAAATGTTTTGATTTTCAGAATATAAATTTTTATTACCGAAATATAAACCATTATCAATGTTAATATCATAATTATCACATGTAAATTTCCATCCTTCATCATCTAGCTCAATTAAAATTGTTTTATTATCTTGAGTTTTCATTAATTTGATATTTGGTTCTACGTGAAAGCGAATATCAAACTTATAATTATTATTAGTTTTTTTTTTTATTATTTTATCCAATCCTTTAAAAACCATTTGTTCTGGATAAAATTCTATTTCTCTCTCATGAATTGAATTATATTTCTTAAGATATCCATCATGTGAAGCATTGATTTTCCAAAAATTTTTTTCAATAATGAAATTTTTTTTTATTACCTTTAAACCATTTTTAACTAAAAAAGTATTTTGAATTTTTGAAAATTTACATGAAGAATTATCATCAATAACTAGAGTATTTTGTGTTGCAGAAGCTTTTGATAATTGATTTAATTTATTTTCTTTTTTTTTATAATAGCCACAATTACTGATTAGTTTTTTTCCATTAGATATAATTTCAAAAGATAAAGCACCGGATTGATAATCCATGGTATACTTTTGAGTTGGTGTTGATCCTGCATCCATAATTATGCAAATTTTTTTATTTTTTAAAACTATGTATCCTCCAAACTCCTGATTATCATTCTTAAATTTATAACCTAATCTTTTTAAATAATTATCAAAGTTACTATTGTCAGAAATATTGTTTCCATTGAATAAAAAATCTGAACCTGAATTCCAAAAAAAAGCATAACCTTGCCCAAGATAGAATATAGTTTCATCTATATGCTCGGGTATGTTTACCTGAGATTCTTTAAACCATTCTCTTATTAATATAAAATACTTTAGATAAAAAATTAGTTGTTTAATACTCCTTGATTTTGGAAAACCATAACTGTCCAAAACTATTTTGGATATTTTTTTAAGCAAGGTTGAACCAAAGTTCAAATAATTTTTTTCATTATCATAACAAAGTCCAACTAGAATAATTGAGGCACACCCAATTAACTTATCATCAATCAGTTTTGATCTATTAATTTCACTAATTAAATGATTTGCTTGCTTCAAAATTATTTTATTAAAATTATTTCTATAATCATGATCGCTTTCGTCAAATGTAAGATTATGGCAAGATAACCAAGAAATAATTCGTTTAGCAGTTAAATCAAAATCCCAACTACTATTAAATCTATGATTATTTCTTATCCAATTTGTAACAACTGATTGTGTAGTCTTTTTAGAGGATTTTAGATCTAAACTAAAAAACCAATAAAAACTATTTAAGTTTTTGTAATCTTTATTATTTAATTTATTATTATTCCAAATTTCTTCTAAAGAGAAATCATCAATTTTAAACTTTTTTTTTTGATATTTAATTAACGATGACAATAAATGTGGGCTGGGTTTATAAACAAAATCCTTGTCATCTATTTTTGAAATTTTCTTGTCGTAAAAATTTGAGTAAAGATATAATTTACGTATTTGTTTTAAAATAGTAAAAAAAAAACGATTTATATAAATCATGAAATTATTTTGATTTTAATAATTCAATATTTTTTTTTATATCTCCATTATTACTTTTAAAAATTGTGGTGCCAGAAACAAGAATATTAGCACCAGCATCTATTGCAATTTTGGAATTGTCAAAATTTATACCTCCATCAATTTCAATATCAAAATTTAAATTTTTTTCTATTTGTATTTTTTTTAAATCCTTTATTTTTGTCAAAACCTCGGGCATAAATTTTTGTCCACCAAACCCAGGATTTACACTCATGATAAGAACTAAGTCTATTTCATCTAGAACATTTAAAATTGTATCAATTTTAGTTTTAGGATTAAGAGATACTCCAGCCTTTTTTTTTAATTCTTTTATTTTTGAAATTGATGATTTCAAATTTTCTGTTGCCTCAGGGTGGATTGTAATTATATCTGCCCCTGCATTTGAGTATGCCTCAATATATTTATGAACTGGCGAAATCATTAGATGGACATCAAATATCATTGAAGAATGTTTTTTTAATGCTTCAATTACAGGTGGACCAATTGTTAAATTAGGAACAAAATGACCATCCATGACATCTACGTGAATCATATCAGCGCCGCCTTCTTCTAATCTTTTAATTTCATTACCTAATTGACTAAAATCAGCTGATAAAATTGATGGCGAAATTTTTATTTTTTTCATTGATAACTAATTTAACTAGTATCAATTTTTAAAATTTAATTGAATTAAAAAATTGGTAAATTTGCCTCGAAATCTCACTTTCTAAAGGAAAAGATAGCATACCCATTACAGAATAACCCAAAACCCATGGCATCAAGTAAAATCTTATCATAAAGAAAAACCAAGCAACATAAAGTGGAACTAGTGGGTGAATAATGAATGATGGAGTTAAAGGTTTAAAAATTTTTAATAATGGATTGGTAAATTTAACAAATACTTTCATAAAAAAAAACTGAGAGTCTTCTTTTTGAAAAATATTCATTGCCACCCTTCCTATCAAAGTCCACATAATAACCCCTAAAATATAGTCAATTATATAAACTAATGGATGGAAGTTAGCAGACATTTTAGATTTATATTGGAAAAAAGATTAAATTAAAAGGGGCGAAGTTAATCGCCCCTTATAAATATTTTTTTATTGTTTGCCAAGGATCGTTCTACCAGACGGTACACGAACCTCATCAACCATTTTTTGCGTAGCAGCATTTGGTGCCGAAGTAATTAAACTTACAACAACCATAGATACTAAACTAACTGCAGATCCGAAGATACCAAAAGTTAACTGAGTAATACCTAAGAATCCACTTCCACCTGTTCGTACCCAAACTAGGTACCAAGCACCTGAAATTAGACCTAAAGCCATACCAGCTATAGCACCTTCTTTGTTAGCTCTCTTCCACCATACACCAAGTACAAGTGGGAAGAACAATCCAGACATTGCAAAGTCAAACGCCCATATTACTGAACCTAAGATACCTTGAATCTCCATTGCTGCAATAGTTGCTCCAGCAAAACCAATTACTACAAGTAATACCCTTGCAACAACCAGTCGTTTTGCAGTCTCTGCTTTTGGATCAATGATCTTGTAGTACAAGTCATGTGATAAAGCATTTGCAATCGCTAGAATCAAACCATCGGCTGTTGACATGGCAGCAGCCATACCTCCAGCAGCAACCAGACCTGAGATTACGTATGGTAATCCAGCTATTTCCGGTGTAGCTAACACAACGGCTTTACCACCCATGAAAAACTCATTTAACTCAAGAGTTCCATTTCCGTTAAAGTCGCTTACAAACATCAAGTTTGCTGTGTTCCAGTTTTGATACCAATCTATCGCTTGAACTTCTGCAATTGATTTACCGATAATACCTGTTGGTAATGATGGGTCCATCAATGACAATTTAGATAGAGTCGCTAACATTGGAGCAGAAGAATAAAGTAGGAAGATAAAGAATAAAGACCAACCTACTGATTTTCTAGCTGCTTTTACACTTGGAGTAGTGAAATATCTCATCATAACGTGTGGTAATGAAGCTGTTCCCATCATCATCGCCAATGCTAATGAAATAAATGCCCAAGGTGTAGCGTTAACCGCTGAGTGAGCTTTAGTTATTCCAGCTAACCCTTTCGGTACCATTGCAAGATTTTCTTTTGAATTTGCAACAAAACCAAATTGCTGTTCTAACTCAGTAATCCTAGCTACTTCGTCAGCTAACATAAAGTGAGGGAAGAAACCCGCACCTATTTTGTTACTGATCCAGAATACTGGAAGTAAGTAAGCTATGATTAGTACGATATACTGTGCTACCTGTGTCCAAGTTACTCCTCTCATACCACCTAACATTGAACATAGTAAGATACTTACTAATCCAACATATACTGCGTATTGGAATGGAATATCAAGAGCAACAGATGCAATAGTACCTGTAGCGTTAATTTGTGCAGTCACATAAGTAAATGAAGCAACAGTTAAAACTATTACTGCAAGTAACCTACTTAGATTACCACCATATCTTGTACCTATGAAATCTGGAACTGTGTAACAGCCAAATTTTCGTAAGTATGGTGCTAATAAAGATGCAACCAATACATAACCACCAGTCCAACCAACAAGTAGTGCCATGTATCCGTAACCTTTAAAGTAAATACCACCTGCCATTGCAACAAACGAAGCACCAGACATCCAGTCTGCTGCAGTCGCCATTCCATTGAACACGGTAGGTACTTGTCTTCCAGCTACGTAATATGCATCTGCTTGCGCTGTACGTGATAGCCAACCGATTATTGCGTAGATGGCTACTGTGAAGGCCACGAAACAAATACCTATTGTTTTCGCAGTCATACCCATCTGCTCGCAAATTGCCATAATAATTATGAAAGCTAAAAATCCACCCGTGTAGATTCCATAAACTTTAGGCAAGTTATCTATAAAATTACCTTTCATTAGTCGTCCCCTCTTTCTGAAAAGCCGAATTCTTCGTCGATTTTTTCTTGTCTATTCGCAAACCAGAAAATTAGGATTACGAAGATTCCAAGAGATCCCTGACATGTAAACCAATATGTCCATGGATAACCGAAAGGTCCTGTGACCTCATTCATTTCAGCTCCGAATAAGAAGATGCCAATTGAGAATACAAACCAGATTGCTAACGTCATGAATAGCAAATTTCTGGTTTTTTCCCAGTGTTGTTCTTGTTTTGACATTTATACCTCTCTCTTTTTAGTTATAACTGGCGAAAACCATAACCATTATGAAACAGATTTAAAGTGTTAAAATTGTACATAAAATAGGAATTTTTAAGGTATAAATCCATAAATTAAGGATTTTATGGCAAAATATAAATTAACCTGGAAAGACCTATCTTGGAATGACTTTAAGATTTACCTTTTCGCACTCTTTAAAGCTTTTATTCCGAAGACAAAAATAAGCAATTTAGATGATCTTGAGAATTTTATACAATCCAAATCAGCTTGGGTTACACAAGTAACACTTTATGGTTATTTAAAAACTAGAATGGGAACAAGGTACGTTCTTCATTTTGAAAATGATAAATTTATGGATTCTGTAAATCAAGCAAAATGGAATATCTATTCTGTGGCTCTCCAAGATTTAACTTTTTTTACATTTTCTTATTTAAAAGTTAATTTAAATTATCATGAAACAGATAAGGCTAAAGAAATTTTTTTTAAAATTTTAGATGATGAAACTTCAAATAAAATGCCATTAGATTTGATTGAAGAAACAAAACAAAATTTTAATGAAAGATTTAAAAATATTAATTGGGAAAATTATTGTAATGATCTTCCATTCAATCCTAGTGCTTTATCACTATTTAAATGGGCACCAATAGCAGATGAACTTAAAACATTAGATCGAAAGATAGTTTTGAATTCTATGATATTAAAGTGGGATATTGTAAAAAAAGAATTTACAGAGAGAGTAAAGTTTTAAGTATTTTTTCTATTTTCAACCAAACTAGTTACAACACTTGGATCAGCTAAAGTAGTTGTATCTCCTAATTGATCATGCTCATTGGCAGCAATCTTTCTCAAAATTCTTCTCATGATTTTCCCCGACCTTGTTTTTGGTAATCCAGGAGAAAAATGAATTAGATCTGGTGTTGCAAGTGGTCCTATTTGTTTTCTTACCCAAAGTTTTAAATCTCTCTCTAATTCTCCAGTTTCAGCTTCACCAGCATTTAAGGTTACATAACAATACAAACCATTACCTTTAATGTCGTGAGGGTATCCAACAACTGCTGCTTCGGCTACTTTTGGGTGAGCAACAAAGGCACTTTCAATTTCTGCAGTACCAAGGTTGTGGCCAGAAACAATAATTACATCATCTACTCTACCTGTAATCCAATAATATCCATCTTTGTCTCTCCTACATCCATCGCCGGTAAAATATTTTCCATCAAATTGAGAAAAATAAGTATCTATAAATCTTTGATGATCTCCATAAACAGTTCTCATTTGTCCAGGCCAAGATTGAGATATACAAAGTCTTCCCTCTCCAGCACCTTTGATTTCTTTACCATCTTTATCAACTAAAACAGGTTTAATTCCATAAAAAGGTTTTGTTGCAGAACCAGGTTTAAGTGGTATGGCACCAGTTTGTGGAGCTATTAAAATTCCTCCAGTTTCGGTTTGCCACCAAGTATCAACGATAGGACATTTTGAATTTCCAATAGTTTTAAAGTACCACATCCATGCTTCAGGGTTAATGGGTTCACCGACCGTTCCTAGTAATTTGAGAGATTTTCTTGATGTTTTGTTTACTGGTCCGTCACCCTCTCTCATTAAAGCTCTAATTGCAGTTGGTGCAGTATAAAAAGTATTAACTTTAAATTTATCTACAATTTGCCACCATCTTGAACTGTCAGGATAATTAGGAACTCCCTCAAACATGATAGTTGTTGCACCATTAGATAAAGGGCCATAAATAATATAGCTATGTCCTGTTACCCACCCAATATCAGCTGTGCACCAATAAATATCTTTTGGTTTATAATTAAAAATATATTGATGTGTCATTGATGCATAAACCATATATCCACCAGTTGTGTGCAAAACACCTTTTGGTTTTCCTGTAGATCCAGACGTATATAGAATAAAGAGTGGGTCTTCAGCATTCATCTCTTCAGGGTCACAATGACTAGGCACATCCTTAATTAAATCATGGTACCAAACATCTCTTTCGTTATTCCAAAAAACATAATTGCCAGTTCTTTTTACTACAATACATTTTTTTACATTTGGACAACTAGCCAAAGCTTCATCTGTTGTTGATTTTAGTGGTATTGTTTTTCCACCTCTCACACCCTCATCAGCTGTAATTATATATTCAGACTCACAATCATTAACTCTTCCTGAAATTGATTCTGCAGAAAATCCTCCAAAAATAATTGAGTGGACGGCACCAATTCTCGCACAGGCTAACATCAAAATTGCTAACTCTGGTATCATTGTTAAATATATTGTTACCCTGTCTCCTTTTTTAATCCCTAGTTTTTTTAATCCATTTGCTGCTTTTGAAACTTTTTGATGAAGTTGTTTATATGAAATCTTTTGACTATCTTTTGGATCATCTCCTACCCAAATTATTGCAGTTTTGTCTTTTTTATCTTTTAAGTGTCTATCAATACAATTCGAAGAGGCATTAAGAGTGCCATCTTCATACCACTTTATTCTAACTTCATCCTTACTATACTTTACATCTTTGATTTTTTTGTAAGGTTTTATCCATGTAATTCTTTTTCCTTCTTTTTTCCAGAAATTATTATTATTTTTAATCGACTCATTATATTTATTTTGATACTGAGATTTATTTGTCAAGCTACTTTTAATCCACTCTGGTCTAGTTTTAAAAACTAGTTCTTGAGATGAAGAATTATTATCAGTTTTTCCAATCTTTACTTTTTTGATTGATTTTTTTTTGCCTTTAGATTTTTTTCTAGAAATATTAAATTTTTTTGAGGATTTTTTTTTAATTACTTTTCTTTTTTTTTTACTAGATCTGACTTTAGACTTTTTCTTTTTCTTTTTTTTTGGCATAATTGTTTTTATCTAAATCTTACCCATCTTATTTAAGATTTTCCAGCTTTTAGAGTCTATTGGCATTACTGATAATCGACTTTGCTTTATTAAAGATAAGTGGCTTAATTGCTTATTTTTTTTGATTTCCTCTAAAGAAACTGGTTTATCCAGTTTTTTTAAAAACTTAACAGTAACAGCCACAAACTGACCAGATTGGTCTGTTTTATCTAAGTAGTGCTCTTTTATTACCTCAACAATTCCAACAATTTCTTTACCAATGTTTGAATGATAAAAAAAACATTGATCACCTTTTTTCATGTTTCTTAAATTTTTAGCAGCTTGATAGTTTCTCACACCATCCCAAGGGGCACCTTTATCTCCTGCTTTTATTTGTTGGTTTAAAGACCAAACGTCAGGCTCGGATTTCATTAACCAATAATTCATTTTTTAATTTATTACCTTTCTTACCCAAAATTGATACATATTAGCAAAAGCATCTTGATTATTTAATTCAAATTTATTCCAATTATCAAAAGAAATATTTTTTTCATCATTAGGAAAAGATTTAGAAAATTTAGCTTTGATCAATGGGTTTCTGAAACCAAGAAATTCTAAATTTAATTTTTTTAACATATTTGATATTTCAGGTATAGTAAAACAGTGTTCTTGAACATGAAACATTAAATCTCTAGCCATAGATGTTGAATAAAAATCATTATTATAAAATATTTTCTGAAATAATTGACCATCTTTTTTTTTTAAAAATTAATTCTCTAAAATTTCTAATATCCTCAGTTGAATTTTTAATTTTTTTTTCTTTAATTAATTCTTTTATTTTAATTATATGTTGTCTTGCTAACTTACTGTAAAGACCTAACTTCAAAAAACCATGAGGCTCTAGTGCATTAGTAAGTTCTTTTAGACCTTTAAGTGGATCTTTCATATGGTGTAGAGTTCCTACACACTCTATGATATCAAATTTTCTTTTTAAATTTTTTAACTGCAAAATATCTGTATGTAAAAATTCTATATTTTTTAAACCTAACTCTGTTGTTTTTCTTTTCGCATAAGCGAGGCTCGATAGACTAAGATCGATACCTAATATATTTGCATTTAGATACGTCCGAGCAGATATTATATGTTTTCCAGTTCCACATCCTGCAATAAGAACATTTGGATTATTAAAATTGATATTATTAATTTCTATTTTGTTAGGCCTAATCTCATTATTAAGTACAAACAAAAAATCAGAGGATAAATTTTTATTAGCATGTTTCCATCTGGGATAGGGATGTTCTTCGTATTGCTTACGAACTTTTATTGAGACAGATTCAGTAATTTTACCAGAAGATTTTATAGAGTTTATTAATTCTAATTCATTCAGTGGTTCTTTAATATGAGTGGAAATTAAATTATTGAAAAAAATATTTTCAGATTTGTGATTCAATAATTTGTTTGTGATTTTTTTTGAAGTATATAAGGGCATGTAACAACCCAAAATTGCTATTTCTAATTCATCGATTTCGTTTTTATTTGTTATTCCAATTTTCAACTGGTTTATTCTATCAATCTCTTCTTTGGATTGAAAAAAAACAAATTCATTGAGAAAGCTCTGTTCAGCAATAGAAACAATAAAGTTAAAATATTTATTTAAAAAATTTTGATTTGAGTCAAAATCGGTAAAAAGTATTTCACATCTAAGTTTAGTAATTAATTTTTCAAAAAATTTATCTGTTATTAAAGATTTCTGAAGAATTAATAGTAAAAGTTCCTCATCCAACAAATTTTGGATAATCTCATTTTTCAAAAGTAGAGAATTTGAACTTATTAACTGATTTATCTGATCTTCACATTTTTCATCGAATAAAAGTAATTTCGCATTATGTGCAATATCAGTATGATCAATATTGTTACCTTTAAATAAAAATAAAAATAAGTTCTTTAAGTTAGTTTTATCCGTTTCAGTTATATTCACTATTCGAAATAATCTTAATAAATTTGAGAGGGCGTTTACTATAATTATATTTTCAGGATCAATTTGAATTGCTTTTTGATAACAATTCATTGCTTTTTGATGATTTCCTAATTCTGTTTGTAAGTTACCAAGATTCAAATGAGCTTGAATATAATTTGGATTAATTGAAATTGCCTTTTCAAAACTATTAATTGCAGCTTGGTGCTCTCCTAACTTTTGGAATACCATTCCAAGATTATTGTGTATTTTTATATCATTTGGATTAATCTGGATTGCCTTTTGAAAAAAAGGTTTTGCTAAATCAGGTTTGTTATTTTGCCCTAATAAAGTTCCTAGATGAAGAATTGACTCAAAATGATTGGGATTAATTTTTAAAACTTCTTTATAAAGATTTTCAGCATTTTTAAGATTATTTTTTTTATGATTTTCAAAGGCTAAAATAAAAACTTCATTTAAAGTCAATTTTTTTTTATTCATTTATTTCAATTACAGTTTTACTCCCGCACCTTTAAGAAAAGTTGCATTTTCATCTAATGGCCATCTTGGCTTGGCTGGATGATCTAAATTATTAAATTGTTTTTTCTTAAATTTTTCTAATCCAACTAATGCAATCATCGCTGCGTTATCACCACAAAACTCTATAGGAGGAAATATACTTTGGTAGTTTTTTTCTATACATAGTTTCTCTAACATTAATCTAATATTTTTATTTGCAGCTACGCCTCCTGCTACTACAAATTTTTTTTCTTTTATTTCGTTTTCTTTTTTCAAATTCATCAAATGCTATCTTGGTTTTTTTATATAATATATCCTCAACAGTTTTTTGAAAAGATGCAGCAAGATCAAATTTTTCCTGATCAGTTTTAATATTTTTGGTAATTTTTAAAATTGAAGTTTTAAGACCTGCAAAAGATAAATTACACCCACCTTTGTTAAAAATCGGTTTTGGTAAGTCATATTTATTTGGATCTCCTTTTTTAGCTAGAATTTCAATTTGTGGACCGCCAGGAAATTCTATCCCTAAAAGTTTTGCTGTTTTATCAAAAGCTTCACCTAAAGCATCATCAATAGTTGTACCTAATCTTTTATATTTTCCGAGTCCCTGAACACTTAAAAACTGCGAATGACCTCCAGAAATTAGTAAAACCAAATATGGATAATCTAATTTTGAATTAAGCTTTGGACTCAATGCATGACCTTCTAGATGGTTGACTGCAATGAAAGGTTTGTTTAATGATAATGCAAAAGCCTTACCAAAACTTAAGCCTACTGATAAGCAAACAATTAATCCTGGACCAGCCGTGGCAGCTATAGCGTCTATTTCTTCAATTTTGCATCGACTATCATCTATTGCTTTTTGAACAATCCAATCTATTTTTTCAATATGAGATCGTGCTGCTAATTCAGGAACAACTCCACCAAATTCTTTATGAATGTCAATTTGGCTTGAAATAATATTTGATAAAACTACTGGTGTTCCTTGTTCATTTTCAGTTATTAGCGATGCAGCTGTTTCATCACAACTTGACTCTATTCCTAGAATTAAGGTTTTTTTACTCATTCAAATAGTTTTTATTAACTGTACAATCCCAATACAAGTAAGAAATAAATTTATTTATGAATATGAAAATAATAATTGGATCAAGAGGGAGTAAGTTGGCATTAATTTATGCTCAAATAGCAAAAAATAAGATTTTACAAAATACAGATTTAAGTAGTGATGATATTGTAATCAAAAAAATTACCACAAAAGGTGATCAGGTTCAGAATCAGAGACTTTCTGAAGTAGGTGGTAAAGGTTTATTTTCATCTAATATTGAAAAAGAATTATTAGATAAAAAAATCGATATAGCAGTGCATGCTTTAAAAGATTTACCTATCATCAAGTCTAAAGGTTTAGTAGTTGAGGCATTTTTAGAAAGAAATGATCCAAGAGAAATTTTAATTTCAATTAATAAAAAAAAACTTAAAGATTTAAAACCAAACGCAGTTATTGGTACTTCTTCATATAGAAGAGAATTTCAAATTAAAAAACTCAGATCAGATATTAAATGTAAACTCATAAGAGGTAATATTGATACTAGAATTAAAAAATTAAATGAAGGATTATATGATGCTATTATATTGTCATATGCTGGAATTAAATCTTTAAATATAGCTGACCAGATTTCAGAAATATTTTCAGTACAAGAATTAATTCCAAGCGCTGGTCAAGGTGTTATATCTCTTCAATGTAGAGAAGATGATAATAGGATAATATCTATATTAAAAAAAACAAATCATAGCGAAACCCATCAAAGAATTAGTGCAGAACGGAATGTTTTAAAAGTTTTAGAGGGGGATTGTGAGACTGCTGTCGGAGTACATGCTACAGTCGAAGGTAGTGAAGTTGTTTTGGAGGCTGAACTTTTTTCTTTAGATGGTACATCTAGATTTTATGAAAAAAAATCCTCTAAAATTGAAAATGCAAAGGAACTTGGTAAAGATGTAGGGCAAATATTAAAAACAAAATCTAATAATACTTATAAAAAATAACATGCATATTTTATTAACTAGACCTTTTGAAGATTGTTCTGAAATGATTTTAAAGTTCCAATCTTTAGGAAATGAAGTATCTCATCTTCCTTTATTAAGGATAGATAAAGTGAATTATGACGAGACTGATTTGTTAAGTCTAAAAGGAATTATTTTCACTAGTGCTAATGCAGTAAAATTTTTAGATGTTAAAAAAATTGATAAAAATCTATTATGTTTTTGTGTAGGTAATGCCACAGAAAAAAAAGCCAGAGCTGTTGGTTTTCAAAATGTTATTTCAGCCGAGGGAAATGTTGAAAATTTAAAAGAACTAATTCTACAAAATTTTGATCAAAAAGATGGAAAAATAATTTATGTAAGTGGAGAAATAATTTCAGTTGATTTAGATCAACAATTGTTGAAAGAAGGATATAATATTAAAAGAATTATTAATTATAGGACTAACCATAATGTAAATTTTAATGATAAGTTTGTTAAACAATTAAAGCTTAACATGCCAGATGCAGTATATGTTTATTCTCAAAATAGTGCTTTAAGTTTCTTAAAATTTATTAAACTTTATCAGTCCGAAAGCCTTTGGATGAACACTAATTTAATGTGTATAGGTGAAAAAACATCCGCTATATTGAACGAAATTAAATGGAAAAAAATATTTCTTTTTAATCCTGGAGAAGAAGAGTTTTTGTTATATAAAATTTAGATATGGAACTTTTTAATAATTTTTCTGAAATATTTTTATCAGTATGGAACAAAGGAATTTTAGGAGTAGATATATTTCAAATATTAATTGGAATAGGTATCTTTTTAATATTTTTAATTTTTAGAGGCATAATTAGTAAACTTATTATCAAGAAGTTAGAAATTATTTCTAAGAGAACTACAAATAAACTTGATGATACTTTTGTTTCTTCTTTAATAGGACCTGCTAGATTTTTACCAATTGTTTTAGGTTTTTTTATTGCAAGTTATTACATGACCTTTTCATTAGAGGGTCGTGAAATTGTTGATACAATTAACAGAACGTTAATAACGATTTTGATTTTTTGGGTTATTCACCAAATTATTGAACCAGTTTCTTATATTTTAAGTGGACTTGATAAACTTTTAACTAGGGAATTAATTGGATGGATTATTAAATCCTTAAAGATATTAATTTTTATATTAGGTCTAGCTGCTGTTTTAGAATTGTGGGGGATAAAAATTGGACCGATTATAGCTGGTCTAGGTTTGTTTGGTGTTGCAGTTGCTTTAGGTGCACAAGATTTATTTAAAAATTTAATTTCAGGAATTTTAGTACTTGTTGAAAAAAGATTCAAAATAGGTGACTGGATTTTGGTAGATGGAATTATTGAGGGTATTGTTGAAAAAATTGGATTTCGTTCAACAACTATTAGAAAATTTGATAAATCATTAGCAATTATTCCGAATTTCCAATTTGCAGAAAATGCTGTTGTTAATGTTAGTGAAACTTCAAACTGGTTGATAAGTTGGATTATAACCCTTCAATACGACACAACAGTCGATCAATTAAAAACAATTAGGAATCAAATAGAAGACCATATTAAAAAAAGTGATGATTTTAATACGAGCATAGGTATTGCAGTAAGAGTTGATAAATTTTCTGATAGTTCAATTGATATGTATGTTCGTTGTTTTACAAAATCTGATAGTTGGAATGAATGGCTTTCTGTAAAAGAGAAATTAGCTATTGAAATTAAACAAATTGTAGAGAGCAATAAAGCTTCATTCGCATTTCCAAGTTCTTCAATTTATATTGAAAAAAAATGATCGCCATTTTTTATTTGATTTTGCAAATACTTAAACTTTATTCTTATGTGGTAATAGCCAATGTAATTATTAGCTGGTTAATAGCTTTTAATATTTTGAATACTCAAAATAGGTTCGTTTATTCTATTTTAGAGTTAAGTTATCGACTCACCGATCCAATATTGAATAAAATAAGACGTTTTTTACCTAATTTAGGTTCACTTGATATATCCCCAATAATTTTACTTCTATTGATTTGGTTTATAGAAATGTGTATGAAGCTCTACATTGCACCAATGATATTCTAAATTTATGATTTTAATTGACGGAAAAAAGGCAGCTGCAGAATTAAGAGAAGAGCTAAAAAAAGAAGTTGCCCATTTAAAAACAAAACATAATAAAGTTCCTGGATTAACAGTTATTTTAATTGGAGATATGGCTCCAAGCCAAATTTATGTTCGTAATAAAGAAAAATCAGCGAATGAAGTAGGGTTAAAATCTGAAGTAATTAAATATCCAGACTCTGTAGAGGAAAAAACGGTTTTACAAAAAATTGAAGAATTAAATCAAGATGAGAGTGTCTCTGGAATTTTAGTACAATTACCATTACCAAAACATATTGATAAGCAAAAAGTTATTGAAACAATAGATCCTTCTAAAGATGTTGATGGCTTCCATCCAATGAATGTAGGCAATCTTTCTTCAGGCTATGAAAGCTCAGTACCATGTACACCGTTAGGATGTTACTTATTAATTAAAAAGATTGAACCAAATTTAAATGGAAAAAAAGCAGTAGTTGTTGGAAGATCAAATTTAAATGGCAAACCAATGACCCAACTTCTTTTGAAAGAAAACTGTACAGTAACAATTACACATTCAAAAACAAAAGATCTTAAAGCAGAATGTTTAGAGGCAGATATAATTGTAGCAGCTGTTGGTATTCCTGAGCTAGTGAAGGGAGACTGGGTTAGAAAAGACACCATTGTAATTGATGTAGGAATTAACAAAACCGATAAGGGTATTGTTGGAGATGTTGATTTTGATGAAGTTTCGAAGAATGCAAAAGCTCTCACGCCAGTTCCCGGAGGTGTAGGTCCTATGACTATTGCTTGTTTATTAAAAAATACAATAGACTGTTTCAAAAGATCGCAAATTTAATATTTAAATCATCAAACTTTTTTTGTTAAGTTAGCTCATGAAAAGACCAAAATATCCCTATAGGATTGGAATACTTATGGCAATTCTTACCATACCTCCAATAGGAGCAACCCAATTAGGATGGTATTTATATGATCAGCAAACTGGATTTGATTATGGTATGATTGTAGGAACATTTTCAGTAATATACGCTGCCTGGTTGATGTATGAAAAAAACTGGAGAGAGGATGACGAAGATTAATTAATGGAAAAAATAATTTTTTTTGGTTTGGTAATACCAATATTTGCATTTGTACTTTATTTGGGAGGAAACGCTATTATGAAAGGTATGAGTGCTAAAAATGCCAACAAAGAGAATGAAAATTTAGAAAATAATGAAATTGAAAACACTTTTGATGGTAAGAAAAATTTGAGTGAAGAACTGGAAAAGTTAAATAATCTTTTAAAAGACGGTGTTTTGACCCAAGAAGAATTTGAAAAAGCAAAAAAAAAATTATTAGAAAATTAATTATAATTAAGTAATTTTTTTAAAGATCCAAACTCACCTATTTTATAAATAATAGCATCCTTTTTTTTAAATCCAAATTTTTCTGCACTATTCTTAAATCGAATTGGTGGTTCCATGATAGGTTCTAAAGATAGAACAAAAGTTCCCCAGTGCATCCCAATTACTTTCTTACTTTTTAAATTTTGTGCAACTTCCAAAGCTTCTTCAGGGTTAGTATGATAAACAGATTTATCTTTATATGGCATTATTGGATAAAAATTGTAAGCACCTATGTTAATAAATGTGAGGTCAATCGGCCCAAATTTATTTCCTATGTCTTTGTAAATATCTCCAATTCCAGTGTCGCATGCAAAAAAAATTTTTTTTCCATCATATTCGATTAAGAAATTTCCCCATAAAGTTTTGTTTGTATCGGTTAAACTTCTTTTAGACCAGTGGACAGCGGGTAGAAACGTTATTTTTAAATCATCATTAATCTTAATTTGATCATACCAATCCATTTCATTTACATCTTTATATCCCTTAAAATATTTACCTAATCTTAAAGGAAGTAAAACCTTTGCACCTTTATATGGAAATTTTCTAATTGTAGACATATCTTGATGATCATAATGGTTATGGGTTAGTAAAAATAAATCTATTTTTGGAATTTCGTTGAGCTTTAACGCTGGCTCAGTAAATCTATCTGGTCCAAAGATTAATGGTCCTGCGTTTTTCGAGAACACTGGATCAGTAATTATTGTAGTCTCGCCTAGCTTTATTAAAAAAGTCGCATGACCTATCCAGGCGATGTAATCATCTTCCTGATATTCTTTAAGATCTGATAAAACTTTTTCTTTTGCTACAACATGCTCTTTTGGCACTGTCATATCAAGCTTCTTTTTTTCTTGAGTAAAAATTTTATAAGACCATTTCACGTTAGGGTCCCTTATGGGGGAGCCCTCAGGATTTCTGAAAGTTCCATCAGGTAAGTGATGATAAGGTTTTTTTTCCATAGTAAAGCAAATAGAGTTATATGAAATAATTACAACTAAAAAACATAAAATTTTAATTAATTTTTTTCCATTAACCACAAACTATCTCCTGCTAAAAAATAAATTTTTCCATTATTTGGATGAACTTGTATATCTCTAATTCTTCCAATTTTGTCTTTAAAAATTATCTCTTCTTTAACATTTGATTTATCATCAAATATTAATTTTCTTAATGATTTATCCTTAAGAGATGTAACTAAAGCGTGGCTGTTCCATTCTTTAAACTCATCGCCTTTATAAATAGTAATTGCACTAGTAGCGATAGAAGGTACCCAGTACTGGATTGCTTTTGTAAAACCTGGCTTCCATTTTGGTCCAATTTTTGTTCCAGTATAATTTTTTCCTCCCCAACCTAATATTTTCCAACCATAGTTTTCACCTTTTTTTACCTCTCCAAACCAGTCACCTCCTTTTGCACCATGGTTGCTCATATAAATTTTTCCATCAAAAGGAGATAAAGACAAACCTTGAGGGTTACGAATTCCGATTTGATAAATCTCAGGTAGCCAGTCTGAATTACCTTTAAACTTAGGATTGTCATTGGGAATACTTCCATCCAAATGAATTCTTATAATACTTCCAGGATGATTTGTAGGGTCTTGGGCAATCATACCTTGACCTCTTTCTCCCGCTGATGCAAAAAGGTAATTATCTTTAATTACTAATCTTGAACCAAAATGATAACCTGAGTCAATTGGAGGTTCAGCTTGGAAAATGTTTTTAAAGTTTAATTTGATTTTATCGAATTTTGCCTTTGCAATTGAAGTACTTGACTTCCAATTACCTCTATTTTCAGAATAGGAAATATAAACAAAATTATCTTTAAACAATATATCTAATAATCCTCCTTGGCCATAATCTAAAAAATTTAAATTATGATCAACTTCAGAAATTTTATTAGATTTGATATTTACAATTTTTATTTTTCCACTTTTCTCTGTAATTATTAATTCATCTTCATTCAAGAATGATGAGCCCCATGGCCCATCAAGTTTTACTAATTTTTGAAAACTATAATTTTGAGAAAAAGATTTTGAGGTAAAAAAAAAAATTAATAATATTAAAAATAAAACTTTTTTCACTTTAAGAAAGTTTAGATCTTCCACCATCTACTGCAATTATTTGTCCTGTGACCCAAGAACTATCTTCAGTAATAAGAAACTTTGCCAGTGAAGCAGAATCTTTTCCCTCACCCAATCTTTTAAGTGGATGAGCTTTTGCTATTCCATCGGCTAGAGCTTTATTTTTTAACATTGGTTCAGCAATTTTAGAATGTGTCAGACTAGGTGCTATACAGTTAACTCTGATGTTCGGTGCAAATTCGGCTGCTAAAGAAACAGTCAACCCTTCAACTGCAGCTTTTGTAGAAGCGATTATAGCATGATTAGTAAATCCTCTTTGAGCAGCGACTGTAGAAAATAAAACTACTGATCCTTTATTTTTTTTTAAACTTTCTTGGTATCCTTTTATAGCCTCAACTGCAGAATAAAGATTTAGTTTCATACATTTGTTAAAATCTTGTTCTGTAACCATTCTTAAAGGTTTTAAATCAATTGAACCTACGCAGTAAGCAATACCTTTGGTTTCTTCGATATCATTTTTAACTTTATCAATAAATCCTTCCTCTAAAACATCAGCCACAGTAGATGTACATCCTAGTTTGTCAGAAATATTTTTAAGTTCAGCTTCATTTCTTGCAACTAAATGAACGCTATTTCCTGAACTTACTAATTGTTCTGCTAAACTTGATCCGATTGAACCTGTCGCACCAAAAACAATATATTTTTCTGACATAAAAAATTTTATTAGTTATATTTAATTATGAAGTTATTTCTTATACTTGGTAATCAATTATTTCCATCAAAATACCTCGACCGCTTCAAAAAAGACCATATATTCTTTATGGCAGAAGACAATGGTTTATGTACTTATGAAAAACATCATAAACAGAAAATACTATTATTCTTGTCTTCTATGCGATCTTATGCAGACAAACTCAAAAAGAATAAATTTAAATTAGAGTATACAAAAATTGAAGATAAAGAATTTAAAGATGATTATCTTAAAAAATTAAAAAAGATTATTAATTCAAAAAAAATTAAAGAAATTTCTAGTTTTGAAATTGAAGATAAGTTTTTTGAAAAAAAAATTTCTCAATTCTTAAAAAAAGAAAAAATTAGTTGGAATGTTGTTCAAACTCCTATGTTTTTAAACTCAAGAGGTGAATTCAAAAATTATCTAGGAAAATCGAAAAAACCTTTTATGGCAACGTTTTACAAAGAGGTTCGAAAAAAATCAGGAATATTGATGGGTGCTGATGGAAATCCAATCGGAGGAAAGTGGAGTTTTGATGAGGATAATAGAAATAAATTACCAAAAGATATTTCAATACCAAAATTTCCTAAAATTAATGAAACTAATCATACAAAAAAATTAAAGCCTATCGTAGAAAAATTATTTAAAGATCATCCAGGTAGTACGGGTAACTTTTGGTTGGCAACAGAGTTTGATGACGTGGTTAAACTACTAAATTTTTTTATAAAAGAAAAATCAAATTTGTTTGGTGATTATGAAGATGCAGTAAATCAAAAAGATAATATTTTATTTCACAGTGCTTTAAGCCCCTATATCAATTTAGGTTTAATAACTCCTGAATTTATTATTCAAAAAGTTTTAGATTTTCATAAAAAAAATAAAATAAGAATGAATTCGTTGGAAGGTTATATTCGTCAGGTAATTGGTTGGAGAGAGTTTATGCGAGGCATTTATCAAAGTTATTCAGAGGAAATGGAAACAAAAAATTTTTTTAAACAAAATAGAAAAATGAAAAAGTCTTGGTACGATGGAACAACAGGTTTGCCACCATTAGATTATGCAATCAAGAATGCATTAAACCATGGCTGGTCTCATCATATTGAAAGACTGATGATTTTATCAAACATCATGAACCTTTGTGAGATTAAACCAATTGTAGTTTACAAATGGTTTATGGAAATGTTTGTAGACTCTTCTGACTGGGTAATGGTACCAAATGTTTATGGAATGGGATTATTCAGTGATGGTGGAATATTTGCAACCAAACCGTATATTTGCGGATCTGCTTATTTTATGAAAATGATGGATTTTAAAAAAGGAGAGTGGTGCAATACAATGGATGGTCTTTATTGGAGATTCATAGATCGAAACAGAAAATTTTTTTTAACAAACCCTAGACTATCAATGATGGTAAGAATTTTTGATAAAATGAAAACAGATAGAAAAAAATTAATTTTATCTGAGGCAGATAAATTTATTAAACAAAATACAATTTCAATTTAATGAGAAAAGAAAATTTACCATCTAAAACCTGTCCAGTTTGCAAAAGGCCTTTTGTTTGGCGAAAGAAATGGAAGCTTAATTGGGATAGAGTAAAATATTGTTCAAAGAAGTGTTCTAAGCTAAGCTAAACTTAGTGAATATAATCGTATTACAACACATTAAAATAGAAGATCCAGGTTATATCAAAGATTTAATGTTAGCTGATCGATTTAAATTAACCACTATAGAGCTAGATGAAGGTGAAAAAATTCCAGACGATTTAACTAAATTTGATGGGATGTTTTGTATGGGTGGCCCAATGGATACTTTTATGGAAAAAGATTATCCTTGGTTAGTTGAGGAAAAAAAAGCAATCAAAGAGTTTGTTATTAATTTAAAAAAACCTTATTTGGGTTTTTGTTTAGGGTGCCAGTTGTTAGGAGAAGTTGTTGGTGGCAAAGTAGTTAAATCTCAACCAGCAGAAATAGGGATTATGGATATTAATTTTTCTAAAGAAAAAGATAATGATAATTTATTCTCTAAATTTCCAAATAAAATAAAAAGTTTACAATGGCATTCTTATGAAGTGCAGGGCATTGAGAATAATAAAGATGTAACCTTATTAGCTTCATCACCAGTTACTAAGTATCAAATTTTTAAATATCAAAATCATGCTTATGGTATTCAGTTTCATATCGAAATTAAAGACACAACAGTCAACGAATGGGGATGTGTGCCAGAGTATAAAAAGGCTCTTGAAGATCAATTAGGAGATGGAGCATTAGAAAAATTTGATAATGCTGCAAAAGATAATATGACTGATATGAATAAATATTCTAAGATTCTTTATGAAAATTTTAAAAAAATAATATGAATAATAAATTTTTTGAATGGGCAGGGGTTATTACCGCAATATTGTACTCATTATTTGTAGCTATGAATATTGGCATAGAGTTCTTTGGTTTTTGTTTATTACTTATATCTGCAATCTTAATTGGAATTTGGGCTTATAGGGGCGGTCATAGAGGAATATTATTTTTACAATTCTTTTATGCGACGGCTGGAATTATCGGAATGTTTAGGTGGTTTTAATTAAAAGTTGTAATTATTTTTGGAATATAATTTTTAAAATTAAAAAAACCTTTATTACAATATTTCCAAGAAAATTGGTCTAATTTTCTATGCAGAAATTCTATTTTTAAATTATTCGTATTTATAAAATCTAGGTTTTCACCGACCGTAGGATATAAACCATAAGAAGTTTCATTAATATTCTGTATCTCACTTAAATCTATAATTTCAGTATTGATTGATTTTTCTTCCAATCTCTTTTTTTGATCTTCAATTAATTGAGACTTGAATTTTACTAATTTTTCACTGAGTTTTATGGTTCGGTTTTCATTTTTGTTAGAAATTAAAAAAACCTTTTTAAATTTTTGATCTTTAAAATCACTTATTTCAAAAGACAAATTATTCTCAAAAATAAGAAGATTTTTTTCGTCAAGATTTTGAGGATTGTTAAACTCCAATTTTGATGCAGCATAAGTTTTATTGCTAGTTTTCGGGGGAGCATTTTCATTAAGTTTGATATTACTAAATCTGTTGTTTGTAAATTTTTTAATGTTCCATTCACTAGCTAGATAATTTTTCCCTTGCGTTTGAATTCCAGCAACCCATCTCCATCCTAAAGTATTGGATGCAGCATCTCCATCATAAAGATGTTTCATAAAAAACTCTGCACCCAGTTGCCAAGGTAAATCCAAAGTAAAAATCCAGATACTTGCAAACCACATTCTTGCATGATTATGTAAATAATTAGTTTCTTTTAATTCTTTTACCCATTCATTAAAGCATTCGATGTTAGTATTACCCTCTATTGCATTTTTATAATTGGGGTTGTCTTTAAATTCTTGACGAACTCTTTTTAATTCGTTTAAATAATCAGTCCAAACATTAGGTCTTAATTCTAACCAACCCTTCCAATATATTCGCCATAAAACTTCTTGAATAAATTTTTCATTTTTAGAGAATGAAAATTTGCTTAATGATTTTTTGATTACTTCTAATTCTGATACAACTCCATGAGTAATATAAGGTGAAAGGCAAGAAATATTTGATCTATTATCTGGACCATAATCAAAATTTCTCAATCTTGAGTATTCAAATAAATTTTGCCCAACGAAATTATTTAGCTTTTCAATAGCCGAAGCCCTTGATGTGCCAAAATTCATTGAGATTATTTATTTTTTTTTCTTTTAAGACCTAATTTATCACTATGTCTTAACCTTAAGATAACAATCGCCCCAGCGATGAGAACTATAGCTACTGCCTCATAAACTAATGCTGTTGGATCCATTTCTTTTCCTTGAAGGATAATAAATCGTGCAAGAGCAGTGATTGCTATTAAAAGAGGTAAAGTTATACTTATTGATTGCTGATCCCAAAAAACTCTTACCATTGCTAATACTTCTAAGTAAAGAAACATTAATAGTAAATCAGCCAAGGTTACTGATTGAGCAAGAAACATTTTATTTATTTCAATTCCAACCGCTATAACGGTACTAATTAAAATAATTACCATTAAAACTAGCTGTAAATTTTTAGCAATCTTTTCCATTATTTATCTTTACTAAATGGTAGCCATTTTTCAAACACAGATTTTGAGGAACCGTCATAGGGAATTGAATAAGAATAAGGGTTTGGGCTTGTTAATACTTCAATCCCTTTAGAAAAAACAAAGATAAAGACAATTACAAAAACAATAACCATTATTTTAAATGGATCAAAATTTTTTGTTTTAAAAACACTAGCTGAACTCTCCTCAGCTCTGTGAAAATGTTTAAATGTCATATAAACTGCAAATATTAATCCAACGTGAGCTACAAAAAGTCCTGCCCAACCAAATGCAAAAGTAGTGTATGAAAATACATACAAGCTAAAAACAGTAGTCCAAATAAAACTTAAGACTAGAAGAATTTGTAACCTGACAGTTTTCGGAAGAGATCTTAAATCATTTTTACTATCATCAAATAAAATATTTGCTGCCTCTTTCATCCAATTTTTAAATGATTCCATGACTACAAGATATAGTTTCTAACAAATTAAACAAATGATAAATTGACCTAAACCTTATTAAGAACGCAGTTTTTTCTTATGAAAATTAATAAATTTTTCAACATTGGATTTATTAAATGTTTTATTTTCCTCAAAAGAAACTTTTTTTAATGAGTATGCAGAACTTTTAGTTTGTCTAGAAATTATAGTAATATTTCCTTTATAGAGTTTAAGTTTAACAGTCCCATTAACTTTATTTTTTTTTAAGTCGACAATTTTCTGAAGTTTAAATCTTTCTTTTGAATACCAATAACCATTATAGATAAGCTCAGCATATCTTGACATTATATTTTCCTTTTTATGCATTGTTTCTTTATCTAAAGTAACAGACTCAACTGCTCTATGAGCATGAATTAATAAAGTTCCTCCAGGCGTTTCATAAACTCCTCTTGACTTAATTCCTAAAAATCTATTTTCAACAAGATCAACTCTACCTATTCCATTTTTTCCAGCTAATTGATTAAGTTTTTCAAGCAACTTTGCTGGATTTAATTTTTTTCCATTAACCCCTATTGGATCTCCGTTTCTAAAATTAATTGAAACAAACGTTGGCTTATTTGGTGCTTTTTCTGGTGAAACAGTTCTTTGAAAAATCAATTCTGGTGCAGAGTTTTTTGGGTTTTCTAAAACCTTACCCTCAGTTGAAGTATGAAATAAATTATCATCAACTGAAAAAGGTGGAGCACCTTTTTTATCTTTTGGAATAGAAATTTTATTTTTTTTTGCATAATTTATTAAGTCTGTTCTTGATTTTAATTTCCATATTCTCCAAGGAGCAATTATTTTTATTTTTGGACCAAAGTAATGATAGCCAAGTTCAAATCTAACTTGATCATTCCCCTTTCCAGTTGATCCGTGGGACACAGCATATGCTTTGTATTTTTTTGCAACTTTTATTTGATCTTTTGCAATAAGTGGTCTTGCTATTGAAGTTCCCAACAAGTAAACTCCCTCATATACAGCATGACCTCTTAACATTGGGAAAACATAATCTTTTATAAATATATCTTTTAGATCTTTTATAACTATATTCTTTACTCCAAGTTTTTTAGCATTTGAAATAATTTTTTTCTTATCAATTTCTTGACCAATATCTGCAGTATAACAAATTACCTCTGCCTTATAATTTTCTTGTAACCATTTTAAAATTATAGATGTGTCCAATCCACCAGAATAAGCTAACACAATTCTTTTTTTTGATTTCATTTATTAACTGCAGGCTTTTTTTGCAGTATTATAAGCTTTTGTAAATCCTAATAGTGAATAGTGATCTATAGTTTGAGATCCTTTTTCATTGTATCCCGTAACCATTATTCTTGATCCTTTTTTCATAACTTTAACCATAATTTTTTCTTTTTTATTACTAGTCATCCAAGCAAAACCTTGCTGTTTAATATCAAATTTAAACTTGTTATTCCCAGATGTTGCTAAAACTGTATTATTTTTATTAAATTCATAGCCAGCAGTTGCACTAATTTCATTTGAAATTTTTTCACCTGGTCTAAAAGTTATAAATAATCTTGCATCTCTCTTATCTTTTTTTGGCGCTTGTAAAACCGGAGTTGATTGAGCAAAACATACCTTGCCAGATGCCTCAGACATAATCATCACCTCCCAATCTTTAAATTTACCGACTTTTTTTAAATCTTCTGCAAAAGTATTTGATCCCAAGATAAGTGTAATGAATATTGATAAAGATATAATCTTTTTAATTATGGACATGGATTTGGATAAATTTTCTGTACTTCGTTAATTTCATTTATAATTTCTTCAGTTAAATTTATATTTACACTTTCTATGTCAGTTTTCAACTGCTCCATTGTAGTTGCACCAATGATAACCGAGGTTACAAAAGGTTGAATTTCTAAAAACTTTAAAGACATTTGTGCTAAATCTAATTTATATTTTTTAGCTACTTCATAATAAGCCTCAATAGCTTTTCCTGCGTTAGGCTTACTATACCTGGTCCAGAAATCTTTATGGAGTGCAATCCTAGATCCTTTTGGTAATTGATCATTTCTATATTTGCCTGAAAGATAACCGCAAGCTAGAGGAGAGTAGGCTAAAAGTCCTGATTGTTCTCTAACAGACATTTCCGCAAGTCCCACTTCATAGGTTCTGTTGAGTAAATTATATGGGTTTTGAACTGAAAGCATTCTAGGAAGATTTTTATTTTTGGATATTTCTAAAAATTTTGATAATCCCCAAGGTGTTTCATTAGACAGACCCACATGTCTAATTTTTCCTTGATCTATAAATTTTTTTAGATTTTCTAAAATATCTTCAAATCTAGTCCATTCACCATCATCACTATGCTCGTAGCCTAATTTACCAAAAAAATTTGTATTTCTTTCTGGCCAATGTAATTGATATAAGTCAATATAATCAGTCTTTAATCTTCTTAAACTCCCCTCTAGTGCTTCAGTAATATTTTTTTTTCCAAACTGATTACCCCCACCTCTTACATATTCTCTCATTGGTCCACAAACTTTTGAGGCAAGAATTACTTTGTCTCTTTTTTTAGTTAGTTTAAACCAATTGCCTATAATTTCTTCAGTGCTTCCAAAAGTTTCTTCTTTTGGAGGAATAGAATAAATTTCTGCAGTATCCCAAAAATTTACACCTTGGTCTAAAGCATAATCCATTTGCTCAAAACCCTCGTCTTGAGTGTTTTGCTCTCCCCAAGTCATCGTGCCGAGACAAATTGTACTTACATCAAGATTAGTATTTCCTAATTTTTTGTAATTCATTGAGGTTTTATAGTGTTAATTTTTTTTATTAATCTTTTAAGGCATCTTGAATAATTAGTAAAAGACTATATATTTTTATTATTATGGAATTTGATAAAAAAGGAATTTTAGCTAGAGCAAAAGCTGCAGCACAAGACACAGCTGTGATGGATGAAGGCTTAAGAGCCTACATGCTAAAAGTTTATAATTACATGGGTTCAGCCCTTTTAGTTACAGGAATAGTTGCATTGATAACTTTTAAGTTAGCTGTTCAATCTTTATCTCCTCTAGTTTTTACGCCCTTTGGTAATTCAATTTATGCTTCTGGTTTAGCTTGGGTTGTAATGTTGGCTCCTTTAGGAGTTGTGTTTTATATGAGTTTTGGAATTAATAAAATGAGTGCAGCAAAAGCTCAGACAGTTTTTTGGATATTTGCAGCACTAATGGGGTTATCTTTGTCATCAATATTTGTTGTTTATACTGAAACTTCAATTACAAGAGTTTTTTTTATAACTGCAGGTACTTTTGGAGCAATGAGTTTGTATGGTTATACAACTAAAAGAGATCTTACAAAATTAGGATCCTTTTTGATGATGGGGTTAATTGGAATCATTATTGCTTCATTAGTTAATATTTTTATGAAATCCTCAATGATGTACTTTGTGATTTCAATTTTAGGAGTTTTAATTTTTGTAGGTCTTACTGCATATGATACTCAAAAAATAAAAAATATGTATACAGCAAGTGATACTGGTGAAATTATTGGTAAAAAAGCTGTAATGGGTGCGTTAACTCTTTATTTAGATTTCATTAATTTATTTATAATGCTTCTAAGACTTTTTGGTCAAAGAAGATAATTTAATTTCTAGAGTTTTTTCCAGTTTGTATTTTTTAAGAGTATATTTAAATCAAAAGAATTTTTTAATATTTTTCCATTCGTGTCTGTTATTAAATATTTAAGATTTTTATTTTTTGGTTTGAAATTCTTGCATATTTTGTAGAGTGCGTTTTCAGTTGCATTTTTAAATACACTAAAGCCAACTTGTTTACTTGATATACTTAACCCATAATCTTTCCAAGAACCTTCCGAAACCATTTTTGCATAAAGATCCAAGATTATTTTTAACTCATCTTTTTCAAAAAAATGTTTATCCTCTAGCTTTTTGTCATTAATATTATTTACTATTAATCTTAAATTATTATTCATTTGTTTTATATTTGTTGATTAATCCTATTTGAAAACCTGTAAATATAAAAGTAATAGGTAACAAACCCCATACTTTAAAATTTACCCAAAACTCCTCTGACTGAGTTCTCCACACGAATTCATTGAGTATTGCAAGACCAAAAAAGAAATAAATCCACCTTTTGTTTAATATTTCCCAACCTTCGTTAGTTAAGGAAATTGATTTACCCATAAGCTTTTTAAGCACAGGTTCATTTGTAAAATATCTTCCAAATATTAGAGCTAGACCAAATAAAATATTTATAATGGTAGGTTTAATATAAATAAAAACTGGATTATTAAAATAAATTGTTAATCCACCAAAAAAAGTAATTAAAACTCCACTTAACAAAGGAACTTTTGGTATTTTTTTTTCCAAAAACCACATGATAGCCAATGCTAATATTGTCGCAATTATAAATGGTGGAATTGCTATTTTTAAATCTTTTCCACTATCGTAGTAGTAGTAAAAAAAAATTACTAATGGCCCAAAATCAGTAAGAAACTTTAAAAAAGATTTATTCACTTTAAAGATATTAACATAAATAATATTTATACAAAAATTATAAATTTTTCTTATTGATTTTTATTTTTAAATACCCATACTAATCGTAATGCCAATTCAAAAAGCTAAATTTTCAATAGGAGACATTGTAAAACATAAACACTTTGAGTTCAGAGGTGTGATTTATGATGTTGATTTTGAATTTAATAATTCTGAAGAATGGTATCAATCAATACCCAAAAATGTAAGACCTAGAAAAGATCAGCCTTTTTATCATTTGCTAGCGGAAAATGATGAAATTACCTATGAAGCATATGTTTCAGAACAGAATTTATTGATGGATGATTCTGATGAGCCCATAAAGCATCCTTTGATTGAGGAAATTTTTTCAGGAAAAAAGGGATCAAGCTATTTTAAGCTTTCGAATTAAGAAAATCATTTTTTAAACACAATTAGCTCAAATCTTTGACACAGCTATTTAGTAAATTGTGCTTAATTCTGATCAAGAGTGTTAATTATTACCCTTCGTTATTATCTCCCTCTACATTCTTGATCAGATAACCATTTCATAATAAAAATTCATAAATAAAATTAAAATAACAATTAATAATGTTTAAATATTTTGAACCTAATAAAATCTTTTCTATTACATCTAAGGCTCCCAAATACGTCCTATTTTTATTTGTAATTATTCTTTCAATTGGGTTGATGGAATCTTTGATATTTTCTCCTGAAGATTACAAACAAAGCCATTCAGTGAGAATTATGTATGTTCATGTCCCTGCAGCTTGGATTTCACTTGGAATTTTTTCCGTTATCACATTTTTATCTGTGGTTGGCTATGTTTTTAAAATTAGAAATTTTTTTTTGATTTCAAAAAGTTTAGCGCCATCCGGTTTGGTATTTAATATTGTAGCTTTAGTTACTGGCTCAATTTGGGGAAAACCAACTTGGGGCACTTGGTGGGCTTGGGATGCACGGATTACTTCCATGCTAATTTTAGTTTTATTTTATATCATGTATTTGGTTGCCTGGAGAATATATGAAAATAATGACAAGGCGTTTAAGATTACATCTATTATAACAATCCTAGGTATAGTTAATGTTCCAATAATTAAATATTCTGTAGATTGGTGGAATACTTTGCATCAACCTGCATCAATTAATATTTTTGCAAAATCAACAATACATATTTCAATGTTGTTTCCTTTATTAACAATGACTGCGGCATTTGCACTATTTTCTCTATTAATTTTTTTAATGAAATATAATACAGAACTGATAAAGATTAAGAATAAGGGATTAGATAGATTATGATTTACGAAACATTATTAATGAATGGATATGGACTTTACGTTTGGTCCGCATTTGCATTTACTATTTTGAGCTTCATATCACTTTATGTTGTTGTAAAAGCTCAATACACTAAAGAAAAAAATAAATTTATTGTTAAGTTTGGAACTTTAAACCCTGAAAAATCAGCTTTTGCGAAATCTCAAAGTATTAATAGAGAAATTCTATCCAACACTTCAAATATTTAACTTTTAAACCATGTATGGGCGTAAAGTTAAATTAAGATTTTTTTTTGTTTTATTAACTTTACTTACTCTATTTTTAATAGTTTTTCTTATTTTAAAATCTCTTGAAAAAAATGTGGTTTATTTTCAATCACCGTCAGAGATAAAAGCTTTATCAGAAATTAAAAAAAATAAAATTAGAGTTGGGGGTATGGTAAAAATTAACTCAATATCTATGAAAACAAAAGAAATTAATTTTATCATAACAGATTTTGAAAATGAAATTAATGTAATTTATTCAGGTGTGGTGCCAAATCTTTTTACTGAAGGAAAAGGTGTTGTAGCAGAAGGGTATTTAAAAGATAAGAATTTTTTTTTGGCTACTAAAATTTTAGCAAAACACGACGAAAATTACATGCCACCTGAAGTCAAAGCAGCATTACAGGAGAAATAAATTTTGTTTAGTTTAATTGGATATTATTCTTTAGTTTTTGGACTTTTATTCTCTTTTTTAATCGTTTTATTATCAATACAAAATTTTAGAGATAAAAATATTTTAAATGACAAAATAATTTCTTTAACTTTTTTTCAACTTTTTTTTGTTATTGTGAGTTTTTTGGGGCTAATTGCATCATTTGTAAACTCAGATTTTAGTAATGAAACTGTTTTTAATCATTCTCATACAACTAAACCTCTGTTTTACAAAATTTCAGGCACCTGGGGAAATCATGAGGGAAGCCTGTTATTGTGGCTGCTAGTATTAACATTATTCATATTCATTTTTTTGCTGAGATCTAAAGATCAAACTAAGCAATACAGAATTTTAACTTTACTATTTCAACAAATTATTATTATTGGATTTTTTATTTTTATAATAAAAACCTCAAATCCATTTAATTATATTTTTCCAGTTCCTAAAGAGGGTCTGGGACTGAATCCTATTCTGCAAGATCCAGCTTTAGCCATTCATCCTCCAATTTTATATTTGGGATATGTTGGATCATCAATAATTTTTTCTTCTACACTTGCTGCAACATCATTAGGTTATATTTCGAGAGAATGGGCAAAGCACATAAAAAAATGGGTTTTAGTATCTTGGATTTTTTTAACATTTGGAATTTTGTTGGGCTCTATATGGGCATACTATGAATTAGGATGGGGTGGTTTTTGGTTTTGGGATCCAGTCGAAAATGTTTCCTTGATGCCATGGCTAGCTTTAACAACACTTTTCCATTGTATTTTAGTTTTAGAAAAAAGATTAATATTAACTTCTTGGGTGATTATATTGTCAATATCAACATTTGCATTAAGCATGTGTGGTACCTTTTTAGTAAGATCGGGTATTTTGAATTCAGTTCACACTTTTGCTAACGATCCAGAAAGAGGATTATTTATATTAATATTTTTATTTTGTTTAATTTTTTTAGCACTCTTTATTTTCTTCTTTTTTCATCGAGTGCAAAATAAAAATACCAACAGTTTTTTTTGGCTAAGTAAAGAAACATCAATTTTAATCAACAATTGGTTTATGATGTATTTTCTCTCGGTAGTTTTAATTGGCACAGTATACCCAATATTTCTAGAGGTTCTGTCTTCTGAAAAAATTTCAGTTGGTCCACCTTTTTATAATAAATTAATAATTCCATTTTTAATTCCCTTTTTGTTTGCCATGGCAATAGGTCCTAAATTGAAGTGGATTAAATCTAATTTAGAAAATAAATTATTTTTAATTATATTTTTTATTATTTCTCTTTTTCTTTCTATTTCTATAACTCGAAACTTAAATAGTAGTTTTCTCATTAATACAGTTTTAATAGCATC
>CACKVD010000011.1 GCA_902603555.1 uncultured Pelagibacteraceae bacterium
CAGAGCTTGTAAAGAATGGGGAATTTCAACTGTAGCGGTTCATTCAGATGTTGATAGAGATAGCATGCATGTAAAGTTAGCAGATGAAAGTATCTGCATAGGATCTCACCAACCAGCAAATAGCTATTTAAATATTCCTGCTTTATTATCAGCTGTAGATTTAACAAATGCTGAAGCGGTTCATCCTGGTTATGGTTTTTTATCTGAAAATGTAAATTTTGCTAAAATTTTAGAGGAAAATGATATTAAATTTATTGGAGCTTCATCCAAACATATAAAGATGATGGGTGACAAAATCCAAGCAAAAAAGATTGCAAAAGAAAATGGTTTACCAGTAATTGAGGGATCTGAAGGTGGTGTAAAAAATGTTACAGAAGCTAAAAATCTTTGTAAAAAAATTGGTTTCCCTGTTTTAATTAAAGCATCAGGTGGTGGGGGTGGAAAAGGAATGAAAATAGTTCATAAAGAGGAAGAATTTGAAACACTTTTTTCTACAGCTAAATCTGAAGCTAAAAAATATTTTGGGAATGACGAAGTTTATATAGAAAAATTTTTTCAAAATCCTAGACATATTGAAGTTCAAATTTTAGCTGGAAAAAATAGAACTGTTCATTTACATGAAAGGGATTGTTCAGTTCAAAGAAGACATCAAAAATTAATAGAAGAAACCCCAAGTCCAGTTCTTAACGATGAGATTAGAAAAGATCTTTTTGAAAAGACAGTGAAAATGGTCAGTAAAATTGGATATCAAGGAGCCGGAACTGTAGAATTTATTTATGAAGAAGGAAAATTTTACTTTCTAGAAATGAATACAAGGGTTCAAGTTGAGCATCCTGTTACTGAAATGGTTACTGGTATCGATATAATTAAAGAACAAATATGGATAGCTTTTTCAGGAGAAACTGCTCTAAAACAATCTGATATAAATCCCAGAGGTCATGCAATTGAATGTCGAATTAATGCCGAAGATCCAAGTAAAAATTTTCAACCTTCACCAGGAACAATTGGTATGTGTCATCAACCTTCTGGATTTAGAACAAGAGTAGATGGAGCGATATTTCAAGGTTATAAAGTAACGCCTTATTACGATAGCATGGTCTGTAAACTAATTTGTCATGGAAGAAATAGAGTTGAAGCAATACAAAGAATGAATAGATCATTAGATGAATTTGTGATTGAAGGAATTACAACTACAATTCCACTTCATAAAAAACTTCTCAATCATAAAAAATTTATCGACTCAAATTTTAATGTAAGCTGGCTTGATAATGAGAAGATAATTTAGTAACAACCAACTAACCAAATATCATAAACAGGATGGTCAAATGGTGCTATAGATGGGCTTGATGAAAACATCCAACCATTAAACACAAAAACGTCATCTTTATTTATATTCGTTAAATCTTTTACTTGTAAATAAGCAGTAATTTCGGGATTGTCATCAAATTCAGAATTTTTACATTTCATGCTTTTGATTAAGAGATCTTTATATTTAAATTCATCTCCATTGGTAAGTTTAATTAACTCGTTTTTAGAGCTTATTTTATCCAAAATTTTAATATCAGTTGAATTTCCTTCTAAGTTATTTTCAGTTTTTGAATTAGAAAAAATAAATAAAGATAATAAAATTATTAAAAAATATAATTTAATTTTTCCAACTTTTATATTTTTTTTTAATAGCATTTTTATTTTTATTTGGGTAATAAGCTGAGTCTGTTCCAGTTAAATTTGGTTGATGTGGTTTTTGCCAATCATATTTTTTTAAATCATGATTTTTTTCTATCTTATTTGGCATAAAATGAATCCACGAATACCACTCAACTG
This sequence comes from uncultured Pelagibacteraceae bacterium, assembly GCA_902603555.1. Classification (GTDB taxonomy): domain Bacteria; phylum Pseudomonadota; class Alphaproteobacteria; order Pelagibacterales; family Pelagibacteraceae; genus Pelagibacter. The sequence continues at coordinate 1,825 of CACKVD010000011.1, forward strand.
GAATTTTTGATGCGTCAATTTCACTAAAATAAATCACCCATCTTTTACCTTTTTTGCTCTCATAATATTTATTTCCAAAAGAATCTTTACCAACAAATTTTCCAAAAAAAATGGTCTTTATTCTTGTTCCAAAGGTGTCTCGATTCCACCATGTGAAAATTTTTTTTAATATTGTCAACATATAAAATTAATTAGTTTCAATTCAAAATTGTATAAATTAAATTAGACTATAATTTGATTTTGTATATAAATAATTTGAATCATTATTCAAATTAATTTTTTTAAATTGGGGTCAAATGGCAAAATACTTAGTAGAAACATATTATACATGTACATTTAAAGTAAATCACTACTTAGATGATATTAATGAAACAGAGCTCAAGAATCTTGAGAAAAGAGATGATGGTAAATTTGAAGTTTTGGATGTTAAACTTGATAACAGAAAAACAAAAAATCTTGATCCAAAAAATAATAAGATTATTGAAAATAAAAAGATTGATATTATTTCAAAAGATAACGAAAGCCCAAAAAATTTAGAAAATATCATTAAATCAAACAACTCTAATTCAGACAAAAATGGCAAAAGATTTAGTATGCCTGATAGAAGAAAAGGATATATACAAAAGGCAACCATTGGAGATCATAAAGTCTATTTACATACAGGTGAATATGAAGATGGTAAGATTGGTGAAATATTTATTGATACCAGTAAAGAAGGTGAATTAGTCAAAGCTTTAATGAACAATTTTGCAATAGCAGTTTCACTTGGGTTACAATACGGTGTACCTTTAGATGAATTTATTAGTGCATTTGTAGGAACTAAGTTTGAGCCATCTGGTAAAGTATATGGTAATGATAGAATTATTAGTGCATCCTCAATTTTAGACTATATATTTAGAGAATTAGCTATATCATATCAAAATAGAGAAGATTTAGCACATACACCTGCAATAGGTAGTTCTGAAAGCTCAAATTTAGAAGAACAAAATTCTGATGGTCAAGATCAATTACTAAAAATTGTTAAAGATATTACAAGCAAAGGCTTTGTGAGAAACAATTACAAGAAAAATTTGGTGGATTTATCTGACATAAAAATAAACCTAAAAGGAAAGAAATAAATTATTTTTTAAGCTTTATAGACAAGTTTAATTCTTTTAATTGGTTTTCACTAACCTCAGATGGAGCATTCATCATAAGATCTTCAGCGTTTTGATTCATAGGAAACATTGTAACTTCTCTAATATTTTTTTCATTTGCTAAAAGCATCACTATTCTATCAATACCAGGGGCAATACCGCCATGAGGAGGTGCGCCATAGCTAAGGGCGTTTATCATCCCACTAAATTTATCATCCACATGTTTTTTTTCGTATCCGGCAATAGAAAAAAGTTTGTACATAAGTTCCGGTATGTGATTTCTAATTGCACCAGAAGAGAGTTCTACACCATTACAAACAATATCATATTGATAAGCAAGGATATCTAATGGTTTTTCAAAATTTATTTTATCAATTTCTCCTTGAGGCATAGAAAATGGATTATGACTAAACTCAATTTTGTTTGTTTGCTCATTTTTTTCAAACATTGGATAATCAATTACCCAACAAAAAGCAAAAGTATTTTCATCTATCAAGTTTAAATCCTTGGCAATTTTGTCTCTCGCCAAAGATGTTATTCTTTCTAATTCTTTTTGTTTGTTACAAGCTAAAAAAATACTATCACCTGCTTTTGCGTGGGTTTTTTTCATTATTTCTTCTAAAGACTCTTTAGAAAAAAATTTACCAATTGGTCCTTTTGCAGATATCTCTTTGTCTTTTTCAATTGTAAAATATGCTAAACCAGAAGCACCTTGGTCTTTTGCCCACTTATCAATGTTATCAAAAAAACTTCTAGGTTTATCTTTTGTGTTCTTTGTTACGATACATCTTACTCTAGATCCAGCTTTAACTAATTTTTTAAATATTTCAAAAGAAACATCATCTCTAGAAAAAATTTCAGTAATATCATTAATAATTAACGGGTTTCTTAAATCAGGTTTATCAGTTCCATATTTTAATAATGAGTCGAAATAAGAAATCTTGGGAAACTCATTGAACATTAATTTTTTATTTGAAAACTTTTTGAATGTATTTACTAATAACTTTTCGACAACATTAAATACTTCTTCTTGTTGAACAAATGACATTTCTAAATCTAATTGATAAAATTCACCCGGACTTCTATCAGCTCTCGCATCTTCATCTCTAAAACAAGGCGCTATTTGAAAGTATTTATCAAAACCTGATACCATTATTAGTTGTTTAAATTGTTGTGGTGCTTGGGGTAATGCATAAAATTTTCCAGGATTTAACCTACTTGGTACTAAAAAATCTCTTGCTCCTTCAGGACTTGATGAGGTTAATATTGGTGTTTGAAATTCTAAAAAACCTAAATTATTCATTTCACTTCTGATAAACGAAATTACTTTTGATCTTAAAATAATATTTTCATGTATTTTTTTTCTTCTTAAATCTAAAAATCTATATTTTAATCTTATCTCTTCAGAATATTCTTGGTCACTAAAAACAGGCATCGGCAACTCCTTGCATTCACCTAAAATAACAAACTTATCTATTACAACTTCTACTTCGCCCGTATTAATATCTTTATTAATTGTTTCCTTAGTTCTATCGACAACTTTGCCGTCAATTTTAATTACAGTTTCTAATTGAATTTTTTCTAGGTCTTTAAAATTTGAATTCTCTTTATCTATAATACATTGAGTAATTCCATAATTATCTCTAAGATCAATAAATAAAAGATTTCCGTGATCTCTCTTTTTATTAATCCAGCCTGAGAGAAATACATTGTTTCCAACATCTTTCTTTCTCAATTCACTACAATTATGACTTCTATATTTGTTCAATTATTTCCCTAATATATCTTTTATTGTTTTAAAATTAATTGATTTTTTTTTTTTTAAACTCATTTCGTCGATCTTATATATGAAATCAAATATTTTACTATATGATCTATCAATTCTTTTAATAATGAAGTTAATTAATTTTTTTTCTATAGAAATTTGACGATCTGAAAAATTTTTTAGTAATAATGCAAAAATTAATTCATCATCAGGTTTTTCAATAGTTTGTAATAAAAAATTTTTAGTTCTTGATTTTAGGTCATTTAATTCAAATTTGATATTTGTGATTGGATCAGTTGAAGTAACTATTAGATATTTGTTATCCTGTTCAATTATATTAATTAATGTATAGATTAATTTTTCATTAATATTTTTTTCAAGATTTTCTAAAATGACATTTTCATAAAGCTTAATTTCTTTTAAATGGTTATCATTTAAAAGTTTAGCCTCTAGTTTTATTCCTTTGTTCTTTTTTAAAAAAATATTTACTAAATGAGTTTTTCCAGAAAAATTTTCACCATTAATATTCACAAAATTTTTTTCCCATTTGGGCCAGTTATTAAAAAAATTTAAAATATGTTCATTGCTTTTTGAGACATAAAAATCTTCATATTTAAAATTTTTTTCATAATCAAATTTTATAATTTGCTGATTCAATTCTCTCATTGTAAAATCCAATTTTTGTTTTGAGTATTAAAATTATGATTTTTGTCACTCATTTTTTTTAAGAAGGTGGCAGGTGTACCATTAAATATAATTTGATAGTATGTGAAGTTTTTATCAAATTTCGAAATAAAAAAATCATAAATAAGATCCATTTCATTTAAAATTTTTTCAAAATTTGATATTTTAAAATTATCATTATTATTTACCTTAACATTTAACGCCAACTTTAAAGATGTATTAATTTGATTATAATTTTTCCAGTAATCTTCATAAATTATTTTTAAATTATTAATAATTGCAATCAATTCATCTTCATCATTTAGATTTACTTTGGAAAAAGATTGATTTTTTAATTTAACATCACCATCAATATTTATTCTTGTTAAAACTCTAAAACCATTATCATTTTTAAATATTAATGTAATAATTGAATCCTCTAAATCATATTTATTTGTAATCTCTTTAAAATCATACTGCTCTATAAATTCATATTTACTCTTTAGTAAATTTAAATCCTCTAAATCTTCTGTCGGTAAAATATATTTGATTAATTCAGACTTACCTATTTCTTTATTCCATATTTCATAAAACTTATTGTTATAAAATATTAATAAATCTTTTTTATCTTCATCAATAATTATAGGGATAAATAAGAAATTTTTTTTTTCAGGTATAGATGGGAAAATATTTTTATCTTCTAAGTAATCGAAAACTTTTTTTTTATTAAAAGAAACTCCTAAATTAACGTAATATATTTCATCTATAAATTTTTCCTCTTTTATTGTAAACGTTTCAATCATACCCTTTAATTCATTTAATTTTATTCGATTAATTTTTTTTTGATCCGATGAGCTTAGTATCAATGAAAGTAATTGATTATAAGCTTTTCTAAATCCCTCATCAATCACTTCATTTTTATTAAAATTTATCTCAAATGGTCTAGTTATATCTATATCGTTAATTTCAAAAGATTTTGCCTCTGTTTTAACTGTGGAAAAAAAAAATATATTTAGAGATAGAAATATAAAAAATATATATAAGACTTTTGAATGTCTAATTTTAAAACTATTTTTCATACCCTATAGTAATGAATAAAAAAATATTTACATATAAAAAAAGTGGTGTAGATATAAATGCTGCTGATAAGTTTGTTAAATTCATTTCATCAGTATCATCAAGAAAAAAAGGCAAAAAAAAGTTTTCGAATATTGGTGGATTTGGTTCAATTTCTGATATCCCTACCAAGATAAAACAACCAAAAATTGTCGCTTGCACTGATGGTGTTGGAACTAAAATCGAAATTGCTAATACTTTAAATAAGTATGATACTATTGGCATCGATCTTGTTGCAATGAGTGTTAATGATTTAATAGTGCAAGGTGCAAGACCGTTACTTTTTTTAGATTATATCTCAATCAATAAAATTGATTCAAAAAAACTCAAGTTAATAATTACTGGAATAATTCAAGGGTGCAAACAAGCTGAATGTGAGTTAGTTGGTGGTGAAACAGCAGAAATGCCTGGTACTTATGAAAAAGGTAAATTTGATATAGCAGGTTTTGCTGTTGGAATTGTTGGAAAAAGTAAAATTTTAAAAAAAAAAAAAATAAAACCTAATGACATAATTTTAGCTATTCCATCAAGTGGACTTCATTCTAATGGTTATTCTCTTGTTCGGTATCTGATCAACAAAAAAAAAATTAATATTAAAAAAAATAGATTTTTAAAAAAAGAACTTCTTGAACCAACAAAAATTTATGTTCAAGAAGTTTTAAAATTAATCGATAAAAACTTAATTAGAGGATGTGCTAATATTACAGGTGGTGGTTTAGCAGATAATATTAAAAGAATAATTCCTGAACATTTTTCTGCAGAAATAGATTTAGATAAAATTAAGATTACCGAAATTTTTAGATGGTTAAAAAAAAATAATATATCTGACAAGGAAATGCTTAAAACATTTAATTGTGGAGTTGGGTTTTGTTTAATTGTTAATCCCAAAAATCTTAAGAAAGTAAGTAAATTTTTCACTAAAAAATACAAACCATATATTATTGGAAAAATTTCTAAAGGAAAAAATAAAGTTAAATTAAATGGTGCTATTAACTGGATCTAAAAAAATAAAAACTGCAGTTTTTATTTCAGGAACAGGAAGCAATTTAAAAAGTCTAATTAATTTTTCAAAACTTAAAAATTCACCTATATCTATTAAATTAATTATATCCAACAATGACAAGGCAAAAGGTTTGATATTTGCAAAACGTTATAAGATAAAAAAAAAAATATTTAATTTTAAAAGAAATATCTTAGTTGATAGAAAATTAATTTTATTATTAAAAAGAAATAATATTTGTTTGATTTGTCTTGCTGGATTTATGAAAATCTTATCCAAAAATTTTATTAAAAAATTTAAAGGTAAAATATTAAATATACACCCATCGCTACTGCCAAAATATAAAGGTTTAAATACCCATGAAAGAGCATTAAAAAATAAAGATAAATATTCTGGTTGCACTGTTCATTTTGTGAATTCAAAACTAGATTCTGGTAAAATAATACTACAAAAAAAAGTAATAATAAAAAAAAATGATACTTCAAAAACTCTAGCTAAAAGAATATTGATGCAAGAACACAAGCTTTATCCAAAAGCTATATTAAAAATATTCAATCTCTAAAAAAGAAATCTATTTCAATTTTAGCGTTTTCAATACTATCAGATCCATGGACTGAATTTTTATCAATTGAAATTCCATATTTTTTCCTAATAGTGCCCTCTTCAGCATCTTTGGGATTTGTTGCACCCATAAGCTCTCTATTAGCTAAAATAGAATTTTCTTTTTCAAGAACCATAACAACTATAGGTCCAGATGATAAATAAGAACATAAATCATTATAAAATGGCTTAGTTTCATGAACTTTATAAAATTTTTCTGCCTCTGATTTTTCAATTTGAATTTTTTTTTCTTTAATAATTGAAAAACCTTTGTTTTTAAACATTTCCTTAATTTCGTTTTCTAAATTTCTTTCAACAGCATCCGGTTTAATAATCGACAAAGTTTGTTCTAAGTTACTCATAATGATCCTCTATTAGTTTATTTAATAATCTTACCCCAAAACCAGTAGCACCACCTGAATTTAACGCACCCCCATATTTTGAAAAAGCCATTCCAGCTATATCTAAATGCGCCCAAGGTGTTTTGTTTAAAATAAATCTTTGTAAAAATTGTGCTGCAGTTGTCGATCCTGCACCTCCAACATAATTTATATTTTGCATATCTGCATTTTTTGAGTTTATAAGTTTATCAAAATTTTTATGTAGAGGCATTCTCCACAGTTTTTCCTCAACTTTTTTTCCTGAATCTAATAATTGACTTGATAATTTATCATTATTAGAAAATAACCCCGCATACTCAGATCCTAAAGAAACTATTATTGCACCAGTCAAAGTTGCTAAATCAATCATAAATTTAGGTTGAAATTTTTTCTCAGTAAAGGTTAATGCGTCAGCTAAAACTAATCTACCTTCTGCATCTGTATTTAATATTTCTATTGTTTTACCGCTGTAAGATTTTACAATATCACCTGGCCGTTGAGCGTTTCCACTTACCATATTTTCTACAAGACCTACAACACCTACAGCATTAATTTTTGCTTTTCTTAAAGCTAAATTTTTCATTAAACCAACTACAGTAGCTGATCCTGCCATATCATAAGTCATATCTTCCATAAATTTAGCTGGTTTAAGAGAATAACCGCCAGTATCAAAACAAACTCCTTTTCCAACGAAAGCTAAAGGTCTAGAATTATTTTTTAAACCTTTCCATTCTATTGTAACAAGATACGATCCTCTAATACTTCCTTGTCCAACACCGAGGAGAGCATTCATGCCAAGTTTTTTTAATTTTTTTTCGTCATACACGTTTATTTTCAAACCATTTTTTTTGAGGGTACTTATTCTTTTTGCATATTCATCTGGGTGTAAAATATTTCCTGGTTCAGATACTAAATCTTTTGCAAAAAAGATTCCATCTTCTAAAGCTTTATACTTAAATTGATTTTGAATTGTATTTTTGTTTTTATTTCCATGTATACTTATATTTACATTAGTTATTTCTTTTTTCGTTTTATATTTTAAAAATTCGTAAGATTTTAATTTTAATCCATGTAAAAATCTTCCAATAAAATCTTTCCCAGGTTTAGCATTTAAGCTATCTGAGTTAATTACTAAATGCTTTATCTTATTTACTTTTATAAAATCATATAATTCTGCACCAAGCTTTTCAACATCCGAGCTATTTGATTGATCTTTAATATTAATTAAAATGATTTTCTTTTTTGAACTAACATCAAAGCTATATATGTTCTTTTTAAGATCATTATTCTTTAATAATCCAGCTATGTAAGAAAGTTCATCATTAGTTATTTCTTTTTTAATAGTATTAATTTTGAAATTTTTTTCGCAAAATAGAACGTAATTTTTAATATCTTTATTGTTAATATTCTTTTTTATGCTTATTTTTATTGACATTTTTAATAAATATGTACTTTAGGTTGTATTTAATTATAAACTAATAGTTGAAAATATATATGTACTATTCTGAAAAAATTCAATGAAAAAATTAATTTTTAAAAAAATTACAAAAGATATAAGCCTTTTTTTTTTAATAACGATTGTAAGTATTTCAGTCATTATTTGGATTATTCAAGCAGTCAATTTTTTAGATTTAATATCTGAGGATGGTCACGGTTTAAAAGTCTATTTTTTATACACATTATTTTCTTTACCAAAAATAATAAGTAAAATTTTACCGTTTATATTCATGATATCGATATTCTATATTATCATTAAATATGAATTAAATAATGAATTAATAATTTACTGGATTAATGGTATTACAAAATTAAACTTTGTAAACACACTGGTAAAAATTTCTTTTTTATACTTTCTATTACAAGTTTTGCTTACTACAATAGTTGTTCCTTATACACTTGATAAGGGAAGGTCTTTTTTTAGATCTTCTGATGTGGATTTATTTTCATCCATTATTAAACAAAAAAAATTTATTGATGGGGTTAAAGATCTAACTATATTTGTTGAAAAAAAAGAAAATAATTTATTAAAAAATATAATTATCAAAGAAAAAATAAGTAAAGACAAATCACAAATTATTGTTGCACAAAGTGGAAAAATTTTGACGGAAAAAGACTCCTCAAAAAAAATTATTCTTAACAAAGGAAAAATAATTAATACTGAAAATAATAATCAAAATATTATAAATTTTTCTATATTTAATTTGGATTTGTCAAAATTTAATCCACAAACTATCACCCAACCAAAAGTACAAGAAATAAGTTCTTTAAATTTAATTAAATGTCTTAAGTTAATTAAAGAATTTAGAAAAAAAGATAGTGTTACTAATAGTAAACTTTTTTTTATTGGTTGTGATGTTGAAATTATAGATGCCATATCAGAAGAATTTTTAAAAAGATTTTTTTCTCCTGTATTCATAATTTTAATAGGTCTTTCATCATCCCTAATAATAATGTCTAGTAAAAATGAAAGTTCTTATAGAATAAAAAATATTTTTTATTTTTGCTTAGGTATTTTTTTTATAATTGTATCAGAACTATCTTTGAGATATTCAGGCACTGAAATCAATAATTTGATTATACATTTTTTAATCCCATTATCTTTCTTTGTATTGATTTATCTTTATATTTATCTGAATAATCCAAAACTAAGGAGAAATTAATTTTGATAACTACATATAAAAAATATCTTTTTAAAAAATTTTTAAAAAAAATAGTTTTGATTTCTACTATTTTTTTTGTTTTAGTTTTAATCATAAATCTAATCGAAGAGTCAAACTTTTTAAAAGAAAGCGAAACATCTTTCGCTACTCCTGTAATTTTAACAATATTAAATGGGCCCTCTTTATTATATGAAATGCTCCCATTTATTTTTTTAGTTTCAACACAATTTTTTTTTATTGATATTTATGAAAACAAGGAAATAGAAACATTAAGATTATTTGGAATAAACAACTTTTCATTATTGAAGTTTTTAACAATATCATCTCTACTTTTTGGTTTTTTAATAATATTTATATTCTATAATTTTTCATCTATTCTTAAAAATGAATACCTTAAAATTAAAAATAGTTTTGCGGATGATAAAAAATATCTAGCTGTTATTACAAAAAATGGAATTTGGATTAAAGATACATTGAAAGATAAAACTATTATTATAAATGCAGATTTAATTGTTGATGAATTTTTAGTCGATTCATCAATAACATTCCTTGATAAAAATTTTGAGATTAATAAAAATATAATTGCTGAAAAAATTAATATTAAAAGTAAGGATTGGATACTTCATAAAGCTATCGTTACTGATCCAAATAATTTTTCAAAAAAATATGAAAAAATTGAATTAAAAAGTAATTTTGACCTTGAAAGAATTAATAATCTTTTCTCTGATTTATCCTCTCTAACGTTTTTCGAGCTACTCAAATTAGAAAAAGATTACAAAGCTATTGGGTATTCAACTGATGAAATAGAAATACAAAAACATAAGTTTTTTTCTTTACCTTTTTTATTATGTATCATGACTGTTATAGGGACAATAATAATGATCTATAATAAATTTAAAAAAAATCTCTTATTAAATCTTTTTATTGGAATTTTTTATTCAGTATTAATCTATTATCTAGGTCATTTTTCAAGTCTTTTAGGTGAAAATGGTAAATTGCCACTAATTTTATCTGTATGGTTTCCAATATTAATATTATCTACTATATCTGTAATTGGGGTTATTAAATTAAATGAAAAATAAATTTTTTAAACTCAAAATATTATTTACTTTATTAATATCTTTTATCTTTACCAGTAATCTTTTTTCAAAAGAAATTAATTTTAAAGCTATTGAAATTCTAACATATGATGAGGGCAACACTATTGTTGGAAATAATGAAGTTGAAGCTAGGATAGACAATGAAGTTGAAATATTCGCAGACAAAATCACATATAAAAAAGATTTAGAAAAATTAATAGCTGAAGGAAATGTTAAAGCAATAGATTTAATTAATAAAATAGAAATAGATTCCCAAGAAATAATTTTTTTTAAGAAAAAAAATCAAATTATAACTTCTGGTAAAACCTTTTTTAAAATTAATGAAGATTACAATGGTCAATCTTCAGATGTACATTTTTATATTGATGAAAAAATTATTTTTTCAAAAAAAATATCCAGTTTTAAGGATAATTTAGATAATCACATTAAAGCTAAATCTTTTAGATATTCTAACAACACTCAAATCCTGAAGGCAAATGATATTAAATTAATTGATAACAAAAAAAATAAATATTTTATTAAGAAAGGTTTTTTAAAGACAAAAGAAAACGTTTTAATAGGAAAAGATATAAAAATTAATTTACGTAATGATAGTTTTGGTCACCCAGATAATGAACCTAAATTAAAAGGAAATTCTGTAATTTATGAAAATAATAAAACTTTAATCAAGAAAGGTATTTTCACATCTTGTAAAGATAATAATGATTGCCCACCCTGGGTAATTACCTCTAAAGAAATTATCCATGATAAAAATAAAAAAGAAATACAATATAAAAATGCTTGGTTAAAGATTTACAATATTCCAGTTTTATACTTTCCAAAATTTTTTCATCCAGATCCTTCTGTAGATAGAAAATCAGGTTTTTTAATGCCTACATTTGGAGAGTCAAAAAATTTAGGTGCTTCTGTAAATATTCCCTATTTTTATGCTATTTCAGATAGTCAAGATTTAACATTTAAACCTAGATTTTTTTCAAACAATGAATTTTTACTTCAATCTGAATTTAGAAAAGAAAGTAAAAACTCGTCCCATATAATGGATTTTAGTTTGAATAAAACCGACTCTGATAATGAAAAAGGAAGAAATACTCATTTTTTTTCTAATTCAAAGTTTAAGTTAGATCAAAATTTTTTTTCAGAAAGCACTATTGAATTAAAAATTGAAAAGGTTTCAAATGATGATTATATAAGCTTATATTCTCTTGAGGGAACAAGTCCTATTATAAAAGATACTTCAGTATTAGAAAATTTAATTGAGTTTTCAGGATCTCAAAATGATTTTTACTTAGATGTGTCTTTTGAGTCATATGAAACGATGAATAAACCAACTAGTGACAAATATGAATTTATTTATCCAAATTATTCTTTGAAAAAAATAAATTATTTTGAAGAGAAAATTATAAATAATTTTGAATTTATTTCGAGTGGAAATCAAAAAAAACATTCCACAAATATTTATGAAGCAGTTCAAGTAAATGATTTTATATTAAATGGTAGGAATTATATAAGTAAAATGGGTTTTAATCACGATTTTAAGTCAATTGTAAAAAATGTTAATTCTGATGGAAAAAATTCTACAAAATTTAAAGATAAGAGTCAGAGTGAAATCTTATCAATGATTTCTTACAACATGGACCTTCCTTTGATCAAAGAGAGTATAAATTTTAACAATTTACTTACACCTAGAATGTCTCTCAGGTTTAGTCCAAATGATACGAAGAGTTTAAAAGATGAGTCTAGGTATTTAAATATGGATAATATTTTTAGTTTTAATAGAATCGGTTTTAATGATACTATTGAAAGTGGAACTTCTTTAACATTAGGATTAGATTTTGAAAAGAAGCATAAAAAGAACAATGACACTTTCTTAAGTTCAAAAATTGGTACTGTATTTAGAGATGAAATTAATGAAAATTTACCCACAACAAGTACTCTAGGTAAAAAACAATCAGATTTTGTGGGAGAGATAAATTTTGTTCCAAATTCAAATTTAAAATTTGATTATAATTATTCTCTAAAAAATAATTTAGATGAAATCAATTTACATAATTTTAAGAATACTTTTCAGGTAAATAATTTTGTAAATACTTTTACTTTTTATGAAGAAAATAACCTATTAGGTGATAAAAGTTATTATGAAAATGAATTTAGCTATAATTTAGATAAAGAAAATTCTTTATCATTTAAAACAAGAAATAATAAGAAAGACAATTTAACTGAGTTTTATAATTTAATTTATCAGTATAAAACTGACTGTTTGATTGCATCATTAAGGTATAATAAAGAGTATTACTCAAATAATACAAAAAAACCTAATGAAGAATTATTTTTTAATATTACCTTGATACCACTTGGTTCAACTCAAACTGAGAGTATTATTGATTAAAAAAATAAATGATCCTAGAAAAAACCATAAAATATAGTTTTGTCTATCAGCTAATTTTGCTAGTAATTTTTTCATTATCATTAAAAGCTAATGAGGTTAAAATAATTTCTAAAATTGGTGAAGAAGTAATTACAAATATTGATGTGGAAAATGAGTATAATTACCTAATTACTTTAAACAAATCACTTAAGGAAATTAATAAAGACCAAGTAATTACATTTGCACTAAACTCTCTCACGAAAGAAAAAATTAAAAAAAATGAATTACTTAAATATTATGAGTTAAATAATAAAAATCCAACAGTTGATGCTATGATTGAAGGAATCTACATTAATTTAGGGTTTAATACTATTGATCAATTTAAAATTTATTTAAAAGATAATAATTTAAAGTTTGATGATATTTATAAAAAGATAGAAATAGAAGCAGTATGGAACCAAATGATCTATCAGAAATTCAAAGATAAAATTTTTATTGATGAAGAAAAATTAAAAGAAAAAATATCAAATAATCAAAAAGAAATTGAGTCATTATTAATCTCTGAAATAGTTCTTGACTTAAAAAGTAAAAATGAAATAGATAAAAAATATAAAGAACTAATCAAGAATATTGAAATATTTGGATTTAAAGAGTCTGTTTTAAAATTTAGCATTTCAAACTCTAAAAATAATTCTGGTAAAATAGGCTGGATAAACAAAAATAGTTTATCTAAAAATATTCAAGAGGCTTTAAATGAAATTAAAATTGGAGAAATTACAAAGCCTATTCTGATATCATCAGGATTATTGGTTCTAAAACTAGAGGATAAGAAATTAGTAGAAAATAATAGTAATTTAAATGAAGAGCTTCAAAAACAGATAGATTTTGAAATGAATAATCAATTAAATAATTTTTCAACAATTTATTTCAATAAAATCCAAAAAAAAAACTTTTATGAGTAAAAAACCAATTCTTATTGTAGCAGGAGAGCCATTCAGTGTTTTTTCTGAAATCTTATTTAAAACTTTCAAAAGACACCGGATTAAAAACCCTTTGGTTGTAATAGCCTCTATTAATCTTTTTCAAAAACAAATGGATTTCTTAAAATATAAAATACCATTAAATAAAATAAATAAAAATTTTAATTTCAATGATTTGAAAATTAATAAAATTAATATAATTGACATTAAGTTAAATTTTAAAAAACCATTTCAAGAAATCTCAAATAATTCCAATGTATACATTAAAAAATCCTTTGAGTTAGCTTTAAGTCTTATGAAAACAAAAATCTTTACTGGTTTGATAAATGGACCGATTTCAAAAAAACATTTTTTAAAAAATAAATTTTTGGGAATAACTGAATATTTAGCACAAAAAACTAAAACTAAAAATTTTGCAATGCTTATATATAATAAAGATTTAAGCGTAAACCCTATTACAACTCACATACCTGTAAGAAAAATTTATAAACTGATTACAAAAGATAAAATATATAATCACGTTAAAATTATCAAAGAATTTTATAAAATAAATTTCAATCAAAATCCTATTATTGCGATAACTGGATTAAATCCTCATTGTGAAAGTAATATGAAAAATAGTGAGGAAAATAAAATAATAATCCCAGCGATTAACAAATTAAAAAAAAACTTCTCAAAAATATATGGTCCTTTACCTGCTGATAGTCTTTTTATGAGGGAAAATATAAAGAATTTTGATGTTGTAATTGGAATGTACCATGATCAAGTTTTAACTCCAATAAAATCAATTTATGAATTTAAAGCTATAAATATTACGCTTGGTTTGCCCTTCATTAGAATAACACCTGATCATGGCCCTAATAATAAAATGAAGGGAAAAAATAAATCAAATCCAGAAAGTCTGATTTCTGCAATTAAATTTTTGGAAAATAGGTGAGTGTAGTACCAAAAAAAAGTTTAGGTCAAAATTTTTTAATAGACAAAAATATCATTAACAAAATAGTAAATACTGTTAATGTTGAAAATAAAACAATTCTTGAAGTAGGACCAGGTACTGGAAATCTTACCACTGCTTTATTAGAAAAAAAACCAAAAAAAATGTTTGTTATCGAAAAAGACAACGATCTTGTCTCTTTGTTAAAAACAGACCTTAAAAATAAAATAGATATAATCAATAAAGATGTTTTGAATGTTAATGAAAACATCCTTAGTGATGAAAAATTAATTGTTTTCGGTAATTTGCCTTACAATATTTCTACAGAGATTTTATGTAAATGGATTTTAAATTTAAATGATCAAAAAATTTGGTTTAGTAATCTAATCTTAATGTTTCAAAAAGAGGTCGCTGATAGAATTATTTCAAATTATGATTGTTCAAGTTATGGACGATTGTCTATTTTAGCTAATTGGAAATTAGATATTAAAAAGATTATTGATATTAAGCCAAATAGTTTTAAACCCAAACCTAAAGTTGATAGTTCATTGTTATTTCTTTCTCCAAAAGAAAATTTTATCAAATTAAATAATTCTTTAAATTTGGAGAAAATTACAAGAATATTTTTTAGTCATCGTCGAAAAATGATTAAGAAACCCTATAATCAAATATTTAAAGATAATAGAGATATTGTTAGAAAACTAAATTTAAAATTAGAATTAAGACCACAAAATCTTGATCACGATACTTATTATAAATTAGCTCAAGAATATGAAAAATTAAGAAGTTAATTTTTCAATGTGTGATCTAATAAATTCAATATCATAATCTTTAGATTCGTTGTTTATCTCTGCTTTAATTAAATTATAAATCTTTAAATAGCACTTTTCTAGATCTTGATTGATTACAGCATAGTCATAATTAATCCAATGCAAAACATCACGATTAAATTGACCCATTCTTTCCTCAGCAATTAATTTATCTTTCATGTCTCTGTTTGATAACCTTTCAAATAAAACCTCTTTGCTTGGAGGTAGTAAAAAAAAAGTAATTAATTTGTAATCTAATTTTTTGTTCTTTATCTGATCTGCACCTTGCCAATCAATATCAAATAAAATATTTTTACCCTTATCAAGTTTATCAATGACGGGAGTCCTGGTTGTGCCATAATAATTATTAAAAACTTTAGCATATTCTAAAAACTCCTCATTTTTAATTAACCTCTTAAATTTTTCCTCTGATACAAAATAATAGTCTTTATTAGGTGTCTCACTAGGTCTTGGTTGGCGAGTAGTATGTGAAATTGAAATTTCGAAATTTTTAAGTTTTGAAAGAAGATTAACTAACGTAGTTTTTCCAACTCCAGAAGGAGAGGACAAAACTATCATTACCCCATCATTATCTGTGGGCATTAAAAAAATTAATTAGCTTTTCCTTCGATAAATTTCACAGCATCACCTACTGTTAAAATTTTTTCAGCTTCACTATCAGATATTTCTGAACCAAATTCCTCCTCAAAAGCCATAACTAATTCAACTGTATCTAAACTGTCTGCACCTAAATCATCTATGAAACTTGACTCTTCGGTGACTTTTGCTTCATCTATACCTAGGTGATCTGCAACTATTTTTTTAACTTTGCTTGAAACATCTTCTGACATATTGATCCTTTGTTATTATAAATTCTTAATAGTTTAAAAACTTGTTTTGTCAAGCCATATACATGCCCCCATTCACATGTAATGTTTCTCCATTGATGTAATCAGACTGATTAGATGCTAAAAAAACAACTGCATTCGCAATATCCTCTGGTTCTCCTAACCTAGCAGATGGAATTTTTGATATAATTGTCTCTTTAAATTTATCATCAATCTTATCAGTCATGGCAGTCTTAATAAAACCTGGCGATATACAATTTATATTAATATTCTTTTTTGCATATTCGATAGCTAAACTCTTAGACATTGCTACAATTCCTGCTTTTGAAGCCGTATAATTTGCTTGTCCTAAATTTCCTGTATGACCAACCACTGATGTAATATTAATAATTTTTCCTGATTTATTTTTTAACATTTTTTTTATTGAAAATTTACTTAACAAAAATGTTGAGGTTAAATTTATTTCAATAACCTTTTTCCACTCATCTAAACTCATTCTGATTGCTAAATTGTCTTGAGTTATTCCAGCATTATTTACAATACAATCTAATGTTCCTCCAAGTTCATTTGTTGCATTTTCTATAAATTCTTCAATTTTGTCATTTTTTGAAATATCAAATTTTAAAATTTTAATATTATTGAATTTTTTTTTTAAATCTTCTAATTTTTCAACTTTAGTACCTGATGCTAGTATGTTTGCACCAACATCATTCAATCTTTTTATAATTGAATTACCAATGCCACCCGACGCACCTGTAACTATTATATTCTTATCTTTTAAATCACTCATATATTTAAATCTTTTATATCAATCTCATTATTAATTGTATTAATTTTTACATTTTTATTTATCCTTTTTATAAGACCTGACAAAACTTTCCCTGGCCCTATTTCAATAAATTGATTAATTCCTTTATCAATCATATTAATAACACTTTCTCTCCATCTGACTCTGTTCTCAACTTGTTTTATTAGTAATTTTTTTAATTCATCTTTATTTGCAATTTCTTTTGCTGTTACATTCGAAATAAGCTTAATATTTGAATTTTGAAAATTTACTTTTTCAAGCTCTATTTTCATTACCTCTGTTGCCTTGTTCATTAATCTACAATGAAAAGGTGCACTAACAGGAAGTTTAATGTTTTTAATATTATTGATTTTCAAAACTTCAACTAATTTATTGAGATCATCATTTTTTCCGCTTAATACAATCTGTCCCTCTGAGTTGTCATTAGCTATTTCAATCGTATTCTCATTTTTGTTTCTTTCTAAAATACTTTCAATTTTATCAACAGTTGAACCTAATATAGCAACCATTCCCCCTTCTCCTTTTGAAACGGCATTCTGCATAGCCTCACCTCTAGCCCTCAAAAGTTTAATTGTGTCTTGAAAACTTAAATAATTTGCACAACAAAATGCTGAGTATTCACCTAATGAATGACCAGAAAAATATTTTGCTTTATTTAAATCAATGTTAAATTCTTTTTTAATTACATTGAATATAGAGTAGCTAATTAAAAATATTGCAGGTTGTGCGTTAGTAGTAAGATTTAATTCATCTCTAGGCCCTTCTAAAATAATTTTTGTTAATGGTATTCCTAAAATATCATCAGATTCTTTAAATAAATTTTTAACTAAATCAAATTTATCAAAGAACTCTTTTCCCATACCGACTAATTGTGATCCTTGACCAGGAAAAATTACTGAAAACATCTAAAAAAACCTATTTTTTTTACCCATTTTGCTATTGTAATTGAAGATTTATAATAGTATATCCTCATTTTTTATTAAAGAACTTAAATGAATTTATACGAGCACACAATTATAACAAGACAAGACACTTCCCCAAGTGAAATAAAGCAATTAACAGAAAAATATTCAAAAATTGTTGAAAAAAATGAGGGCGAGATTGTCAAAACTGAAAATTGGGGTCTTTTATATCTATCACATCTTATCAAGAAGAATAAAAAAGGTAGCTATATCCATTTCAAAATAAAAGCAAATGGTAATGTAATCAAAGAGTTAGAGAAAAATGAAGCTATTGATAAAAAACTCTTAAGATATTTAACAGTGAAAGTAAAAAAATTTGATCTTGATACAAATTATTTTTCGAAAAAAGATGAAACTGAAAAAAAGGAAAGTTCTAAAAATTAATTATGCCAAAAAGACAAAGTGGAAATAGAAATAAGAGGGATAAACAAAGCAATTTTGCAAAATTAAGTATTTTTCAGCCTAACAAGAATAGGTTTAAAAAAAGTTGTCCACTTTCAGCAAAAGGTGCACCTAAAATAGATTATAAAAATATTAAACTACTAAAAAGGTATATGTCAGAAAATGGAAAAATTTTGCCCTCAAGAATAACTAACGTTAGTCAAAAAAAACAGAGAGAACTATCGCTCTCTATAAAAAGAGCTAGAAATTTAGCATTAATATAAAATGAAAGTTATATTGCTTGAAAACGTAAAAAAGATTGGATCTATTGGTGAAGTGATAGATGTTAAAAGAGGTTTTGCGAGAAATTTTCTTATTGCAAATAAAAAAGCTCTCTATGCATCTAAAGAAAATATTTCCCAAGTTGAAAAAATAAAATCTGAACTTTCTAAAAAAGATAATGAAAAAAAGAAAAATGCTAAGCAGACTGCAGAACAAATAAATAAAAAAGAATATTTGATCAAGAAACTTAGTACTGAAAATAATGAATTATATGGTTCAGTGAAACCAACTGAAATATCTAAAATAATTTTAGATACTAATAAAGTTGATATCAAACCATCAATGATACAACCCATAACTGAAATTAAAAGTTTAGGTAAATTTAAAGTTAAGATTTCATTGCACTCTGAAGTTGATGCTGAAATAACAATAAAAGTAGAGTCTGCTGAAAGTATTCAATAATTATACAATTTTTTCCCCAGCTTTTTTTTCAAATTTTAATTAAACTTTTCTCCTGTACACTAATCCTATGGAAAATAATCTTAGTATTGTAAAAGATAAATTTAAAGAATTACCAAATAACATAGAAGCTGAGCAAGCAGTAATAGGTTCGATACTTGTCACAAATGAAATTTTTGATGAAATTAGTATTATTGTTTCAAGCATTAACTTCTATGACCCAATGCACCAAAAAATTTTTGCAGCAATTGAGAGTCTTATTTATAAAGGGATGTTAGCAAATCCAATCACACTTAAAAATTATTTTGAAGACGAAAAAGATGAATTAAATGTTCCTGAGTATTTAGTAAAAATTACAAAATTTTCTACATCTACAAGACAAGCCACTGAATATTCAAAAATTATATACGACATGTTTGTAAGAAGAGAATTAATAAAAATTTCGGAACAAACAATTGATACAGCAAAATTAAATGATTTAAATACTAGTGGTCAAAATATCATAGAAAACTCTGAAAGATTATTATTTGACCTAGCTGAGAAAGGTTCGTTCAATTCATCTTTAGTAAAATTCGATGAAGCTATGAGACAAACAATTGAAATGGCTTCTGCAGCATATAAAAATGAAGAAGGTATAGTTGGAGTGCCAACAGGATTAAGAGACTTAGATGACAGGTTAGGTGGACTTCATAAGTCTGACCTCATAATAATTGCTGGAAGACCTGGAATGGGTAAAACTGCATTAGCTACAAATATTTCATTTAATGCAGCACAAAAAATACAAGAAAGTGGAAAAAAATCATGTGTTGCCTTTTTTTCATTAGAGATGTCGTCTGAACAATTATCCACAAGAATTTTATCAGAACAATCAAGAATTAAATCTAATGATATAAGACGTGGGAGAATTTCAGATGAACAATTTGATAAATTTATTGAAACTTCAAAAAATATATCTGAGTTACCTTTATTTATTGATGAAACTCCAGCAATATCTATTGCTGCTATGAGCAATAGAGCAAGACGAATAAAAAGAATATATGGTCTTGAAATGATTGTGGTTGATTATATCCAGCTTATGAGAGGAACATTAAACTACAAAGATGGTAGAGTCCAAGAGGTTTCCGAAATAACACAAGGGCTTAAAGCAATAGCAAAAGAACTTTCAGTTCCTGTTGTTGCTCTTTCACAACTTTCAAGACAAGTTGAACAAAGAGATAATAAAAAACCTCAATTATCAGATTTAAGAGAATCAGGATCAATTGAACAAGATGCTGATGTAGTTATGTTTGTTTACAGAGAGTCTTACTACTTAGAAAATAAAGAACCACGACCTGCAACTGTTGAGCATGCTGAATGGCAAGCAAAAATGAATGAAGTTTCTAATTTGGCAGAATTAATTATTGGTAAACAAAGACATGGTCCTACAGGGAACGTAATGCTTGAATTTGAGGCAATGTTTACTAAATTTAAAGATACTCAAAATAGCTAAATTCCAATATAAAAGGGTCTAATGTTCGCCCAATTTTATCAAAATATAGTGCTTAAAAATCCTAAATCTATTTTTATAGTTTTGCTTATCACTTTATTGAGTTTTGGTTATTACTCAAAAGATTTTAGGCTTGATGCCTCATCTGAAACCTTGTTGATAGAAGATGATCCTGATCTAAAATACCTTCAAGAGATTGCCAAAAGATATGGTTCTAAGGAGTTTTTAATTTTAACATATACACCAAACGAAGAAATGGTATCAGATACCTCAATTAATAATCTTTTAAGCTTAAAATATAAGATACAAAGTTTAGATTGGGTACATAGTGTAATAACTCTCCTTGACATTCCTTTACTAACTAGTTCTGACGAACCTTTACAGGAAAGACTTAAAAACTTTAAAACACTAAAAGATGAGGAAATCGATAGAAATAGGGGTTTCAATGAGATTCTTAGTAGTCCAGTATTTAGAAATTTTGTAATAAGTGAAGATGGTAAAACTAGCGGTATTATTGTTAATATTAAAAAAAATGACAAACTAAAAGATCAAGCAAATAAATCAAGGGATGAAATTGAAAAAATTAGAGATCAAATAAAAAAACAGAATCAAAAAAATATTAATGAAATAAGAGATGTAATTAAAAGCTATGAGGACATAGGAAAAATACATTTAGGTGGAATACCTATGATAGCAAATGACATGATGTCATTTATTAAAAGTGATATTATTGTTTTTGGTATAGGAGTTTTTTTATTCATTATAGCAACTTTATGGTTTGTATTTAGAAAAATAATTTGGATTATTGTACCCATAAGTAGTTGTTTTTTTTCAGTTATTATTATGACTGGTGTTCTTGGTTTATTGGGATGGAAAGTAACAGTTATTTCATCAAATTTCATTGCGCTTATGTTGATTTTGACAATGGCAATGAATATTCATATGAGTACTAGGTTTCTCCAGCTAAAAGAAATTCATCCAGATAAAAACGTTTTAGAATTAATTACCGTGACTACAAAAAAAATGTTTTGGCCAATTTTATATACTGTTTTAACAACAGTTATAGCTTTTTTATCTTTAATTTTTAGTGAGATAAAACCTATTATTGATTTTGGATGGATGATGACTTTAGGTTTAATAACATCATTTATAATTACTTTTACTCTCTTACCTACATTAATAAACTTTGTACCTAAAGAAAATATTTCTTTAAAAAAATATAAAGATTCAAAAATTACAAATTTTTTTGCAAAAATATCTAGAAATAATCAAAAAATTATTTTTACATTATCTGGTATAATTATTATTCTAAGTATTATTGGAATAAGTCGTCTGGAAGTAGAAAATAGTTTCATAAATTATTTTAGTAAAAAAACTGAAATTTATAAAGGTATGAAACTTATAGATGAAAAGCTGGGTGGCACAACTCCTCTTGAGGTAATTTTAAAATTTCCTAAGGAAGAAAAATCGACCTCAGAAGATGATGAATTTGAAGATTGGGGTGATGGGAGTGAAGAAAATGACGAAAAATATTGGTTTACAAAAGATAAGGTTAACAAAATTTCTTTAGTACATAATTATCTTGATAGTCTTCCACAAGTTGGAAAAGTTTTATCTTTTTCATCAATAATTGATGTAGCAACACTTCTAAATAATAACAAACCCCTTGGAACTTTAGAGATGGGTGTATTGTATTCTAAAATACCCGAAAGTATTAAAATGGAAATAATTGATCCGTATATTTCAATTGAAGATAATGAAGCTCGAATTAATCTTAGAATAATAGACTCTCAAGAAAATTTAAGAAGAAATGACTTAATAAAAAAAATAAATTATGATCTTAAAAATAAAATTGGATTAAAAGAAAATGAATTTAAACTAGCTGGTGTTTTGATTTTATTTAATAATTTACTACAAAGCCTTTTTAAATCACAAATTTTAACATTGGGACTAGTAATGATTGGAATATTTGCAATGTTCTTGATTCTTTTCAAAAATATTAAATTATCCCTTATTGGTGTGGTTCCAAATTTTATTGCTGCATTTTTTATTTTAGGGATTATAGGTTTGCTTAACATCCCTCTAGATATGATGACAATTACTATTGCAGCTATTACTATTGGTATTGCTGTAGATAACAGTATTCACTACATTTATAGATTTAAAGAGGAGTTTAATGATTTAAGAGATTACGATAAAACTCTTAATTTATGTCATTTGACTGTAGGGAAAGCAATTTTGAATACATCAATTACCATTGTTTTTGGTTTTTCAATTTTGATATTATCTAAATTCATTCCCACAATTTATTTTGGAATTTTCACTGGTCTAGCAATGTTATTAGCGATGGTCTCAGTTTTAACTTTACTACCCTCTTTAATCTTATTGATTAAACCATTTGGAAAATAATTAAATGCCAGATTTAATTACAGATCTTTATAAAATATTCTCAATAATTGATATTGTGTATTTGATCATCACTATTTTATCATTAATTAAATGCTATAAAAAAGGTTTTGTTTTGAGTATTCTGTCAATGTCCAAATGGTTATTGGCATATGTTATAACTTTATTAATATTTCCAAATATAAAACCTTATTTAAAAGATGTCGTTGATAATGAATACGTGCTTGATATTGGTTTAGGTATATCAATATTTGTTGTGGTAATATTTTTGGTTCTAATGATAAATAAAGGATTGAGTAAAGCAATCCGATATACTGGAATAGGTAATTTAGATACTGTATTTGGATTCTTTTTTGGTTTTATTAGAGCTTATATAATATCTATATGTGTCTTTTCAGGAGTACATATAGTGTATAATTATGACAAATGGCCAATAAATTTAGACAAATCATACATCTTTCCATATTTAAAAAAAGGTAGTAATTATTTATTGAAAGAGTTTCCAAATGAAAAAACATATCAAGATTCTAAAGAAAAAATTAAAGAACTTTAATCCTAAGATTAAAGAGGAGTGTGGTGTATTTGGTATAAGTAATGCTAAAGATGCTTCAGCTTTAACTGCATTAGGTCTTCATGCTCTTCAACATAGAGGTCAAGAGGGTTGTGGTATCGTTACATTTAATGGACAACAATATTTTTCTGAAAAAAGATTTGGTTTGGTAGGAGATAATTTTAATAAAGAAAAAGTGCTTAAAAACCTTCAGGGTGATTATGCTATTGGACACAATCGATACAGTACAACTGGTGAAAATACCTTGAGAAATATACAGCCTTTTTTTGCTGATACAAATGCAGGAGGTATTGGTGTGGCTCACAATGGAAACTTAACAAATTCAATTTCTTTAAGAAATAAATTAGTTGAAGATGGAGCAATTTTTTATACCACCTCTGATACAGAGACTATTGTTCAGTTAATTGCAAAATCTAAAAGAGTAAAAACGATTGACAAAGTTGTTGATGCAATATTTCAAATACAAGGTGGTTATGCCCTAGTAATGCTTACTCAAACTTCTTTAATAGGTGTACGAGATCCATTTGGTATAAGACCTTTGATCATTGGAAAATTAAAAGATAGTTACGTTTTGGCCTCTGAGACATGTGCTTTAGATATAATTGGTGCTAAATTTATCAGAGAGGTTGAAAATGGAGAAATTATTCTAATTGAAAATGATGAATTAAAAAGTATTAAACCCTTCCCACCAAAAAAAATTAGACCTTGTGTTTTTGAATATATATATTTTGCTAGACCTGACAGCATCATAGATAACAAAACTGCTTATGAACATCGAAAAAACTTAGGAGCAGAACTTGCAAAAGAAAACGATGTGGATGCTGACATAATTGTTCCTGTGCCAGACTCTGGAAATGCAGCAGCTCTTGGTTTTGCTCAATATCTTGGAAAAAATTTCGAACTAGGTCTTATTCGTAATCATTATGTTGGAAGAACTTTTATAGAACCTAGTCAAAAAATAAGAAGTTTAGGAGTTAAATTAAAATTGAATGCTAATAAATCTACTATTAAAGGAAAAAAAATAATTTTAATTGACGACTCATTAGTTAGAGGGACTACCTCTCATAAAATAGTCAAAATGCTATACGATGCAGGAGCTAAAGAAGTGCATGTAAAAATTGCTTGTCCTGAGATCAAATATCCAGATTTTTATGGTGTGGATACACCAACAAAGAAAGAATTACTTGCGGCTAATAAAACAAACAAGGAAATATGTGAATATATTGGTGCAAAATCTTTAAAATTTTTATCTATAGACGGAATGTATAAAGCAATAGGTTTTGACAAAAGAAATAAAAACTATCCTCAACTTACAGATCATTATTTTACTGGAGACTATCCAGTCAAGCCTATTGATGAGCTCGGGGATAACAAAGTTACTCAACTATCTTTGTTAAATACTGCATCAAATAACTAAGTTATGAAAAAAGTAAGTTTTACAGAAATGAAAAAAGGAACAAAAGAAGATTACCTTTTTTTAGATAAACGTGAAAAAAATTTTGTGAGCAAAACTGCTGATAGATTATTAAAATTTATGTCTGGACTTACTGAAACTCTTGAAGGTTATAAAATTTCAAGATTAGAACATTCTCTTCAAAGTGCAACCAGAGCATATAATAATGGTGAAAGTGAAGAGATGGTTGTGGCGGCTTTACTCCATGATATTGGCGATGAATTAGCTCCTATGAATCATTCAGAATATGCAGCTGCTATTCTTAAGCCTTACGTTTCAGAGAAAACTCATTGGATAATTGAAAAACATGGTGAATTTCAAATGTTTTATTATGCTCATCATTTGGGTGGAGATAAAAATAAAAGAGATAAATATAAAAATCATAAATATTACAATGACACAGTAAATTTTTGTGAAAAATATGATCAAAATTCATTTGATCCAAATTATAAATCATTTCCGTTAGAATTTTTTAAACCAATGGTAAAAAAAATTTTTTCAAGAAAACCTTATTCTTCGTTCTAAAAACAATAAAAAAAAATGAAAAATTTAAGTGACCAAAAAAAAGGTTCTTTACTTGCTTTTATAGCTGTGATGTTTATTACGCCAGATTCTTTGTTTATTAGACTTTCTAATGTTGATACTTGGGGTTTAGTTTTTTATAGAGGACTCATTCCATTTTTGTCTGTCTTTTTTGTAATGTTATTTATTTATAAATTAGATTTCTTCAAAATGCTTTTTACAAGTGGTTATCATGGACTTATTTATGTAAGTACTTTTAGTATAACAAATGTTACTTTTGTAGTTTCAATTCAAAATACAAATGTTGCAAATACTCTGGTGATGATTGCAACTGCACCAATGCTTTCAGCTATTCTTGGTGCAATTTTTTTAAAAGAACCTCCTGATAAAAAAACCTGGATCTCAATCATAATTACATTTTTAGCTATAATTTATATTTTTTCTGACTCTTTGAGGTTGGGTAATTTTTATGGAGATGTATTAGGATTTATTACGGCAATAGGTTTGGCTGTTGGTGCTGTTACAATTAGATCTGGTAAAACAAAAAATTTAGTGCCTGCGGCTGTAGTGGGTAAATTATTTGTGGCTATTTTTGCTTTGTTTTTTATTGAAAGCTTCATTCTTGTTGATCAAGATTTAATCATAGTTCCTCTTATGTGTATATTATGTGTAGCAATACCATTTGTATTAGTGACTATTGCACCAAGATTTATACCTGCTGCAGAAGTTAATTTATTTTTCTTATTAGAGACTATAATAGGACCAATCTGGGTTTGGCTTATAATTAAGGAACAACCAAGTATTGAGACTCTCCAAGGTGGAATAGTTATAATTGCTACGATCGCCATTCACTCATTTTTAAAGCTTAAAAATTCATAAGCTTGTCACAATTAAGACTTGATTTAATAATACATCGCGAATAGTTACGTTTAATTTTATGAATAAAGTTCTAAAAAATTCTTGGGCACTATTTTTAGGCATGGGGTTCATTATGATGGCCTATGGCTTTCAAGGCTCACTTTTAGGGGTAAGAGCCGTCCAGGAAGAATTTAGTTTAACAGCAACTGGATTTATGATGTCAGGATATTTTGTTGGATATTTTATAGGTGCAGCTACTATTCCAAATATAATTTCTAGAGTTGGTCACATTAGAGTTTTTGCTGCATTTGCTTCCTTAGCATCATTAGTAATTTTAGTGCACTCTATTTTAATAAACCCATTTATTTGGTTTTTATTAAGAGTTCTAACTGGAATAAGCATGGTTTGTATTTACACTGTTGCTGAGAGTTGGCTTAATGATAGATCAAGTAATAAAAACCGAGGAAGTGTTTTGTCCATATATATGGTTATACTTTATGGCGCAATGGGTATAGGAATGTTTCTACTTAACTTTAGTAGCCCTCTAAATTTTCAACCATTTATTTTAATTTCAGTAATTACTTCTGCAGCTCTAATTCCGATTTTATTAACAAAGAAAAAACCACCAACGTTTAAAAGAATTAAAGCAATGACACTCAAAGATCTTTACGATGCCTCTCCTTTTGGCATGGTAAGCTCTTTTTTTTATGGAACAATTCAAGCAGCTTTATTTACTTTATTGGCAGTTTACGCAACATCAATGAATTTCACGATACTAGAAATATCAATTGTTACTTTTCTATTAGCAATTTCTGGTGCAGTTTCTCAATTTCCAGTTGGAAAAATTTCAGATATATACGATAGAAGGAAAGTAATAGTTTTTTCTACTTTTGGTGCAGCAATATTTGCTATATTAGCAATTTTAGTCTCTAGACAAATGTATTTACCAGAAGGTCTTGCAACAAGTAAAACTTGGTTCTATATATTTTTAATTCTTTTTTCTTTCTGTAGCTTACCAATGTTTTCTTTAATTTTAGCACATACAAATGATTATATTCCTAAAGAAAAATTTGTTGCAGCAGGTGCGGGTCTTCAATTTGTTTTTGGATTAGGGGCTATGAGTGGTCCATTTTTGTGTTCTATATTTATGGACATTGTTGGTTCTAATGGTTTTTTTATTTTTTTATTTTTCTTTCATTCGGTAATTGGTATTTTTGGAATTTACAGGATGAGAGTAAGACAAAGTGTAGATAATCCAGACTCTCAATTTGTTGCTATGCCGCAAACGATAACTCCTGCTGGAATTGAGTTAAATCCAACTACCGAGCCCATTGCTGAACCTGAAAAATCTATAGACATCGAAAAAGATTCTTCTATAAATTAATTTTTTATCACTTTCAGGTTGTACTCAATTTAGTCAGATTAAAATGATTTTTTTAAAATATTTATTGAAAAAAGATTTTTTATTTAGTCAAATAAAAATATAAAAAAATGGCTCAAAAAAAAAGAAAAAAACAAAATACAAAAGGTAAAAGTGGGCTTGCAAAAATAGCAACAATCACAACAAAATCTATTAGCAGTGCCTTATCGAATTATAAAAAAAATAAAGAATTAGAAAAAATTAAAGCCATTAAATTACAAAAATTAGAAGAAAAAAAT
>CACKVD010000012.1 GCA_902603555.1 uncultured Pelagibacteraceae bacterium
TTATCTAGATTAGATAAAATATCTTTAAGTTTTTTATCAACTACAAAGGTTATTTTTTTAGTATGTTTTAGAGTATCTATAACAAATCTTGAAAAATTAATTGTATCCCCAAGACCTTGTTCATCCCAAATTAAAATTTTTTTATCCTTAATATCAGAAATATTATTTGGAGATTTAATATTATCAAATTTTTTATTTGGATGATTTTCTCTTTTCCATCTATCTTCATAAAGTGAAAAACCATTTTTAAAATCTTTTAAAGTTAGGGCACAAAGTGATTGTCTCCATGATATATCTGCAAAATTTGGATTTAAGTTTTTACTTTTTTTAAAATGGTAGTTTGCTTGATGAATTTTACCTAACTCAAATAAAAGACAGCCAATATTATAATAAATTTTATAATCGTTCTTTTGTTCTAAAAGTTTATTCTTATATATTTTAAAAGCTTTTAAAAAATTATTTTCTTTTTTGTAATTAGAAGCTAATAAATCTTGAATAGCGTATCTAATATCTTTTTTATCAATTAGCTTTTCACAAATTTTAATAGACTGGGTAAAATTTTGATCAAAAAAATATTTATATGCTTTTCCAAATAAAATTTCTTTTTCATTTTCAAAATTATGGTATTTTTGTAAAATATTATCTAATTTTTTTTCTTGCTTAGTAAGAGTGTAAATTTTAATTAAGTTGCCAATTACAGAAAGTCTATTCGGTGCTAATACTAATGAGTTTAAAAAATTTTCCTCTGCAGAATTATAATTTTTTTCATTAAATAATTTAATGCCCTCTTGAAATTTTAATTTTGCTTTTTCGAAATTTTCTTTACTCATTAAATAAATCATATTAGCATACAATAAATTAACACTTATTATTAAATTATTTTCTGATATATTTATTTCTAAAATGTCAAAAAGATATAGTGGAAAATCATTTAAAGATTCGAGCGTTAATAAAAAACCAAAATTATCACTAAAAGAAAAAAGAAAGTTGAAAAGAGAAAAGTCTAAAAAAGCAAATTAAATTCATAATTTTTACTTAATTCTTAATATTTTGAGCCTTTTTTAAAGTTTCCAAAAAAAAAAATTAATGTATAAGAGCCACAATTTATGAGCAAAGATATTAGAAACATAACGATAATTGCCCACGTCGATCATGGTAAAACAACTTTAATTGATAACCTGATGAAACAAAGTGGTTCATTTAGAGATAATGAAGTTGTTGATGAAAGATTAATGGATTCAGGCGAACTTGAAAAAGAAAGAGGAATTACAATCTTGGCTAAACCAGCTTCAATAAATTGGAAAAATTCAAGAATTAACATAATCGATACTCCAGGCCACAGAGATTTTGCAGCTGAAGTAGAAAGAGTACTTAGTATGGCTGACGGTGCCTTATTATTAATCGACTCCGCAGAAGGTGTTATGCCACAAACAAAATTTGTACTGTCAAAAGCACTCAAACAAGGTTTGAAACCAATTGTTGTTATAAATAAATTAGATAAAGCAGACCAAAGGGCTAATGAAGTTTTAGATGAAACTTTTGACTTATTTGTAAGCTTGGATGCTAATGAAGAACAGCTAGATTTTCCAGTTTTATATGCAAGTGGAAGATCGGGCTGGGCAGATAAAGAGGTTGATGGTTCAAGAGAAAATTTAAATCCATTATTAGATCAAATTATTGAGCATGTAAAACCTGCAGATCTAGATAAATCAAAGCCTTTTGCAATGTTATCAACATTACTATATGCAGATAACTTTTTAGGAAGAAGTCTCGTTGGAAGAATTACTCAAGGCACTGCTAAAGCTAATCAAGCTATTAAGGCAATTAATTTAAAAGGTGAAAAAGTCGATGAAGGAAGACTTACAAAAATATTTAGATATGAAGGTACAAAAAAAGTTCCAATCGAGTTAGGCGAAGCTGGAGATATAGTTGTTGTTGCAGGATTAGAAAAAGCAAATGTGGCAGATACTATATGTGATTTAGAGGTCAATGAGCCAATAAAAGCCACTCCCATAGATCCGCCCACTATGTCAATTACTATAACTGTTAACACTTCTCCTCTAGCAGGTACTGAGGGTAAAAAACTTACCAGTACACAAATTAGGGATAGATTAATTCAGGAAGCCCAAAATAATGTTGGTATCACATTTTCGGAAAATGATGGAAATGACTCTTTTGTAGTCAGTGGTAGAGGTGAGCTAATGCTTGAAATTTTACTTACTCAAATGAGAAGAGAAGGATTTGAAATGACAGTTAGTCCTCCAAAAGTTTTATATAAAAAAGATAAAAGTGGAAACAAACTTGAGCCAATTGAGGAAATAACTATGGATCTTGACGAAGAGTATTCATCAAAAATAATTGACTCTATGAATAGAAGGAAAGGTAAACTAATAGAATTAAAAGATACAGGTAAAAATAAAAAAAGATTAATATTTCATGCTCCTACAAGAGGTTTAATGGGTTATACAAGTAGATTTCTAACCCTTACAAAAGGAAATGGTGTTATTAATAGAATCTTCCATGACTATGGTAAATTTGAAGGCGAAATGGAAGGTAGAAGAAATGGTGCCTTGATTTCTATGGAGCAAGGAAAGGCTGTAGCTTTTGCTATATTTAATTTACAAGCAAGAGGTGAGATGTTTGTGACACACAATGATCCTGTTTATCCAGGAATGATTGTTGGATTGTCACCAAAGCCAGGTGATATGATTATAAATGTTATGAAAGGAAAAAAACTTACAAATATGAGAACACAGGGTACAGATGAAAATGTTGTACTTACTCCAGTAAGAAAAATGTCAATAGCAGAACAACTTAGTATGTTAAATACTGATGAAGCTTTGGAAATTACTCCTGAATCTTGTAGATTAAGAAAGGCGATTCTTGATCCACATGAAAGAAAAAGAAGTGAAAAATCAGGCGCTGCAGCTTAATCAAATATCTTATCAACTAAATATAATCCTAAAGCAACACAAGGACCTATACCAAAAGCAAATAATAAAGTTCCAATCCCAACAGTTCCTCCGAGGTACCAACCAACACTGACTACAGTAATTTCTAATGTTGCCCTGACAGCTGCTATAGGTAAATTTGATACTTTTTGTAATCCTATCATTAAGCCATCTCTAGGTCCTGCTCCTAAGTTTGAAACTAAATAAATACCGCCACCAATTCCAACTGTAATAACTGAAACTACAGCCAAAATTAATTGATTAATGTAATTAGATGGGGTTGGGACAAATTTAATACAAAGATCAATCATTAACGCAATTATTAGAGCATTGAATATAGTTCCCATACCAGGTTTTTGACCAAGAGGAATCCACAAAATTAAAACTGCAATACTAATTAGCAGTGTAATTGTTCCAATACTTAAATTAACATTAAGTGAAATACCTTGGGCTAAAACACTCCATGGAGAAGCGCCTGTAAAAGAAACAATCAATAAGCCTTCACCTAAACCAAATAATGTCAATCCAAAACATAAAAAAAAGAATGTAGAAAACTTAGGCTTGAAATTATAAGTCTTTTCTGAGCTCCAATTTACTTTCGGTATATTCTTAATTTTTAAAAACATTTTTTGATAAACTACTTCTATTATAGAAAAAGTCTATTATTGTAATCCTTAAATGAAAAAATTTTTAGTCATTATTACTATATTACTCACTACGAATGTTTTGGCTCACATAGATCATTATAAAAAATACAATAAAATTGAAATGGATATTTTTAGAAATGGAGAATTAATTGGATACAACTATTATTTCTTTTCAAGAAAAGGTGATGAAACAATAATTACAAATCAAATAAAGTTTTCTGTAAAACTTTTGGGAGCTACTATTTTTCAAGTTGAGGGATATGGTGAAGAAAAATATCTTAAGGACCAATTAATTTCTTATAATTCTAAAACTTTACAAAATGACAAAGAAAAATTTGTTAATTTAGTTTTTAATAAAAATAAGAACAAATTTGATATTAAAGGTTCCTCTTATTCTGGAGAGGCATCTATAAATAATATTATTGGAAATTGGTGGAGCCATAAAATTTTGCAGACAGAAAGTCAAATTAGCCCAGTTTCAGGAAGTATAAAAGAACAAGTTGTGACTTTTGTGGGAAACGAAAAAATTGAACAGTATGGAAAAACTTTTGAAGTTGATCATTTTAAATTAAACTCAAAGGATATGTCGATACCAAAAGATAAGCGTCTTGATTTTGATATATGGTTGGACAAAAAAAGTTCTATGATTATTAGGGTATCATACTCTAGAATGGGAGATTGGGAATATCGTCTTAAAAGCTTGAAATAAATTTAATTATTTACCCGCAACAACCATTCCTTCAATCATCATAGTTGGTGAATTTGTTGAATACTCAAATTCTAAATCATCTGCCAAAGTTATGTTTTTAAACATATCTTTAAAATTTCCAGCGATTGTAATTTCATTAATAGGGTATTTAAATTCTCCATTTTCAACTAAAAAACCAGTTGCTCCCACAGAATAATCCCCCGTTATAATATTGCTCCCATGGCCAATAGTTTCCGTGACATAAAGACATTTTGAATTTGAATTTAAAAGATCTTTATAAGAAATCTTACCATTATCGAAATAAAGATTACTTGTTCCTCCACACCTTCCATTAGATTTAAGATTTAATTTTTTTCCATTGTAGGTATCTATTAAATAATGTTTTAAAGTACCCTGCTCTACTAGTTTTAAGGTCTCTGTTTTAACTCCCTCAGAGTCAAAGCTCTGTGATCCTAAACCTTTTACTATATCAGGTTTATCAAAAATATTTATTGATCCTGAAAATATCTTTTGATCAATCATATCTTTTAAAAATGAAGTTCCTCTTGAAATTGCAGAAGATGATATTGCACTAGCAAAAGTACCTAATATTCCCTTTGCAATTCTTTTATCAAAAATTATAGCAATCTTTTCACTACCAATTTTTTTTGGACTTAATTTTCTTATAGTATGTTCAGCAGCTGCTTTTCCTAGTTCTTCCGGGCTTTTGATATCATTCAGATGACATTTGAGAGTATATTCATAATCTCTTTCCATACTTTTATCATCTTTAGCAACAGCAACACTAGATGCTACAAATGATGAAGTTTTAAAGCCTTTACAAAAACCATCACTATTAGCTAAAATAAAATTTGATTTGTCTTCAGTAAAACTAGACTCAGTATTTACAATTTTTTTATCAATTGAGGCAGAAGCTTCTAATCTTGATAAATATTTTATTTTATCATCATTCTCAATATGGTTATCATCATATAAATTTAACTCTTTAATTTCTTTAGCAAGCAAATCTCTATCAGGAAGTGCATTAAATTCATCTTCAGGAGTATTTTTTGTGGTTTCAATACATTTTTCAATCAATATGTTAAGGTTGTCTTGCAATAAATTTGATGAAGATATTGAAGATTTTTTTTTTCCTATATAAGTAGTAATGTCTATGCCTAGGTTATCTGATCTATTAGACTCATCTAGCTTTTTATTTCTAAAATTTACAGTTTCTGAAATTGAGCTGCCCACATTTACGCTTACATCTGTGGCCCCTAATTTTTTTGCAAGGTCTAAACAATATGAGGCCTTTTTTTCTAAAAATTCTTGATCTTTAACCATTTATAGTTTTGTGCCACCAACTGTCATCTTATTAATTAATATTGAAGGTTGAGCGACTCCAACAGGAACCCCTTGTCCAGCTTTACCACAAGTTCCAATACCAGGATCTAACATCATATCATTCCCTACCATTGAAACTTCTTTTAAAATCGAAGGACCATCGCCTATTAGTGTTGCGCCTTTTATAGGAGACCCAATTTTACCATTTATTATTTCATAGGCCTCTGTACAATTGAAAACAAATTTTCCAGATGTAATATCAACTTGTCCACCACCAAAGCTGACAGCAAAAATACCTTTATCTACAGATTTTATCATTTCATCCTGGGTTTGTTTACCACTCAACATCATCGTATTTCTCATCCTTGGCAAAACTATATGTCTAAAATTTTCTCTTCTACCGCTTCCAGTTGATCTTGTTTTCATTAAACGTGCATTTAATCTATCTTGCATGAAGTTTTTTAAAATTCCATTTTCAATTAATACTGTTTTTTCAGTGGGAGTTCCCTCATCGTCAATTGTAAGACTTCCCCTCCTATTATCTAAAGTACCATCGTCAACTATGGTAACTCCTTCGCTTGCAACTTTTTGTCCCATTAAATTATGAAAGGCAGAAGTTTTTTTTCTATTAAAATCACCCTCTAAACCATGCCCCACTGCCTCATGAATTAAAATTGCAGGCCATCCTGGACCTAAAACTACTTTCATTTCTCCTGCTGGCGCTGGTTTACTTTCTAAATTTACGGAAGCTATTCTAAGAGCTTCATCACAAACATTTTTCCAGTTATCTTCTTTTAAATAATTTTCATATGATTGCCTCCCACCTATTCCATAAACACCAGTTTCTTTTCTTCCATTTTTTTCAAGCATTACAGATACATTGAACCTAACTAAAGGTCGAACATCCGTGAGAGACTCTCCACCTGACCTGATTATTTCAATAGATTTTTGTTCTCCACTAAAATTAGCAGTTACTTGCTTAATCTTATCATTTTTAGATCTAAGATAATTATTAACTTGATTTAATATTTCAACTTTTTCGTTGAGTGTTTTTTGCTCAATTGGATTAATACTTTGATAATATTTTTTATTGGATTTGGGAATTGAATGATTATAAGCGCCTTTAGCAGATTTAAGAGTAGATTTTAAGTTGTTTGCAGATTGTTTTAATGAATTTTTAGATATTTCATTTGAGTGAGAATATGCAACTACTTCTCCTGACACTGCTCTAAATCCAAAGCCTAAGTCTGAACTATAACTTGAGTTTTTAATCTTATTATCATCTAATAAAATTGACTCTGATTTGGAATTTTCTAAATATAGTTCACCATCATCACATTTCTGTAATGTTTCTGAAATTATACTTTCTGCGTCACTTCTGGACAAGTCTGATTTTTCAAAGAAATTACTCATATACAATAATACATAGTTTGTTTAATAGAATTTTCAACATGTGTATTTTACGCATATACATAACTAAATTTTTTTGTAATTAATTAGTTTAATGAAAGTTTATTTTAATAATTCGTGTAAAATATGTAAAGCTGAGATTGACTTATATAAAAAAGAAAAAATTCAAGAAATTGATTGGATTGATATTACGGATAATTCTTTAGCAGAAAAAGAAATTTCTAGAACTGATAAAGAGCTGCTGAGAAGACTTCATGTTAAAGATGGAGAAAAAGTTTTACAAGGAGCAGAAGCTTTTCTGTTAGTTTGGAAAAAAATACCTAAATATAGATTTTTATATAATTTTTTAAGACTACCTATAATATTTAGTTTATTTTCTGCTGTTTATGAAATTGTTGCTTTTTTTCTTTATATTAAAAATAGAAAACAACTTAAAAATTAACTAAAAAAAAATAATAAAAATTTACTTAACACACCCATAGAGGCAATGAACATAATTAAAGTTATTGCATACATTACTAAGATAATTTTATTTTTTTTTCTTCTAAGTCTAACAAATTCTTTATCATCTAAATCTGAAATATCTCGTTCTCCAATGACAGGATAATCATAAGTAAATCTCCAAGTACTGTCTCCAAGTCTGGAATCTAAATTATTATAATAAGAAATCCAAGCTAAAGTATATCTTAAAATCAAATACAGAATTATTAAAAAAATTGTTCCCAAAATCATTTAAGATAATACCTAATTAGATAATTATTTTAATTAATATTTTTATCTCTTTTTCTTGCAATAAGTTGGGTTAATGAGTCAACCATTGTGTCAGAAGCTTTAAATATATCTATATTTGTAAATTCATGTGAAAGATTTTTTTCAGGATTTGTTTTATCCTCAATAACAATGCCCTCATCCGGTGAATTATTTTTAATGTAAATTAATAACAACCATTCCTCATCCTCAGACTCATCCCATTTAATAAAAATTTCGCCCGTTTCAAATCTCCTATCTATGCATCGAAAAATAGACATATTTCTTGTGACATGTCTTTTATTGAGCTGAAACACTAAACTACTTGCACTTCTATAAAAACTTTCTAATGCAAATTCAATTTTTTGTCTTGCTAAAGTATATTCTTTCTCCTTAGACAATAAAGTTTCTCTATCTTCATCACCTTGGAGTTTGACACCTAATGCCTCTACCCTTTCTTTAATTTTTTGATCTCTTAGAATTCGGTATTTTTCCTTAAGCTTATCAATTCGCTCTTGTAATCCAGCATAATCTTCCCTTTTTTCTCTTAACGAAATTTTTTCGAGTCTTTCTAATTCTTTTACTTCACGAATTCTAAATTTTTCAATTTGTTTATCTAATTTTAATTGTTGTAAAAATTGTCTTTGTTTTTCTGCTTGCTCAATTCTTAAGAGAGCCTGTTCTTTCCTTAAAAATAATTTTATATCTTTTGTTCTTTGTTTTTCTAACCTAGCTTCATCTTTTAAGGCTTTCTCTTTTAACTTAATTCTCAAAGTCTCTGTTTCTATTCTTTGTTTTTCAACTGCAATTTTTTCTTCTCTTTCTCTTTCAATCTTCTCTAATTTTAATCTTCTTTTTTCGTCATCTTTTAAAATTTTATAATTGGAAATTGTTTCAGATATTTTGTCAAAAAAACCTTGTATATATTTTTCCAAATTTAAATTAATATTGAAATTAAATTGAGGTTTTAATGAAAGCTGCAATTTAACTAATTTTAAAATTAAACTATCTTTTTCAACCTTTTTTAACTTTGAAAAAGTACTCTTTTTTCCTTTATTTGCTGGTTTTTTCCTTTTCGATTTTTGAGATCTACCTCTAAAAATTTTTTTTCTTTTTTTTAAAAATTTTTTTGATTTTTTAAACTTTTTTGATCTTGATGATTTTTTTTTAACTTTTTTATTTTTTTTTGTTTTTTTTTTCATTTTCTAAGAAATTCAATCTTATCAATAATTTATTGATAAATATAGTCTCGAGTCACTGGAGTAGATGTATAATTTTTTGTTAATTGAAATTGATATACAACTTGATCACCCCATTTAAATGCCATTTCACAACCAGCAAGATAAAATTCCCACATTCTAAAAAATCTCTCATCAAACATTTTGACAATTTTTTCTTTATTTTTAATACAATTTTCTTTCCATTTTCTAAGTGTGTGAGAATAATGAAGTCTCAATACTTCAATATCAGTAACAATTAAGCCAGCTTTCTCAATTGGAGTTGTTACTTCACTTAAACTTGGCGTGTAACCTCCTGGAAAAATATATTTTGTTATCCATGGATGTGGGTCTCTAGGTGGGTTTACTGAACCTATTGTATGAATTAATGAAATACCATCATCCTTTAACAGCTTCTCAATTTGATTAAAAAATTTTTTATAAAATTTTCTTCCAACATGCTCGAACATGCCCACGCTAACTATCCTATCAAATTTTTCATTAAGTTCTCTATAATCCATTAATCTAAATTTAACCTGATTTTCTAAATTCATTTCTTTAGTTTTTTGAACACAGTAATTTAATTGGTTCTCAGATAAAGTTATGCCCGTAACCTCACATTGTGCACTTTTTGCAATATCAATAGCAAGCGAGCCCCAACCACAACCTATGTCCAAAACCTTTTGATTAGGTTTAATGTTTAGTTTTTTAATTATGTGATTTATCTTATTGTTTTGAGCATCCTCTAAACTATCATTCTCATTTTTAAAATATGCACAAGAGTATTGTCTTTTAGGATCTAAAAATAAATCGTATAAATCATCCTTAATATCATAATGGTGAGATACATTCATTTTTGATTTTTTAATAAAATTGAAATTTGTTAGATATCTATAGGACCCTCTAAGTCTGTTTATTAGATAGCTGAAAAAATTTAATTCACCTCTTCCAAAATTTTTTAAAGCTAAGTCTAAAAAATCCGTCAATGTTCCATTTTCAATAATTATTTCACCATTTGTATATGCTTCACCAAAATATAAATCTGGATGAAATAATAATTTGTAGTGAAGATTTTTATTTAGAATTTTTAATTTGATAGGATTTTTATTTGGCTTTCCAATTATATAGTCTTTAGAATTTGCATCAGTCAGTATGAAGCCATCTTTCTTAAAAACTTTATTTAAAAATCTTGCAAGTTGCATGTTAAGCTGCCTTTAATGATTTAATATTAAAATCTAAATTTTTTAAAATATTAATTAGATTATTCTTTTCACTTTGATTCAATAATCTTAATGGAGGTAGCAAATTTTCATAGATTTTATTTTCTTGGGAATAAAATGTATGTAATCCAGAAATTAAATTATAATTATCAAAAGCGTTTCTAATATCACACAATTTTTTATTACTAGATTGTTCATTATTGGAATAAAAATCATCATATACTTTTCTGGATAAATGTGCCGTAACATTACATGTAGCAGTAATTATTCCTGAACACCCAAGCTCTAAGCCTTTTAATAATTTTAATTCAGAACCAGGTAAGATAGAAAAATTTTCAATCTTTAGTTTCTCAAATAAATTGTAAGTACTATCTTTAACACCGATAATTTGATTGGGAAATCTTCTTACAAGCTCTTCAACACATTCTGGGCTAAATTTATAGCCACATAGTTTTTCAAAATTATAAAGAACAATTTCACACTCTGGTAAAGCATCTACAATTTTAGAATAAAAATTAATTACTTCTTCATCATCATATTTGTAGTATGCTGGTGGCATTATCAAAAATTTTTTGAAACCTAAAGAAGAAGAAATTTTCATCAAGTTAATAGTTTCACCCAATGAATTCATTCCTGTACCAATTAAAAAATTTTTTTTATAATTACTCAATGAGAGTTTATTCAATAAACTTATTTTTTCTGCTACTGAGATAAGTTGGGCTTGTCCCGTGCTCCCAAAGATAGCAACACCATGACAACCTTGATTAATAATTTTCTCTGAATGTAAAATCGTTTTTTCAATATTTAGACTTAAATCATCATTTAAGATTGACATTCCAGCAGCATATATACCTTTAATTTTTGACATAAAATTTTTTTAAATAAGTATAATAGAAAAATTATTTATATGAAAACAGGAATTTTCTTAAGCTACAAGGGTTTAGGTGCCAATTTATTACACCTTAGTTACTGTCATGAAATAGCAAAAAAATTTGGACCAATAACTTTAATAACGTTAAACCCAAAGTTAAAGGAAGTCTTGATTGATGATCCAAATTTTAATGAAATAATTTATTTAGATGATTTTCACAAAAAATTATTTGATGTATTAAAATTGTCTTCTTTCTTTAAAAACTTAAATCTTGAGAAACTTTTTATCTTTTATCCTAGTTTAAGATATTTTTTATCTGCAAAAATTGCAGGAATAAAAAAAATTTATAAATATCCATTTTTTGGTAAAAAAAATTTACACCTCGTTAAAGCAGCAAAAAAATTTACTGAAAAATGTTTAAACATAAATGATTGTCCCACTGAAACTAAAATCTTCATTAATGATAAAAAAATTAAAAATTTAAACAAAAAAGATAAAAAAAATATCATACTGGGGATTGGATCATCTGGTCCCACAACTAAATGGGGTTATGAAAATTATGCTAAACTCATAAAAAGATTAAATGAAAATAAAAAGTATTATTTTTACCTATTATGCGGTCCCAATGAAAATAATGATGCTCAAGAAATAATTAAAAACCTGGGAGAAGATTGTTGTGAGTCTCTTGGTAACAAAAATATATCAGAAGTAAGAAATTATATTTTTTTTAGTGATGTATACATTGGAAATGACTCTTTTGGACATCACTTATCCAGTCAAATGGGTAAACCTAGTTTTGTTATTTTGTTAGATACTCCACGAGCTTATTCAGATTACAGTGTCAACCAACATCGGATATTGCCACCAAACGTGAGCATAGATGAAATTACCCATGACTCCAAGTTTCATTCAAGTTCTATTACGGCCGAAATGGTTTTAGAAAAAGTAAAAAAATTTATTTAATTTCATTCAATAACACATCTCTAGCTTCATTAACAATTGATGAAAGTCTTGATGTTTCAGGTGATATATCTGGATGAATTTTTTTTTGAATCTTTAAATATGCTTTATTAATTTCTTCTTTCGTTAATTTTTTTTTTTCATCCAAATTCAAAATTTTATATGACTCTGAAATAGACAAATTTGAAAAATTATTATTTTGTGTTCTATTAAATGAAAATCTTCCACTTCTTTTAAGCGTTTGAATTAATCTGAAAAGAGATATAATTTGAAAAATTGATAAACCTTTTAATTTTAACAAAGCTAAACTTGCCAAAGTAAGAGGTAGAGTTAACAAAAATTTACCGCCTACAGCAAATAAAATTGCTAATAAAATTAATCCTATAATAATTAAGAATCTAAGACCTTTTGATATCTTTTTTGATGAAATATTACTGATAAATTTCAGTAAAAAATAAAAAATAGTCAATATAACTACTGTATAAATTATTATATTCATATATTTCTTCTGTTTTATGAAAGTACCACAACTTAGAAAAAAACCAGAAATAAAATCTTGTCACAACACAACTTGGGAAGATAATTATAGCTGGATTCATCAAAAAGATATTCTAGAGGTGCTGAAAGATAAAAATAAATTGGATCCAGAGGTAAAAGAGTACTTAATTCAAGAGAACAAGTATACAGACTTCCATTTAAAAGATACCAAAAATTTACAAAAAAAATTATTTGATGAAATAAAAGGTAGAATTAAACTTGATGATGAGTCCCTTCCCTATAGAGATCATACCTATGATTATTGGACCAAAACTACTACACAAGGAAATTACTCTATCAAGCTTCGCAAGAAAATTAATACTAATGAAATTGAGGAGATTTGGAATGGAGATAAAGAAAAAGAAAAACTAAATGTTGAGTATTTTGGAGTTGGAGATTTAGAGGTAAGTCATAATGATAAATTCCTTGCTTACTCTTTAGACCTAAAAGGTTCTGAGTATTATACAATTTATATTAGAGATATAATTTCTAATAAAATTATAACAAGAAAAATAGCTGATACATCTGGCTCTATTACCTTTAGCCTAGATGATAAATACATTTTTTACTCTAAACTAGATGAAAGTCATAGAGCTAGAAAAATTTATAGACATGAAATTGGTAATTATAAAGATCAAGATGAATTAATTTTTGAAGAAAAAAGTGATGCTTTTACTGTTAGTATTTATATAAGTTCAGATGAAAAGTATTATTTTATTTCATCTTCAGACCACAATACATCAGAGCAATATTATTTTAGTACTAATGAGAAAAAACCAAATCCTAAACTAATAATTAAAAGAGATAAAGGAATCCTTTACTCAGTCAGCTCTTGGGATAATAAATTCTATAATCATACAAATAAAAATGCTGAAGATTTTAAAATAGATATTTCAGATAGCCTAGAAAAACAAAATTGGAGGCCTTTTGTTACTGCAAAAGATGAGGTTCTTATTGGTGGATGTGTTTTTTTAAAAAATTGGATAATAAGATCAGAAACCTCAAATGCATTAGATAAACTATTCGTAAAAAATATTTCATCTGGTTTGGAGGAGGAATTAATTTTTTCTGATGAAAAAGTATGTCTGCCTAATATTTCGTTAAAACAAAAAGATAAGGATACCGACAATATTTACGTAGGATATTCATCTCCAAAATCACCTTCAAAAGTTTATTCCTATAATCTTCTTAAGAAATCGAAAAAATTAATAAAAGAACAAGAAATTCCATCAGGCCATAATCCTAATGATTATGTTGTTGAAAGAATTGAATTCAAATCTCATGATGGAAGAATGGTTCCTTTAACAATAACAAGACACAAAAAAACAAAAGTTGATGGATCAGCAAACTTACTTTTATATGGCTATGGTTCTTATGGAAATTCAATGAGTCCAAATTTTTCATCAACAAGACTCAGTCTCATTAACAGAGATATTATCTGGGTAACT
This sequence comes from uncultured Pelagibacteraceae bacterium, assembly GCA_902603555.1. Classification (GTDB taxonomy): domain Bacteria; phylum Pseudomonadota; class Alphaproteobacteria; order Pelagibacterales; family Pelagibacteraceae; genus Pelagibacter. Next base: position 14,041 of record CACKVD010000012.1, read on the forward strand.
GCACATATTAGAGGTGGAATGGAAAAAGGAATGAAGTGGTGGAAAGAAGGGAAACTTACAAATAAAAAAAATACATTCGAAGATTATATCTATGCAGCAAAATACTTAATTGAAAAAAAATATTCGTCTAAAGGTAAAATAATTGGCATGGGTGGTTCAGCTGGTGGTTTATTAATGGGTGCGGTGGTTAATCAAGCACCAGAATTGTTTTTAGGAATTGTGATGGCAGTTCCATTTGTTGACTCTTTAACAACAAACCTTGATCATTCTTTACCATTAACAGTCGGTGAGTTTGATGAATTTGGAAACGCTAAAGCTAATAAAGAACATTTTGAATATATATTTTCTTATGCCCCATATAATAATATAAAAAAAATGGATTACCCAAACATCTTAATTACTACTAGCTTAAGTGATAATAGGGTTTTATTTGATGAGCCTGCAAAATTTACTGCAAAGCTAAGAGATTTTAAAACAGACAATAACTTGTTGCTTTTAAAAACCGAAATGGATGCAGGTCATGGGGGTAAATCAGGTCGTGATGGCGCTATAGAAGAAATAGCACTTGATTATGCATTTACATTAAAAATTTCAAATAAGATTTAATTTTTTTGATCTTGAAAAATTAAAAAAAATTCCCAAATTACAATTGTAGGTCGCCTAATGGGGCTTACAAAATAACTTGCTTAAAAAAAGGAGGATATTATGACAAGTAAGGATCTATCTATATTTAACTCACTAAGACCATTTTCTATTGGATTTGACGATATGTTCGACCAATTTGAAAATATGTTAGGTAATGGTGGAATGACAATGCAGTCAAACTACCCACCTTACAACATTAGAAAAACTGGCAAGGACAACTATGCTATTGAGGTTGCCTTAGCTGGTTTTAATAAGAAAGATGTTGAGGTTGAGTTTGAAGATAATTTACTAACTGTAAGAACAAAACAATTTAGTAAGTCAGATAATAAAAATGCAGATGGAGAAATAATTCACAAAGGTATTTCTCAAAGACAATTTGCAAGATCTTTTACCATTGCTGATGATGTAAAGGTAAATGGTGCTGAGCTTAAAGATGGTCTTTTAACAATTTCTTGCGAAAGAATTGTTCCAGAGCATAAAAAGAAAAAGCTTATAGAGATTAAATAAGTAAAAACCTTGCTTGCGGGGATTTATTCTCCGCAGGTAACTTAAAAACAACCATTAGATACAAATCCTACAACAATAGAATTACTATCTATTTCGAATCTTCTTTCACACGGAATCCCATATTTTTTAGTGTTGTAAACAAATACTAAATTTCCTTTGTCATTTTTAAAATCCTCGTCAGGCTTTCCTAATTCTATTTGTAAATCACTTGAAAATTTACCTATAAATTTACCAAGTTTTTGATTTTCTTTTTCAACTATAGCATCAGTTTTTTCTTTAATAGTTTTGCAACCTGTTATTAAAATCATTAATAAAAAGCTAATGAAGACAAATTTAAGCTTTTTCATAAATTAATATTAACAGTCTAATTATGGCATAAATATAAACTTCTGAGTTGAAATATGTGAATAAATACTAGTTTTAAAAGGTAATTTTAAAAAGAATCAAATAATTATCCTTTAAGGAGGAAAAATGCTTGAAAATTATTTTAATTATAAAAAACACAAAACAGATTTTAAAACAGAAGTAATAGCCGGAACAACCACATTTCTAACAATGGCTTATATAATGTTTTTAAATCCATTTATATTATCAGGAGAATTTGCCGGTCCTGATAAAGGGTTTTTCGATTTCGGCGCAGTATACACTGCAACAATTTTAGCTACAGCACTAGCATGTTTCATAATGGCTTTTTATGGAAAAACTTGGCCCATTGGACTTGCACCAGGTATGGGAATAAATGCGTTTGTAGCTTTTGGTGTTTGTGCAGGTATGGGTTATACGCCACAAGAAGCCTTAGGTGCTGTATTAGTTGCAGGTGTATTATTTTTAATTATATCTCTAACTCCAATTAGAGCATGGTTAATTAATTCAATTCCAAAAAGTTTAAAACTTGGGATAGGAGCTGGAATAGGATTATTTTTAGCAATAATTGGTCTTCAAATAATGGAGGTAGTTGTTGATAACCCTGTAACATTAGTGCAATTAGGAAACTTAGGTGATCCATTAGTATTGTTGGGATGTGCAACGTTTATAGCAATAATTGTTTTGGAAAAAATGAATGTTAAAGGAAACATTATTATTGGTATTTTGGTGTTTAGCATTATTGCTTGGGTTACAGGTCTTGCAAAATTTAATGGTATTGCAAGTTCCCCGCCACCTATGACATATCTCTTTGAATTTGATTTGTCTGCTGCAATGACTGCCGGAATGTCTACTGTTATATTTACTTTACTATTTATTGACTTCTTTGATACTGCAGGAACTTTAACTTCAGTGGCTAATGTTGCTGGTAAAGTTGATAAAGATGGAAAAGTAAAAGATATTAATAAGGCAATGTTGTCTGACAGCGTAGGTACAGTTGCAGGTGCGATGATGGGAACTTCGACTGTTACGAGCTATGTAGAATCTGGCGCTGGCGTAAAAGCCGGTGGAAAAACTGGAATGACTTCATTAGTAATTGGTTTGCTATTTTTGGCATGTATATTTTTTGCTCCATTAGCAACTAGTTTACCAAAACAAATTGATGGTGCAGCTTTGCTTTTTGTGTCTGTTCTTTTCATTAGAAACATTACAGATATAGAATGGAATGATATTTCAGAGTCAGCCCCTGCTATTCTAGCCATGATTTCAATGCCTTTAACTTATAGTATAAGCAATGGTATCGCTTTGGCGTTTGTATCATATGCTTTAATTAAAATATTTACTGGTAAGTTTTCAAGTACATCTCCAGCAATATGGGTTATAGCAATACTTAGTGTTGTTAGTTTCGCAGTAGCTTAAATTAAATATTTAATAGGGCCAGTTTAATCTGGCCCTATTTATTTTTTTTTATAATTTCTTTAATAGACAACTCTTCATAGTGTTCTGTAGGTTGAACAATCCAAGGGTCTGATTGCAATCTAACCGGACAAAAATCTGGTTCAAATGAAGATGATTTCTTTTTCCACAAACAAGCAGTTTTAACTTCTTTAATAAAATTTTTAGTAGGACCATAATTTTTTAACCATTCAATACTTTTATTAAGTGTCAATCCTGTGTCTGACAAATCATCAATTAAAAGTACTTTATTAAAATCTTCATTATTCGCTAAAGAACTTATTTCTCTCGCAAACATTAATTGACCTTGTTGATCTTCCAATCCTTCTCCTGAATAACTTTGTATAACTATATAAGCTATTGGTAATTTTAAAATTCTAGACAAAATATCAATTATGGGAGCAGCGCCCCTCATAATTCCAACAAGAACCGTTGGTTTATAATTTTCATGAATTTGTATTGCTAGTTTTTCTACAATTTTAGTATATTCATCAAAGTTGATGATTAATTTCTCTGCCATGAAGTTTATTATCATAATTAAAATTATTAAAAAAGGAGAAATGATGAAGGGATATTGGGTATGTATTTACGAAACAATTGATAATCAAGAAAAACTTAAGGAGTATGCTCTCAAAGCTAAGCCTGCTGTAGAAAAATTTTCTGGAAAATTTCTAGTTAGAGGTGGAAAAAATAGAACTAATGATGGAATTGAGTCTCCAAGAACAATTGTGGTTGAATTTCCTGATTATAAAACAGCTGAAGACTGTTATGACTCCGAAGAATATCAAAAGGCTCATGATATTCTCAATGGTCATGTTACAAGACATCATCAATTAGTAGAAGGTAATTAATACTGTATTGGCTCAGGATCTATACTTCGCCAAAGATACCATGTTGCTACAGAACAATATGGTGTAAATCTTTTACTTAATAAAATTACAAATCTATCTGGAGGTAAGTATTTTTTTTTATAGTTTTTTGAAATTGCTCTTAAAAGACCAATATCTTGAACAGGCCAAATATTGGGTCTATTATACGTAAAAAGGAGAATCATTTCAGCTGACCACTTTCCAATCTGTCTTAATTTAGATAAATAATTTATTGCATCTTCATCACTCATTTTACTAATTAGCTTTGGATTAAAAGACTTATTTAGTATTTGTTCAGCCAAACTCTTTATACCTAGGACTTTTTGACGACTGAGGCCACATTTTTTTAAATTTGAGAAAGTTATTTTTGAAACATTTTTTGCATTTATTTTATTATTGCATTTTTTTTTAAATCTTAAAAAAACAGAATTAGCAGCAGCTACACTTATCTGTTGTCCTATTATACTTTTGCATAATGAAAAAAATATATCTCCTCTAGATGTTAAGATGGTTTCTGATGGACTTTGATAGTTTTTGATTAGTTTGGCCATTATTTTATCCTTTTTAGATAAATACTTTTTTGCCTTATTCCAATATTTTGGAACTTTAGTCATTTATTGTTTCAGAAGTAATGATTTTTTTTTTATAAATTTCTCTTCTAAAAATTATCAAAGTTGAAATTATTACTAAAAAGGCCCCCACAAGAGTTTTTATTGTAGGGATTTCATCCCAAATGAAATAACCAAAAATTATTGCAAAAACTAATGCTAAATATTTTAAAGGAGTTACAAGTGAGACTTCTGAATATTTATATGATTGGCTTAACCATAAATTTGCAACCCCACCAAAAATACCGATAAATGATAACAATATTAGGTGGTCAAAATTCGGCATCACCCATCCTTGTGGTATGGTAAAGAAGCTTAACAAAGTTATAGAAAGAGAAAAATAAAAAGAAATTAACCATACGGGTTCTGTTGTGGACAATTGTCTTATTGTTATCGCGACATAGGAAAGTCCTAAACAAAATATAATTGGAAAAATATAATAAACATTCAATTCACTAATTCCAGGCTCTGTTATTATCAAGATACCAATAAATCCTACCAAAACAGCTAGCCATCTAAAAATTCCTACTTTTTCACTTAAAAGAAAAATTGAAAAAATAGTTGTAAATATTGGTGCTGCAAAAGAAATACTAACAACTGTTGCCAAGGGTAACTCTCTAAGAGCTATAAATATTGCTACAAGAGCTATTAATCCAGATGCACACCTCAACATATGAAGACCAGGTCTTTTTGTTTGGTAAAAATTATGTAGTCTCTCTTTTGGGATTACAAAAAAATAAAAAATAATTCCAAAAAAACCCCTAAAGAATAAAACTTGGCCAATTGGATAGTCTACTGACCATTTAACAATTACATCCATTAATGAAAATGCACAAATGGACATAAACATGTACAAAAATCCTAATTGATTTTTACTCAGCATATGAATAATTTGTAAATTAATTTAACTTATAATCAATGGAAATAGCAGTTTTAGCACTTGGATGTTTTTGGGGGCCCGAAATCAAATTTAGTAAAATTGAAGGTATTATTAAAACAGAGGTTGGTTATTGTGGGGGCAATAGACCTACCACAACTTATAAAGAAGTGTGTACGGGTGATACAAATCATGCTGAAGTTGTTAAACTCGATTTTGATGAAAAAATCATAACATATGAAAAAATTTTAAAAACTTTCTTTCAAATTCATGATCCAACTACCTTTAATTCTCAAGGGCCAGACTTTGGAACTCAATATAGAAGTGAAATATTTTATCTTAATGATAGCCAAAAAAAAATTGCTGAAAAAGTTTTGAACGACACTAATGAAAGATTATCAGGCAAGGTGGTTACTAAAATTTCATTATTGAAAAATTATTGCCCTGCTGAAGAATATCACCAAAAATATTTAGAAAAAAGATAATATGTCATTAGTAGAAACTGATTGGTTAGAAAAAAATATTGACTCTGTTAAAGTTATAGATTGTTCGTGGCATATGCCACAAACTAAAAGAAGAGGATTAGAAGAATATAAAAATCAACATATACCAAATTCTATTTTTTTTGACTTAGATGCTAATTCTAAAAAAGGAATTGATTTACCACATATGCTTGTTGGCCAAATTGATTGGGGACAAATTATATCAGAAATGGGAATAAAGAATGAAGATGAAATAGTAATCTATGATAATTCAGATGTGATAAGCTCATGTAGATGTTGGTTTAATTTCATTTATTTTGGTCATAATCCTAAGTTAGTTCATGTTTTAAATGGTGGACTTAAAAAATGGGTAAAAGAAAATAGAAAAGTTACTAATGATGTTGTAAATATTGAAAGATCTAATTATAAAAGTTTTGAAAAAAACGAGCTTGTTAAAAATAAAGAGCAAATTGATATTAATATTGATGAACAATATTTCAAGGTGATAGATGCTAGAAGCAAAGAAAGATTTGAAGGCAAGGTTCCAGAGCCTAGAAAAGGTTTAAGAAGTGGTAAGATAAAAAATTCTTATTGTATACCTTTTAATCTTTGTTTAAATGAGGATAAAACGTTTAAAAGCAAAGCAGACCTAAAGCTTATTTTTAAAACTTGTTTAAAAAACATAAATGAAAAAAATATAGTTTTTTCATGTGGTTCTGGAGTTACTGCGTGTGTTTTGGCACTAGCTTATTCTTTAATAAATGATAAATATCATCCTTGTATTTATGATGGCTCTTGGGCTGAATACGGCTTAGTTTAAATAAAATATGAAAAGATCTACAAAAACTATTTCAATAATATTGGTGTTTTTTCTAATCATAGCAAGTGTGATTATTGGAAGAACAATGATTGGAAATCATTTTAAAAAAAAATTCAGTAAAAGACCACCTCCAGGAATAATAGTCACTGAAGTAATTGAAAAAGAATTTTCAGAAAAGATCGAAACCTTTGGAACAGCAATCTCAAAAAAATCTAAAACTTTTAAGATAAAAAAAGACAATCTTTTAGAAGACTTAAAACTAAAAAATTTTGTTAAAAAAGGAGATATAATAATAAAATTAAAAAGTGGAAATATACAAGCCCCATTCAGTGGAATATTAGGATATACAGGTCTAACTGAAGATATACTTGTATCAAATAATATATTTGTTATTACCCTTGATGATAATTCTACTATTTATTCTGACATAAAAATTCCTGAGAATTATTCTGCATTTATTAAAAAAGGCTTACCAGTAGAAGTCACAATAACTAGCTATAAAGATAGAGTATTCGAGGGTGAAATTGACTTTGTTTCAAGTAGAATTAATGCTGATACAAGAAGTTTGTTATCTAGAATTAAAATAGATAATAAAGACTCAAAATTAATTTCCGGATCATTATTAGAAGTTGGGGTTAAATTTAATCTAAGAAATTCTTTAAGCGTTCCTGATACGAGTGTAATGATAGAGGGAGAAAAATCTTTTGTTTATAAAATTAATAATGAAAATATTGCTAATAAAACTGAGGTAAAAACAGGTCTTAGAAGTGATAAAAATATTGAAATAATCTCAGGTTTAACTGAAGGAGATATTATTGTAGCTGAAGGATTAAAAAAAGTTAGACCTCGTGGAAAAATAAAACCTATCAATAAATAAATGTTTATTACTGAATTAAGTATAAAAAGACCAACAGTATCCTGGGTTATGTCTCTTATTTTGATTGTTTTTGGGTTATTTGTTTTCTGGAAATTGCCAGTAAGAGAATTACCAAATGGTATACAGCCACCTGTTGTGCAAATTCAAATAGATTATAAATCTGCCGCAGCTTCAATAGTAGATCAAGAAGTGACTCAGGTTGTTGAAGACGTTATTGGAGGAGCTGAGGGAATAAAAAATATTGATTCTAAATCTGAAAATGGAAGAAGTACAATCAATGTAGAATTTGATACTAGTATAGACTTAGATAATGCTGCAAATGATATAAGAGAGAGAGTCGCTCGAGTTGTTGATAATTTACCATCAGAGTCTGATCCTCCACAAATACTTAAAAGAGCAGCTGGTTTTACTACAACTATGTGGCTCTCTCTATCTTCATCGACTTGGAGTGACCTTGAGTTAGGAGATTATGCAGAAAGATATTTGGTTGATCAATTTTCAAGCGTAAAAAATGTTGGAAGAATAAGAGTTGGTGGATTAAGAGAGTTGAGTATTAGGGTTTGGATAGACCCAATTAGACTTGCAGCTAATAATTTAACAATTAAAGAAGTTGAAACTGCAATGCGTGGAGAAAATATAAGTCTTCCTGCTGGTACTCTTGAGGCAGACAATATTGATTTAACACTTAATTTAGATAAATCGTATAATGATATCAATTCTATTAAAAAGCTTCCAATTAAAAAGAATGGCAATAAAGTTATTTTGTTGTCTGACGTTGCTAACATAGAATTTGGCCCAGTTTCTGAAAAAACTCTTTTTAAAGCCCAAACTAAAGACCAAATAAATTTAAAAACAGTAGGAATTGGTATTTATGCAAGAAGTGGCGCATCAACAGTTGAGCTTTCAAAAGATATAAAGAAAAAAATTGTTCAAGTTAAAAAATCATTACCAGAAGAATTAGATCTAAGAGTTTCTTTTAATAGAGCGAACTATGTGGAAGCTGCTATTGAGGAGGTGTATAAAACTTTATTAATAGCTTTTGTTTTAGTCGTTTTAATAATTTATCTATTCCTAGGTAACTTAAAGGCTGTGATAGTGCCTGCTATAGCACTTCCTGTAAGTCTTGTGGCCTCTTTTTTAGGTTTATATTTATTTGGTTTATCAATAAATATTTTTGTCCTTTTAAGTTTTATTTTAGCTATAGGAATAATTACAGACGACTCTGTCATAATGACAGATGCAATATATAGAAGAATAGAAAATGGTGAAACTCCATTAGTCGCTGCTTACAAAGGTTCTAAACAAATTTCTTTTGCAATTATAGCTACTACTTTAATCTTGGTTGCAGTTTTTCTACCATTAATTTTTATAGAAGGTATTTCTGGAACTTTATTTAGAGAAACCGCGATTGCTTTATCTTTTTCAATAGTTGTGTCTTCTTTTGTGGCATTGACATTGTCACCAATGCTTGCAAGTAAATTTTTGTATAAAAAAACTTCTAAAAATATTTTTATTCAAAGGTTTGAAAAATTTTTTTTAAATTTTGCTCATTTTTATAAAGAAACTTTAGATACAATATTTAAAAAAACAAAAGCTGTTAGTTTTTTTATAATCTTAATAGTCATTGCATCAGTATTATTATTTAATTTTTCAAAAAAAGAGCTGTTACCCATAGAAGATCGTGGAGCATACTTAATTATTGGATTCACAGATGAAGGAACTTCTTTCGAATATACCCAAAAACAAGCTCAAAAAGTAGAAGCCAGACTTCTTCCACTTCTTCAAGCTGAAGATAGTCCATATTCTAGATTTATAATGAGGGTTCCTGGGTTTGGAAGTTCAGCTAATTCATATAATAGTTTTATAATAATTGCTTTATTAGATGATTGGAAAAATCGTAAAAAAGGACAAGAGACTATTTTAAGAGAAGCAATTGGAAAAATAGTAACTTTGCCCCAAGCAGTAGCCTTTCCTATTTCTCCACAATCAATAAGAGTATCCAATTACAATAAACCTGTACAAATGGTCGTTTATGGAAGTACCTATGAAGATCTTGAAGAAATACAAAAAAAAGTAATTAGGGAACTAAGATCTAATAAAAACCTTTCAAGAATAGAGTCTGATTACAATAGAAATAAACCAGAGGTAAAATTAATAATTAATAAGAATAAAGCTAAAGATTTAGGTGTTTCTACGAAATCAATTGGTGAAACACTTGAAACTCTTTATGGTGGTAAAAAAATTACAACTTTTAATAAATTAGGTAAAGAGTATCCTATAATTGTTCAACAATATTTATCTGATAGAAGAAACAAAGAAGGTGTTTCAAAAATATTTGTTCGCTCAGAGACAACAGGAAAATTAATTTCTTTAGCAAATCTAGTTAGTTTTCAAGAGGAAGGCTCACCAAAAGAACTTGCAAGATATAATAGACAAAGAGCAGTAACAATATCTGCAAATATTAATGAGGGTTATACTCTAACTGAAGCAATAAAATTCTTTGAGGAAACAATGACCGATTTAGCTCCAGAAAATCAAATTGCTTGGAAAGGAAAGTCTGAAGAAATCAAAGAAACAAGTAATGAATTATTTATAATTTTTGCCTTAGCTCTACTAACTGCGTATTTAGTAATGGCAGCAACATTTAACTCTTTTATTCACCCATTTATAATTATTTTAACAGTGCCATTGGCAATTTTTGGGGGATTAGTGTTTATTTTATTTCTTAATAGCTCAGTAAATATTTTTTCTCAAATTGCACTGATTATACTGATAGGTATTTCAACAAAAAACAGTATTTTAATAGTAGATTATGCAAATCAAATTAGGACTACAGGAAAGAATATAGAGTCTGCTGTTAAAGAAGCCTGTACTGTAAGATTTAGACCAATTATAATGACATCACTAAGTACAATGATTGCAATGTTGCCACTAGTAATTGGGAATATTGGACCTGGTGCTGGTGAAGGTTCTAGATTAGCTGTAGGTTCTACGATTTTAGGAGGGATGATTATTTCAACCTTCTTTACTTTATATGTTACGCCATCAATGTATTTAGCATTAGCTAAAAATACTAAAAGAATTGATGCTGTGGATTTAGAGCTTAAAAAAGAACTATTTAAAAGATGATATATTTATTCTTATTTAGCGAATTCCTACATTTGGATAATTGTTTTTTATAAACAAAGGATTGTTTTTCAACTTTTTTAGCTAAACTAATTACTTTTTTATTATTTTTATAATTCTTAAAGTTTCCCCAACCCTCATGATAGGCAATGTACTGTTTGAAAGCATCTTGTTTAGAAATTTTTAAAATTGATTCAGTTTTATTTGTATACCAGCCAATAAAATCCACACTATCTTTAAATTTTACCCTAGTTGCCAATTTATTTCCTGTTTCTTTTTTATATTGCTCCCAAGTTCCTTTTACTGCCTGAGAATACCCAAAAGAACTTGAAGGTCGTTTAAAAGGAATTACCTTAAAAATTTTTTGTCTTGGTGGTTTAGCTAGCCAATCAAAATCAGACTCCATTTTTATAATTGCTAACTGAATATAAATAGGTGTGCCCCATTTTTGCTCTGTTTTTTTTGCATATTTGTACCAAAAATATCTTTCATCGAAAATTGAACAACTGTTTGAGGTATTTTTTGGAATCGACGAACACGCTGTGAACAAAATAAATATCAAAATTAAAATTTTGTTAAAATTTTTTTTTGTCATTTTTTGAATTATAAAAATAATTATATGTTTGATGAAAAAAATAAACTAATGAAACTCCTAAAATATTTCCAAATAAATCTGAAAATTCAAATCCTCTATTAGGAATTATAATATGTAATATTTCTAAAAATATGGAAATTGAAATTAAATAAAAAAATAAAAAGTTTAGTTTTTGATTTTTATAAGAAATATAACCTAAAATAGATAATGCCACAAAGGCATAAACATGATTTGATGAAACAATAAAGTTTGAAGTAATTTGTGGTTGCAAACCTGCATTACCATATAGAAACCAACCTAATATACTGCCAGGGAACACATAAAGAGCAATTAATACAATATTTGCAATGTAAAAAAGTATTTTAAGATATGGAAATAAAATTTTAAACATATATTAAGAATTTATTTATATTAAAATACTAATTAAAGTAATGAATTATTTAATATTAGTTCGACATGGTCAAAGCAAATGGAATCTTGAAAAAAGATTTACTGGCTGGGTTGATGTGGATTTAACAGAAAATGGTAAATTAGAGGCAGAAAAGGCTGGTCATTTAATTAAAAAAGAAAATATATCAATTGATCAATACTATTCCTCGCTTCAATTGAGATCAAATAATACCTTAAAAATAATTCAGAAAGTTTTGAATGATAAAAAAGATTTTGTTAAAGCCTGGCAAATAAATGAGAGACATTATGGAGCTTTAACGGGATTAAACAAGATAGAAATGAGCGATAAAATTGGTAAAGACAAAGTTTATGAATTTAGAAGGTCTTGGGAAATAAAACCAGATCCCCTTAGTAAAGAAAGCCCTTATCACCCAATTAATATTGATGCTTATAAAGATGTACCCAAAGAAAATATACCTGATACTGAATCCTTAAAAGATACTTATGAAAGAGTAATAAAGTTTTATAATGATGAAATTAAAAACCAGTTAAAAAATAAGAATATTCTTATTTCAGCTCATGGAAACTCTATAAGAGCTTTGTGCAAATATTTATTTAAATTAGATAATGGTCAAATTTCTAAACTAGAAATACCTACTGGAAATCCTTTAATGATGAAATTAAATAGTAAACATGAGATCAAAAGTTGTATGTATCTAGATAAAGAAAGAGCTAGAGATCTTCTAGTTTTTTAAAGATTTCCAAATTAGTCAAATGGTAAAATTTATTTAAACTTTCAAAACCATATAATTGATTTTTTTTTAACAAACTTTCCCAAACTTCTGAGACAGAAAAATTTTCTAATTTATAATCCCTAAATAAATCCTTATTTAAAATTTGACATCCAGTATAGATATAATTTTGAGGTCCCTTTTTATTCAACAAATTTTCGTTTAATTCAAAATCCCCCATAAGATTTTGATCAAAGCTTAATTTTTTTTTTACAACTAAAAGAATATTTTCTATTTTGTTTGAAAAATAAAAATTTTGCATCCTATTAATCTCAGTTAGGTATTTATCATTCCAAAGTGTGTCTGGGTTTAAAACTAAAAAATCATTATCTTTAGAATGTGCAATCATATTCATTATTCCTCCACCAGTATTTAAAATTTTTTTACTCTCTTGAATTATTTGGACACTTACAGGAAAATTTTTACTTTTAACAAAATTGTGAACTTGCTCACTCAGATGAAATGTATTAAGAAATATCTTTTTTACTCCGAATTTTACAACCATATTAATACATCTATCTAGTATGGTAATATCATTTATTTTTAAAAGTGGTTTTGGAATTTTTAAAGTTAAAGGGTTTAATCTTTTACCGAGACCTGCACATAATATTAATGCTGTATTTATTCTCATTGAATTTTTCCCTCAAAATTTTGACTCAATAGCTTTTTCAAATTCTTAAATATTTTATTTTCATTTATTCGCATATCAATTAAAGCCCATGTATATGGAATTAACTTTAAGTACTTTTTCTTACCATCTCTAATTGCGAGTCGAGTAAATATTCCAATTATTTTTAGATTTCTTAAAACTGACAATATCTCAAAATCATTTTTAAATTTGTTTTTATCTATTTTTTTCTTTTGAATATAAAATCTATAAACTTTATTTTTGAATGACTTCGAAGTTTTTAATCTAACATCATCTATTAATGATGCCAAATCATAAGCACTATTTCCTAATAGAGCATCTTGAGTGTCAATTACACCTATCTTATTTTTTACTAACATTAAATTTGAAACATGAAAGTCTCTATGAACAAAAACATTATTTTTTAATTTCAAGCCAAAGGATAATTCTTTAATTATTTTTTTATATTTTTTAATAAATTTTATTTTGTTATGTTTTGTTAGTTTTTTTTTTAAATACCAATCGCAAAATAAATTCGCTTCTTTGATAAGTGTTTCTTCTTTATATTTTGGAATTTTAAACTTCTTATTTTTAAAATTTTTAATACTTTTATCTTTTATATTTTGTATCTTATTTAAAATTTACTATCTTTTTTTTTTACTAAGATTTTATAAATTGTATCATCACCAAAATCTTCAATTTCAATAGAATTTCTAGTATAATTTTCTTTATAAAGTTTTGGAGCTAAAATTTTATTTTTACGTAAAATTTTATTAATTGCATCATACACTAGAAGATTCTTTTTTTTTTCCTTTTTTGATATAATTACAATTGAAGATATTTTTTTATTTTTTTTTCTAAAAAATCTTCGAAATGATGCATCTCCTTTTATTTTTTTCAAATTTTTCATCAAAAAATTAAAGATCTAATCCTTTTATATTTAAAAATCTTTTCTCATGGTTATCCTTATATTCAAGAATAAACTCTATCAAATTTTTTGGTTTTTCTTTAATTATTTGTGGCCACTCTATTAATGTAATTGAGTTTTGTGTATCCATAAACAAATCTAAATTTTTTAATTCTTCATTTGATTTTAATCTAAATAAATCATAGTGATTAATCTTTATTTTTTTAATTTGATACTCATTTAATAAGTTGAAAGTAGGGCTTGTCACTTCAGTTTGTTTAAGTTTATTTTTTTTTTGAAACTCTTGAATTATATGTTTTATTAAAGTTGTTTTTCCAACACCCATTTCTCCATATAAAAAGACTATATTGCCAGGTTTGAGTTTTTCAGAAATTTTAACTGCTAATTTCTCCGTTTTCTTTAATGAAGATAAATCTATTTTAACACTACTAATAGCGGTAGGCATTAGGTTTAAAAGGACCTTCTACTCCAACACTAATATAGTCCGCTTGATCTTTGGATAATTTTGTTAACTTCGCACCAACTTTTTTGAGGTGAAGTGTTGCAACTTTTTCATCTAAATGTTTTGGTAATACGTATACTTTATTTTTATAATTTTTATGATTGTTCCAAAGTTCTATTTGTGCAATTACCTGATTCGTAAATGAAGCGCTCATTACAAAACTAGGATGACCAGTAGCACATCCTAAGTTTACTAATCTTCCCTCAGCTAAAAGGATTATTCTTTTTTTACTAGGCAACTCTATTTCATGAACTTGTGGTTTTACTTCATTCCATTTATAATTTTTTAAAGCTTCAACCTGAATTTCATTATCAAAGTGACCAATGTTACATAGAATGGCTCTATCTTTCATGTCTCTCATGTGATCTGCTGTTACTATATCTTTATTTCCTGTGGCTGTTACAATAATATCAGCTTTACTTATAGCTTCATCCATTAAAACAACTTCATAACCCTCCATGGCTGCTTGTAGTGCACAAATAGGATCAGCTTCTGTTACCAAAACTCTAGCACCACTTTGTCTCAAAGATGCTGCACTTCCTTTTCCAACATCACCAAATCCTGCAACTATCGCTATTTTACCAGACATCATCACATCTGTTGCCCTTCTTATTCCATCAACCAAGCTTTCTCTACATCCATACAAATTATCAAATTTAGACTTTGTAACAGAATCGTTAACATTTATTGCCGGTACTAAAAGGGAGTTTTCTTTTTCCATTTTATTAAGAGCTTTAATTCCTGTTGTCGTTTCTTCTGAAACGCCTTTTATATCTTTCAATAAATCCTTATATTCATTATGCATTATGGCTGTTAGATCACCCCCATCATCTAATAGCATATTTGGTTTCCAGTCCTTTTTACCAATAATAGTTTGTTTGATGCACCAAAGATATTCTTCTTCTGTTTCGCCTTTCCACGCATAAACTGGAACACCTGCTTTGGCTATAGCAGCTGCTGCATGATCCTGAGTTGAAAAGATATTACAAGATGACCATCTTACCTCAGCTCCCAAATCAACAAGAGTTTCAATTAATACTGCAGTTTGAATAGTCATGTGCAAACAACCAATGATTTTTGCACCTTTCAAAGGTAATTTTCCTGAATACTCTTCTCTTAAAGCCATTAACCCTGGCATTTCACTTTCTGCTATTGAAATTTCTTTTCGACCAAATTCCGCTTCAGATATATCTTTAACTTTGTAATCTTCCATGATGCGTTTTCTAACAACAAAGGATTAATTAATCAATAGAACAGTTTAGACTTTTGGAAAAATGATTTC
>CACKVD010000013.1 GCA_902603555.1 uncultured Pelagibacteraceae bacterium
ATTAAACCCGTACTTCACTACAAAAAAAAACGGAACTGGATTAGGCTTATCAATAGTAAATAAAATTATAAATGATCATAATGGTGAACTTAAATTTTTCTCAATATCTGATGGTGCAAAAATTGAAATTGATTTTACATTAAATGACAGTAGAAATCCTAATAGTAGATGACAATTCGGATATAAGAAATATCCTGAATGAATTAATAATAGATGCTGGTTACAAAACCAGAATTGCTGCTAACTACAATCAGGCATTAAGTGAAATAGATAAAAAAATGCCAGATGTAGCTATTTTAGATGTAAAATTAGACAAAGGAGATAACGACGGAATAGAACTGTTGACTCATATTAAATCTAAAAATAAAGATGTTCCAGTTATAATAATAACTGGACATGCCAATATAGAAATGGCTGTTAATTCTCTTAAACATGGTGCTTTTGAATTTGTTGAAAAACCATTTGATCAAACTAGACTATTAAATTTTATTAGTAGGGCTGTTGAAAATCTTAAATTAAAAACTCAAAATAGAGAGTATGAAACAAAATTATTTTCGTCTTATGAATTGATTGGTAATAGTAAAAATGTTTTAAATATTAAAGATCAAATTGATAAAATCTCCATAACAGAAAGTCGCGTTTTGATTAATGGCCCTTCTGGTTCAGGTAAAGAATTAATTGCTAGAAAAATACACAAAAATTCAAAAAGAAATAATAAACCCTTTGTAATTTTAAATGGAGCATTGCTCGATAGTAATAAATATGAATTTGAATTATTTGGAGAAGAAAAAGAAAATGGCTCAATTTCGTATGGGGCTTTAGAAAAAGCCAACCAAGGCACTCTACTAATAGATCAAGTTTCAGAAATTCCTCTTGATATTCAATCTAAGATTTTAAGAGTTTTAACAGATCAAAAATTTAAAAGATTAAACGGAAATAATGATGTTAATGTTGACGTAAGAATAATTTGTTCATCTAGCAAAGATTTAAAAGATGAAATAAAAAATGGTAATTTTAGAGAGGATCTTTATCATAGATTAAATGTTTTTGAGATTAACATCAAAGCACTTAATGAGCGAGTTTCTGATATACCTTTATTAATAAAATATTTTTCAAAAAAGATTTCAGAAAATTATAATATAAAAGAACTAGATATTGATGATAATGATAGTTATATTTTAAATCATAACTGGCATGGAAATGTTAGAGAACTAAGAAATTTGATTGAAAGAATTGCAATTTTACAACCTGATTCAAAGGAAAAAGTTTCAAATATAGTTAAGGAGTCATTAAAAAATGATAATTTCGATAAAAAAATTCAAGAAAACAACCTATCTATACCGTTAAAAGAGGCTAGAGAAAAGTTTGAAAAAGAGTATTTAACTATACAATTGAAAAAATTTAATGGAAATATTTCTAAAACAGCAAATTTTGTTGGAATGGAGAGAAGCGCCCTTCATAGAAAGCTTAAAGGCTTAGGAATTAAAGAATTTAATTAAATGAATATAATCATTTGTGGAGCTGGGAGAGTAGGGTTTACAATAGCAAAATTGTTAAGTGAACAAGGGCATTCAATAACTGTAATCGATCAATCAAGTGAAGATATTCAAAAAATTAATGACAGTTTAGACGTCAAAGCAATTGTTGGTAAAGCGACTTATCCATCTATCCTTGAAAAAGCCAATGCCACCGAAACAGATATGATTATAGCTGTTACAAGAAATGACGAAATTAATATGCTTATTTGTCAAATTGCTTTTTCAATTTTCAATATTCCAAAAAAAATAGCTAGAATAAGATCACAAGATTATTTGAATCCAAAGTTCACAAGAGTTTATAGTAAAGAAAATCTTCCAATAGATGTTATAATTTCACCAGAAATTGAAATATCAAGATCTATACAAAGAAAATTAGAAGCACCCGGAGCTTTAGACAGTGTTCCGTTTGCAGATAATAAAATACGATTACTTGAAATTCTGATAAAAGATAATTGTAAATCGATTGATATAAAATTTAATGAACTTACAAAAAAACATCCAAAACTTGAGGCAAATGTTGTTGGCATAAATAGAGACGATAAATTCTTTATTCCCAAAAAAACTGACTCAGTTAAAAAAGATGATAAAATTTATGTAATAATTAATTCGTCACAAATGTCAGAGACCTTAAAAGCTTTTGGTCATGAGGAAAAAATTTCAAAAAAAATTTTAATCATTGGAGGAGGAAATATTGGATATAATCTTGCTAAAAATATTGAAGAAACTTTAGAAACTGTAAGAGTAAAAATTGTAGAGAAAGATAAAAAAAGAGCTGAATATTTAGCAAATGAACTAAACGATACAATTGTTATTAATGGAAATGGATTGGATGAGGATGTGTTAACTGAAGCTAACTTAGATGAAGCAGAAACAGTTTTAGCATTAACGAATGATGATGAAGATAATTTAATGGTAAGTGTTCTTGTTGAAAAGTTTGCTAAAGATCAAAAAAAATTAGATGAAAAAAGAACAATGGCACTTATAAACAAACCCAATTATTCTCTTTTACAAACTTCATTAAAGATTGATGATCTTATTGATCCAAGAATGAATACTGTTTCTAGTATTTTAAAACATATACATAAAGGAACTATTGAAAACGCATACACGATTTCTAACGGTGAATATGAGGTTATTGAAGCAGAAATTATTGAAACATCAGAATTAATAAACAAAGAGTTAAAGAATTCAAATTTACCTGAAGAAATAAGAATTGGTGCAATTTTAAGGAATAATAAAGTTATTATACCCAGATCAAATTTTATTTTTCAAAAGGATGATAGAGTTGTATTTTTGGCTAAAAAAGATTCAATCTCAATTGTTGAAAATATTTTTAGATTAAGTTCAGTTTAATTATATGTTTGGATTACAGGTTAGATACCTTAGCATTTTTTTTGGATTAATATCAGTTTTATCTTTTTTTAATATAATTTATTCTTTTTATTTAAACCTATATTTAAATTTAGAAACTTATTATATCAGTTTAATACTTTCTCTTATTCTCGCTATAATATTTTATAAAATTAATATTTATGAAAAAAAACCTAACATATTTGAAAAAATTTTAACAGTTTTTTTAGGTTATATTACGATACCATTAATTTTAGCAATTCCATTTTATTTAAGTATATACAATTTAACTTTTTTAAATTCATATTTTGAATCTATATCAGGATTTACTTCAACAGGGTTTACAATATTTGAAAATATAAAAAATATAGATCAGAGCTTAATTTTATGGCGCTCATCAACTCAATGGATTGGAGGACTTTATTTCTTATTTTCGATAATTTTTCTAATTGATATTTATGATGAAAGTTTCAAAAAAACTTTAACAAATTATATTTCATTTAATAGCTCAGAAATATTCAAGCAAGCAGTAAAAATTTTCCTCCTCTATTCAGGCATTACACTTTTAATTTTTATAATATTAAATCTTTTATCCATTAGATTATTCGATTCATTAAATTTAGCTTTTACATTAATCTCGTCAGGAGGTTTTTTACCAGTAAATGACCTATCAACCATTTTAAAAGAAAATTTTCAAATAATAATTCTTGCTTTATTAATGTTATTTTCATTTTTTAGTATTTTTTTTAGTTATAATTTAATTTTTTTAAGAAAAAAAAATATAAATTTTTTTTATGAGGACTTTCATTTAGTTATTTATTTTGTAATTGTAATTAGTATTTTTTTTCTTTTTTTCAGCTTTAACAATGAATTTTCAAACAATCTTCTTTCCATATCGAGTAGTATGTCTAATATTGGTTTTTCAAATAATACTGAAAATACAAATTTAACTTTTGTTTTTTTAATTTTAGTAATCATAGGTGGCTCATTCTTTTCTACCAGTTCTGGGTTAAGATTCATTAAGATTTATTCATTATTTAAATACTCTTTAAATCAAATACTTTCGTTTAGTAAACCTAAAAATATTTTCATGAGTAAGTTAATTTTTACAAAAATAAAATTTGATTTTGATGAAATCAATAAATATTTTTTAACAGTAATAATATTTATTTTATCTCTTTTTATTCTTACTGCTTTGCTGGGTTTAAGTGGGATAGATTTTGAAAGCTCTTTTAAATTATCTATTTTGACACTGATGAATACTGTTAATTCTTCAATTTATGGTTTAAGTGAATTTGATTTTAATAATCTTCATTTTTTTACAAAATACACTCTTATTTTCTTTATGATTATAGGTAGAATTGAATTGTTAACAATCTTGCTTCTCATCAAAAAATTTCTTTTTAAAAATTAGTTTATTATTGTATATGTATACTCAAATATATTGCGCCCTTAGCTCAGCTGGATAGAGCATCGGTTTTCTAAACCGAGGGTCGGAGGTTCGAATCCTCCAGGGCGCGCCATATTCATGATATTGCTTATATTTTTATTGAATTTTCCTCTTGACTAGAATTCTTCTAATCTTGTCACATCTTTAAATTTCTCTTGAAGAGACATTTCTTACATGGTTAAATTATAAATATTCAAAAGTTATTTTGAATTATTTGTTAACAAATAAACAAACAATAGGAAGAAATATGTTTAAATACTTAAAACAATTAACTTCTTTAGTTGCTATGGTAGCTGTGTTGTTCACTTTTACAACAGAGTCTATGGCTGCTAAAAAATCTAAAACACTTAAAAACACTCAAAAAAAGGGTTTTGTAAGATGTGGAGTATCTCAAGGTCTTCCAGGATTTTCTAATGCTGATGCTGCAGGAAATTGGACTGGTGTTGACGTTGATGTATGTAGAGCGGTAGCTGCTGCAGTTCTAGGTGATGCAAATAAAGTAAAATTTACACCACTAAGTGCTAAAGAAAGGTTTACAGCTTTAACTTCTGGTGAGATTGATATCTTATCAAGAAACACAACTTGGACTCTTTCTAGAGATGCTGATATCGGACTTACTTTCGTAGGTGTGAACTTTTACGATGGACAAGGTTTCATGGTAAGAAAAAGTTCAGGTATTACTTCAACTAGCCAATTCAAAAATGGTATCTCAGCTTGTACAAACATTGGTACAACAACTGAGTTAAACATGAGAGACTTTTTTAATTCTAGAGGAATTTCTTATGAGCCAGTTGCTTTTGAAAAAGCTGATGAAGTTGTAGCTGCTTACGATGCAGGTAGATGTGATACTTACACTACTGATAAATCTGGTTTAGCTGCTCAAAGAACTAAAATGAAAAACCCTGATGAACATATTGTTCTACCAGAAACTATTTCTAAAGAACCTTTAGGACCAGTTGTCAGACAAGGTGACTCAGTATGGGAAGATATCGTTAGATGGTCTTTGAACACTATGATCGAAGCAGAAGAATATGGTATTACTTCAGCTAATGCAGACTCAATGAAAACTTCAGATAACCCACAAATCAAAAGACTTGTTGGCGCTGAAGGTGAAATGGGTGCAGCATTCGGTTTAGATAACGAGTGGAACTTAAGAATTATCAAACAAGTTGGAAACTATGGTGAAAGTTATAAGAGAAATATAGCTGACACGGGTATTTTACCAGACAGAGGTCCAAATGAATTATGGACTAAAGGTGGTATATTATACGTTCCACCATCAAGATAATTTAAGTTATAAATTACATAAAAAGGGCTAGATTTTTCTAGCCCTTTTTTTATAAACTCATATATTATCCCCACAGTGAATTTTAAACTTAAAGATATAGGCCCACAATTAATAACAGTTATAGCTGTTGTTCTTGTCTTTGGTTTCTTTACTTATAACGCCCAAGTTAATATGGAAAATAGAGGAATTGATTTTGGTTACGGTTTTTTATCTCAAGAGTCTTCATTTGATGTTCAGTTTTCTTTGATAGAATATGATGGATCTCATTCGTATTTTAGAGCATATTTAGTTGGTTTATTAAATACAATACTCGTTTCAGTTATAGGAATTATTCTTGCAACTATACTTGGTGTGATAGTTGGAATTGCAAGATTATCCCCAAATTATTTAATAAATAAATTTGCCGCTTTTTATGTAGAATTTTTTAGAAATATACCATTACTTTTACAAATATTTTTTTGGTATTTTGCTGCTTTAAGAGCATTACCACTACCACAAGACGCTGAACCAATGTTTGGAATCTCTTTTTTAACAATAAAAGGTTTATTCGTTCCAGCTTTTATATGGCAAAATTTTAATATTTTCTTTTACTCAATAATTGCTGCAATAATAGCAATAATTGTTATTCGTATTCAGGCAAAAAAATTACAAGAAACTCAAGGTAAACAAACGCCAGTTTTATTTATATCAATAGGATTAATTTTGATTTTACCTCTTTTGAGTTTTTTAATTGGTGGTGTAAGATTATCATTTGAAATTCCTGTTTTAAAACAGTTAGCAACAACATCATTTATTTATGAAGGGGGTGTAAGTTTGCCACCTGAATTAATTGCATTAGCATTATCTCTGTCTTTGTATACAGCAACTTTCATAGCAGAATGTGTCAGAGCAGGAATTCAAGGAGTTGGTAAAGGCCAAAAAGAAGCTGCAGCATCAATTGGTTTAACACCTAATCAAGTATTGAAATTAGTAGTAATGCCTCAAGCTCTTAGAATAATAATTCCACCTACAACAAACCAATATTTAAACTTAACTAAAAATTCTTCTTTAGCAGCTGCTATAGCTTATCCAGATTTAGTATTAGTTTTTGCTGGAACAGCATTGATGCAAACAGGTAAAGCAATTGAAATTGTATCTATCACAATGTTTACTTACTTATCATTAAGTATCTCAATTTCATTATTGATGAACTGGTACAATAAAAAAATTGCAATAACAGAAAAATAATGTCTAAAATTAACTTTTTAAAACCAGATAAATCTAATCTAAATACTTTTTTGTACATAGGTTCATTTTTATTTTTTATTAGTGTTTTGGATGTTTTACTAAATTCTTTTTTTAGTTTAAATATAACTGGTTTTTTACCTGGTTTTATAAGTTTTTTATTGCCTCTTATATTGGGCTTTATTGGGCTTTATTTCATTAGAATTGAGTTAAGTGGAATTAAACAATTAGACTTATTAAACAAACATATAAATACCAATAACTTTAATGCAATTTTATCTCTATTAATTATATTTATAATTTTAAAATCGATACCACCTATATTAAGTTGGTTTTTTGTTGATGCTAGTTTTGCTGGTGATTCAAAAGATGTTTGTACAGGTTCAGGTGCTTGCTGGACTTATATCAAAGTTTGGATGAGAAGATTTATGTATGGAATGTACCCAAATGGAGAACAATGGAGAATAAATTTATCATTCATAGCTTTAGCTTTACTTGGATCAGTTGGATATTTTGCAACTGATAAATTTAAAAAATATTTAACTCTTTATTATGTAGTTATTTATCCATTTATTGCGTTTTTGTTCATATTTTTCTTTATTTCAGGTGGTCCAGTTTTTTTTGATTTTTCATACGGTATAATTGCAGCTATTTTATCTTTAATTATTGGTTTTTTTATTCCTAGTAAATTCAAGTTTTATTATTTTTTGATTGTTCCTTTTGCGCTTTATGTTTTATTAAAATATTTCATATTTTTTGAAGAATATATTGAGTTAGGTAAATTAGATGGTTTAAACTGGGTAGAAACTGGAGCTTGGGGTGGATTATCTTTAACTTTTATAATCTCATTTTTCTGTTTAATTTTTTGTTTCCCTATAGGAATGGCTTTTGCTCTTGGAAGAAGATCGGGATTTCCATTAATTAGATATATATCTATAGGTTTCATTGAATTTTGGAGAGGTGTTCCGTTAATTACAGTTTTATTTATGTCAGCTGTAATGTTTCCAATGTTTCTACCTGCAGATTTTTTCATAGATAAATTGGTTCGATGTATAATAGCTATCTCACTATTTGAAGCCGCATATGTTGCTGAGGTTATCAGAGGTGGATTGCAAGCACTTCCTAGAGGTCAATATGAAGCTGCAAAATCTCTAGGTATGGGATATTGGAGAATGCATATATTTGTTATCTTACCCCAAGCCTTAAAACTTGTTATTCCTGGAATTGCAAATACATTTCTAGCTTTGGTCAAAGATACACCATTAATTTTTGTGGTTGGTCTACTAGAAATAGTGGGAATGTTAAATTTAGCAAAAACTAATCCAGAATGGTTAGGTTTTGCAATGGAAGGTTACGTATTTGCTGCAATAATTTTCTGGATTATTTGTTATGCAATGAGTAAATATAGCTATAATTTAGAAGAAAAATATAAAACAGATCGATAAAAATTATGTCAGATAATATAATTCAAATAAATAACATGAATAAATGGTTTGGGGATTTTCAAGTTTTAAAACAAATAAATCTAGAAGTTAAACCAAAACAAAAAATTGTTGTTTGTGGTCCTTCAGGTTCTGGTAAGTCAACTTTAATAAGATGTATTAACAGATTAGAAGAACATCAAGAAGGAGACATAATAGTTGACGGCACTACATTAACTGAGGATACAAAAAATATAGAACAAATTAGAGCAGAGGTTGGTATGGTATTCCAACAATTTAATTTATTTCCTCATTTATCTATTTTAGATAATTGTACTCTAGCTCCTATTTGGGTAAAGAAAATGCCAAAAAAAGATGCAGAAGAATTGGCTTTAAAACATTTAGAAAGAGTTCAAATATTAGATCAAGCACAAAAATACCCTGGTCAACTCTCTGGAGGTCAACAACAGAGGGTAGCTATAGCTCGTGCCCTTTGCATGGAGCCAAAAATAATGCTTTTTGACGAACCTACATCTGCTTTAGACCCAGAAATGATTAAGGAAGTGTTAGATGTTATGGTAAATTTAGCTAAACAAGGTATGACAATGATAGTTGTTACTCATGAAATGGGATTTGCAAAAGAAGTTGCTGATCAAATGATCTTTATGGACGAAGGAATGATAGTAGAAAAGGCAGATACCAAGGAATTTTTTGCTAATCCAAAGAGCGAAAGAACTAAACTTTTCTTAAGCCAGATACTATAGTCAATCATAATTTCAAGAAATATTTCTCATATAAAGCCAGAAGTAATGCTTGACATATTTCCTATATATGAGGTTTTTCCCTTAAAAATAAAAAAAATATAGTTGCAGTAGGTATTAAAAACTAGTTCAATAAGTTTTTTAAAAAATTAAGAGGGGTCTTAATGGAAGATAATTTTAATAAGCATTTAGGCAATAAGCTTAAGCTTAGAAGACTAGCTTTAGGTTTGACTCAAACTAAAGTAGCAAAGGCAATCAACGTTACATTTCAACAAATCCAAAAATATGAAAAAGGTACTAATGGTGTAAGTTCAATTAGACTATTGCAACTTTCAAACTATTTGAAAGTGCCTATTAACTATTTTTTTGAGGATTTTTCGGAATATCTATTAAATTTAGAAAAATCCCAAGAAGGACATATGAATGTGAATTATAATTTTTTAGTTAAGTTATATTCAGAACTAAACGCTGATCAAAAACTAAAATTTAATAAGTCTTTACAAGTAGCAAGTAACAATATTTCTAAGGTTGGGTAATTTTTGGCTCCTCGGGCAGGACTCGAACCTGCGACCAATTGATTAACAGTCAACTGCTCTACCAACTGAGCTACCGAGGAATGTAAAAAGCTCAACTTACTTTTTTTTCATACTAAAACAAGATTTTTTTTGGAGGCAACGCCCGGAATCGAACCGGGATACAAGGATTTGCAATCCTCTGCGTAACCATTCCGCCACGTTGCCAGTTTTAGTAGATAGCTACAAAGAGTTTTATATAAAATATTTGCGATTAGTCTATTAAATAACGATCTAATTTGATTATTGTTAATTTAGATTAATAAATTATAAACTACTTAATCCATGAATAGTGATAAATATATACATTCTGAAGTAGAAGATAATATTTATTCTTATTGGGAAAAAAACAAATTATTTAAACCCAAGAAAAATTCAAAAAAATACTCAATTGTTATTCCACCACCTAATGTAACTGGAAGTTTACACATGGGCCATGCGTTAAATAATTCAATTCAAGATCTTTTAGTTCGTTATTATCGAATGAATAATTATGAAACTTTGTGGCAACCAGGAACTGATCATGCTGGAATAGCTACTCAAGCTCTTGTTGAAAAAAAACTAGAAAATGAGAATTTAAATAAAAATGATTTAGGTAGAGATAAGTTTATTGAAAAAGTTTGGGAATGGAAAAATCAATATGGAGATATAATAATCAACCAGCTTAAAAAGCTAGGTTGCTCGTGTGATTGGTCCAGAAATGCTTTTACGATGGATGAAAATTTATCAAAATCAGTAGTTAAAGTTTTCGTTGAACTACATAAAAAAAAATTAATTTATAAAGCAGAAAAATTGGTCAATTGGGACACAGTTTTAAAAACAGCAATATCTGATCTAGAGGTTGATCAAAGAGAAATGAACTCAAAAATATACTATATTAGATATCCAATAGACAATTCATCAGATTTTATAACCATTGCAACTACAAGACCCGAAACAATGCTTGGTGATACAGCTATTGCTGTTAATCCAAAGGATAAAAGATTTAAAAAATATGTGGGTAAAACTGTCACTATCCCAATTGTAGGTAGAAAAATAAAAATTATAAAAGACAACTACGCGGATCCAGAACAAGGAACTGGTGCATTAAAGATTACCCCAGCTCATGACTTTAATGATTATGATGTTGGACAAAGAAATAAGCTAGAAATTATTAATGTGTTCACTGAGGATGGAAAAATTAATAATAATGCACCTAGTGATTATGTTGGATTAGATAGATTTGAAGCACGTAAAAAAATTTTAAATGAGTTAAAAGAAAAAGATTTTTTTGTTAAAGAAGAAAATATCAAAAATAAAGTACCATATGGGGATAGATCAAATTCAGTTATTGAACCTTTTTTAACAGAACAATGGTTCGTCAATGCAAAAAAATTATCTGTTAAAGCTAAGCAAATTGTTAAATCAAAAAAAACAAATTTCTTTCCAGAAAATTGGTCAAAGACTTATTTTCAATGGATGAATAACATTGAACCGTGGTGTGTTTCTAGACAACTTTGGTGGGGCCATCAAATACCAGCTTGGTATGGTCCTGATAAAAAAATCTTTGTTGCAACAAATGAAACAGATGCAAAAAAACAAGCAAAAAAATTTTATAAAAAAGATGTAATAATTACCAGAGATCCTGATGTTTTAGATACATGGTTTTCATCTGGTTTATGGCCTTTTGCAACATTAGGTTGGCCCGATAAAAAAGATTTTGTTAAAAAATTTTACCCAACAACCGTGTTAGTTACGGGTTTTGATATTATTTTTTTCTGGGTTGCTAGAATGATGATGTTTGGAATGGAATTTTTAAATAAAGAACCATTCAAGGATATTTACGTTCATGCTTTAGTTAGAGATGAAAAAGGACAAAAAATGTCTAAGTCAAAAGGAAATGTAATTGATCCATTAGATTTAATTGAAAAGTATAGTGCAGATGCTTTAAGATTTACTCTTCTTTCAATGGCATCACCAGGAACAGATGTCAAACTTTCAGAAGAAAGAGTTAAGGGATATAGGAACTTTTTAAATAAACTATGGAACGCTAATAATTTTTTAATTACAAATAAATGTGATTTTAATAAAACTGATAAAGTTCCTAAAACTACACTAAATATAAATAAATGGATCTATTCAGAATTAATCCAAACCAAAGATAAAATAGAAAAAAATTTAAAAGATTATCGATTTGATGAAGCAGCTAAAAATGCCTACCAGTTTGCTTGGCACTCTTATTGCGATTGGTACATTGAGCTTTCAAAAACTATTCTATTTTCAGACGATGAAAAATCTAAAAAAGAGGTAAAAGAAGTATCTGCTTATATATTTAAACAAATACTTGTTATTCTTCATCCATTTATTCCATTTGTTACTGAAAAAATCTGGTTAAAAAATAAGTTTGATAAATCAGATAAAAATTTTCTCATGCATGCTAATTGGCCATCAGGAAAAGCCAAGAAAGATCAATCTATGAAAGATGTAGAAAGCATCATTAATGTTATTTCTGAACTAAGATCCTTTAAAAATGAATTAAATGTGAGCCCTGGTTCATTTATTGATATTTCTATTAACAAAATTGCTAAAAAAAATAAAATATTAATGACTAATAATGAAATTATTCTGAAAAAGCTTGGTCGTATTAATAATTTCTATGATAAAGACCAAGAAAAACCCTCAGCTACATTGGTTATATCTGGTGACATATTTAAGATCTATTTTGATGAAAATGTTGATTTAAATCTAATAAAAGAAAACTTAGTTAAAAGACAGAACAAATATCAAGAGGAAATGGACAAAATATCTCAACGATTATCTAACAAAGGATTTACCGATAGAGCTCCAAAAAATATTGTTGAACAAGAAAAAACTAACTATAGTAATTTAAAAAATGATATCAAAAAAATATCATTAACAATTGAAAGTTTATAATGCGGAAGTTTAATAAGAAGAAATTACCTAGTAGACACACATCTTTAGGTGCTGATAGAGCGCCACATAGATCATTTTACTATGCAATGGGTGAAACTGAAAAAGATGTCTCAAAACCTTTTGTAGGTGTTGTATCAACATGGAATGAAGCAGCTCCGTGTAATATTGCATTAATGAGACAAGCCCAGTCAGTTAAAAAAGGTGTAAGAGCCTTTGGTGGAACACCAAGAGAATTTTGTACAATTACTGTAACTGACGGTATCGCAATGGGTCATGAAGGAATGAAATCTTCATTAATCTCTAGAGAAGTAATAGCAGATAGTGCTGAATTAACTGTTAGAGGTCATTGTTATGATGCATTAGTAGGTATTGCAGGTTGTGATAAATCTTTACCAGGATTGATGATGTCTATGGTTCGATTAAATGTTCCAAGTGTTTTTATTTACGGGGGATCAATACTACCAGGAAGATATAAGGGTAAAGATGTAACTGTTGTAGATGTTTTTGAAGCAGTTGGAAAACATTCATCAGGACAAATGTCAGCAAAAGAATTAAGAAAATTAGAATTAGTTGCATGTCCAAGTGCAGGTGCTTGTGGTGGCCAATTTACTGCAAATACAATGGCCTGCGTATCAGAAGCTATTGGTTTAGCACTACCTTATTCTGCAGGTACACCAGCTCCTTATGAAGAAAGAGATAAGTACGCAAAATTAAGTGGTAAAATGGTAATGGAATTATTAGCTAAAAGAATTAAACCAAGAGATATTGTAACTAAAAAAGCATTAGAAAATGCTGCAACAATTGTTGCTGCAACAGGTGGTTCAACTAATGCTGCATTACACTTACCAGCAATAGCTAATGAAGCTGGAATTAAATTTGACTTAATGGATGTTGCAAAAATATTTAAAAGAACACCTTATCTTGCAGATTTAAAACCAGGTGGAAAATATGTTGCTAAAGATATGTGGTTAGCTGGCGGTGTTCCAATGTTATTAAAAACTCTTTACGATGGTGGTTATATTCATGGTGACTGTATGACAGTTACTGGCAAAACTATGAAAGAAAATTTAAGAGGAATTAAGTTTAATCCAAAACAAAAAGTTTTAAGAGCATATAATAAACCATTATCACCAGATGGTGGTGTGGTTGGGCTTAAAGGTAATTTAGCTCCAGATGGAGGAATTGTAAAAATTGCAGGTCTTAAAAAATTACAATTTACTGGAAGAGCAAGATGTTTTGATAATGAAGAAAGTGCAATGAAAGCAGTTCAAAGTAAAAAATACAAAGACGGTGATGTAATAATTATTAGATACGAAGGACCGGTAGGTGGACCAGGTATGAGAGAAATGCTTTCAACAACAGGGGCTATTTATGGACAAGGTAAAGGAGAGAAGGTTGCCTTAATAACTGATGGAAGATTTTCAGGAGCAACTAGAGGCTTTTGTGTTGGTCACGTAGGTCCAGAAGCTGCATTAGGAGGTCCAATCGCTTTATTACGTAATGGAGATATGATTGATATCGATGCTAAAAAGGGAACTATTAATGTTCGATTAACTAGGGCTCAATTAGCTTCAAGAAAAAGAAAATGGAAGGCTAGAAAATCTGATTTTGGATCAGGCACACTTTGGAAATACGCTCAAACAGTTGGACCTGCTTATTTAGGAGCACCAACGCATCCAGGTAAGAAAAAAGAAGTTAAGGATTACTCAAAAATTTAATGAAAATTCGCCCAGTCATTTTATGTGGTGGAGCAGGAACAAGACTTTGGCCTAATGCTAAAAAACACCAAGCTAAACAGTTTATAGATTTTGGTAATTGGACTTTATTAGGAAAAACTTTAGAGAGAGTTAAAGCATCTATATTTGATGCTCCAATCATAAGCACTAATGCAAAATATTTAAGACAAGTTAAACAACATCTAAAGAAACACAAAATAAGAAAATTTAAAATAGTTTTAGAACCAGCTAAAAGAAATACAGCACCAGCTATATTAAGTACGGCATTAATAAAGGATATTCCAAATGAACAACCTTTAATGTTTTTAGCTGCTGATCATTTGATAGAGAAGGTTGGTTTATTTAATAAAGCTATTAAAAAAAATCAAAAGAAACTTACTCATAATAATATCTTTATTTTTGGGATTAAACCCACAATGCCCTCTAGTGAATTTGGTTATTTTTTAACGAGAAATAACAAAGTAACTAGATTTGTAGAAAAACCTAAAGAGGCTAGAGCTAAACAAATAATTAGTAAAAAAGGTTACTGGAATTCTGGAATGTTTTATTTGAGAAAAGACTCAATTATTAATAATTTCAAGAAATACCAACCAAATATTTACCGAAACTGTAACAAAGCTGTAACAAAAGCAAAATATAAAAGTAATGTGTATTATTTAAACAAACAAGCATTTACTAAAGCAACAGCCAAATCATTTGATTATGCAATATTAGAAAAAACTAAAGATATAAACGCTATCAAATTAGATATTCCTTGGTCTGATTTAGGATCTTGGAAAGAAATTTGCAAAATGTATGGAAGAAATAAAAGACAATACTTTAAAAAGAAGAATGTATTTCATAGACCTTGGGGTAGTTATGTTAATTTATTTAATGGTAAGGAATTTTTAATTAAAGAATTATATGTAAAACCCAAAGGTATATTAAGTCTTCAGAAACATCATCATAGAGCTGAACATTGGGTAGTTACTCAAGGTAAACCTAAAATTACCTTAAACAAAAAATATTTTACAATGAAACCTGATGAAACTATCTTTATTCCACTAGGTTCAATTCATCGAATAGAAAATCCCTACAAAAAACCAGTAAAAATTATTGAAGCTCAAGTAGGCTCAATTTTAAAAGAAACAGATATTGTTCGATATCAGGATGTTTATGGCCGTGTTAAATAATTAACACGACCACAAAATATATTTAAAACCAATTATTTGGAATAATTATGTAGTGAATTGCTAAAACAATTCCAACTGAAACACTTAGTCCAAAGATCATTTTAAGAAAGTCTTTACCAATTAATGGGAAAACATACTTAAACTTATAATCTTTGTTCATTGTTGAAATTGCAAGTTCTCTACCACATAATAAACCAACGAAAACCCATGTTGTTGACATTGGTAAATCGTTTAGTTCCTTAAAGTAGAATAAAACAGCAGCATAAATTACATTGATAATTGTAGCTGATCTTGCATATCTAGTTCCAGTTTTTTCCAAAACTACTGCTTGGATCCGTCCACCTTGAATGTAGAAGATGTAAAATAGCAAAATAGTAAAATATGCCATTACAATCAGCAGTATTGTAATATCAAGTTGTCTTGGAAGATATACCGCAATATTTGCTACATCGTGAGATAACCAAACCCACCATAACCAACCTGATGAAACCCAAACAGCATTTCTCCAAAATCCTATATACTTTTCATCAACTTCATCAAATTTTTCATTAATGAATTTTGATACAGCTATCCAGGCTATGTAAGCAACCATTGCCGCTAAACCATAACCAACTACACTTTTCATTAACATTTTTTCAAGCACAACTGTTGAAGCAAACGCTGAAAGAACTAAAAAGGTTGTTGATACAGGTATACCAACTCTTGTTAATAACAAGAGTATTGCTGGTGCGACAGCATGATACCACTGAATTTCTTGATAAGGTATTCTAGTTAATCTTCCATAAGAAATATCACCATCATATGAATACCATCCCCATGCTAACGCAAAAATCATTACAGCTGATGCAGATCCTGCAAGTGTATACCATTTAAACCACTTCTTCTTTGAAGCTATAAATGTACCTAGTGTTTGAATTGAGTCGTTAGCGATTACGCTATAACCGGCAAGGGCGAAGCCTATAACCGTGTAAATTAAAGTCATTTCCATTTCTTTTCTCCTTTATATTATTGTTTTCGGTTCCTATCGATTCATGACTTAAGGAGTATGTAATCTGAGACAGAAAATAATTCTACATATAAATTTATTGATTTGAGAATCGGGGGGTGGATTCATCCAGTGATAAACTATTTAATATTGATGTCTACTTTTTAATATTTTTTATTTCGCAATAAAGTTGTATTTATTTAACCAATTTCTTTATTAAATATACAGCAATCAAAGCACCAATAAACTCTGCAATTATATAAGTTGGTGTATTGAGATAATTAATTCCAGTAAAAGATTCTGTAAAAGTCCTAGCTATAGCAACAGCTGGATTTGCAAAAGATGTTGATGATGTGAACCAATAACCAGCTGTAATATAAGTTGCAACACAAGCAGCAACTGTTGTTTTTCCATCTTTTAAAGTTGCAAAAATAATAAATATTAGACCAAAAGTTGCTATAATTTCTGCTAGAAATATATGAAAGCCATCTCTACTTTTTGTAGATAATTCAATTATATTATGTTCAAAAAATATATTAGCTAACATTACGCCTAATAAGCATCCCAATATTTGAGCTAGAATATATGTAGTTAAAAGTTTTCCTTTAATTTTTTTAGTTAAATACATTGCTAAACTAACAAAAGGATTAAAGTGAGCACCCGAAATATCAGTGAAGGCAGTTATTAAGACAAATAAACCTGCTCCGGTAGCCAGTGTGTTTGCAGTGAGTCTTAAAGCATTATCATTTGTAAGATTTTCAGCCATTATTCCAGAGCCAACAATAATCATTACTAAAAAACAACTACCAATAAATTCACCAATGAAAATTTTATTCTTCATAATCTAAGAATTATTAAATTATAATCTTATAAATTCCAATTAAGAACAATGGTATTTGTAGACCAAAGTTAGTTAGTATCGCTTTATCTTTGCTAACAAATCCAGCGATAGTCCATCCAACAACTCCTAATCCATGAAAGTATATATTTAAAGGATATATATTTAGGTTTGTTAATAGAATACCAACTAAAACTAGAAATGTGCTTATCCATTTAAGATACTTCTTAATAAACATACGTTTTCCTTTCAGCTTATTTTATTTTGATTTTAGATAATAACTTATCTACACTTTTTACATAATCCAAAAAACTCAAGATTGTATTTACTATATTTCATACCATCTTTGTCTTTGAAATTAGCTAAGTATTTAGAAAGACCTGCGCTACTTATTTCTGTTACTTTTTCACAAATCTCACAGATTGAAAACGCAGTAGCTTTAGCTACCTGACAACTCGAATTATGGCAGGCAATAAAGGCATTTCGACTTTCAATTTTGTGAATTTTTCCCATTTCAACTAATTTGTCTAATGCTCGATAAACCTGTGGTGGGGCTTTGATACCTTTTTTTTGAACATTAAAAAGTATTGTGTATGCTTTTAATGGCTCAGGTGATTTATCAATTAAATCAAAAATAATTTGCTGATTTTTAGAAAGGCTGTGCATTTTATCTATCTTACTGATTCCCATTTAATTTTTCAATTTAATTGATTGTTTTATATTTAATAAAGAAAGTATGAATAAGAATAAAGCAGCCGCTATAATTGAAGGTCCAGAAGATGTATTAAATTCTAAAGAAGAGAACAAACCTAATATTACTGACAACACACCTCCAATAATTGAGTAGATAACCATTTTCTGCGGACTATCAGAAATGTTTCGAGCCATCGCTGCTGGTATAATTAACATTCCTGTAATTAATAATAAGCCAACCATCTTAATTGATATTGCAATAATCCCAGCCATTAAGATTGTAAAAATTGCTTTAGCTCTATCAGGGTTTAAACCCTCAGCTTCTGCTAACTCATAATTTACTGTTGATGCAAATAAAGGTTTCCAAATTAATTTTAAAACTAAAAGCATTAATGGTCCACCAACCCATATAATCAATAAATCATCAACGGTGACAGCTAATATATCTCCAAATAATAATCCCATGATATCAAATCTGATGAATGTTAAAAAACCTATTACAACAAGTCCAACTGCTAAAGAAGAGTGTGCTAAAAGACCTAGCAAAGCATCACCAGGAAGATTGGTCCTTTTTTGAAGTTGTATTAAAATTAATGCAATTAATGATGAAATAATGAATACTGAAAAAGCAATATTAAATTCCATAGTATAAGCTAAAGTAACTCCAAGTAATGCAGAGTGGGCTAGTGTATCACCAAAATATGATAATCTTCTCCATATTACAAAACATCCAAGGGGTCCTGTTACAATTGCAACACCAAGTCCAGCTAATAAAGCTCTTATAAAAAAGTCATCAAGCATTTAATTTTTCTTTATTTCACCCTCATCTGTATGAATATGATCATGTCTGTGTTGGTATCGTGTTAATATTTGAGAAGCTTGTTCGCCAAACAAAGCTTTATATTCATTATTTTTAGCAACATCTATTGGAGTTCCTGAACAACAGACATGACCATTCAAACAAACCACATGGTCAGTTGCACTCATAACTGTGTGTAAGTCATGAGAAATTAATAAAATTCCACAATTTAATTCATCAGAAATTTTTTTTATAAGTTCGTATAGAGCAATTTCACCTGTAAAATCTACACCTTGTACTGGCTCATCAAGTACTAATAATTCTGGTTTTTTTGAAATAGCTCTTGCAAGTAATACTCTTTGGAATTCTCCACCTGAAAGATCACCTAAATTTTTATCTTTAAGATGAATAACGCCAGTTAATGATAAAGCTTCATTAATAGCTTCTGCTTTAAGATTTTCAGTTAGTGTCATGAAATCATTAACTCTAAGAGGCAGAGTCCAGTCTACAGAAATTTTTTGAGGTACATATCCAACTTTATTTGTATATTTTTCAACTTCTCCGTCTATTCTTTTATAAATTCCTAATGCAATTTTAGCAGTAGTACTTTTTCCAGAACCATTTGGGCCAATAAGAGTAACTATTTTGCCTTTTTCAATTTGCAAAGTTACACCTTTAACTAGCCATTTGTCGTTTATGCGAAAACCAGCCTCTTTTAATTTTACTAATATATTTTGATTTGTACTCATTTAATTGCTTGACTTATAAATGTTATATTATTACATAGTGTTATATTATAACAACCTTTAAATATTACTATTATGAAAAACATTAAAAAATTACCATTTATACTATCAATACTATCCTTATTAACTATTTTTGCACCAGCAAATGCTGATGTTAAAGTAGTTACATCAATAAAACCAATACATTCATTAGCAAGTTATTTGATGGATGGGGTAGGTAAACCAGATTTAATAGTAGATGGTTATGCTTCTCCACATGGTTTTGCACTGAAGCCATCACATGCAAAGATGTTACAAAATGCTGATTTAATATTTTGGGTTGGAGAAGACTTAGAAAGCTTTTTAGAAAAACCATTAAAATCTATAGCCAAAAAAGCTGAAAAAATAGAATTAATGGAAATTAAAGGATTAAATAAATTAAAATTTAGAGAAAGAAACATATTTGATGAACATGATGATCATGGACACGATGATCATGCCAAAAAAGAAGACGATCATGACGATCACGGACATGATGAAGATGGCCATAAAGAAGATGATCACGATAAAGAAGGTCATAAAGAAGATGATCACGATGACCACGGACATGACGAAGATGGCCACAAAGAGGATGATCACGATGACCATGGACATGAAGGTCACGCTCATGGAGAGCACGATCCACATATTTGGTTAGATCCAATGAATGCTAAAGTAATATTAGAGGAAATGACTGAACATTTAATTGAAAATGATCAAGCAAATGCTTCTAAATATAAAGCTAATTTAAAGAAAGCACATAAAGATTTAGATAAACTGACTAAAAAAGTAAAATTTGAATTAAATAAAGACTTTAAATCAATTGTTTTCCATGATGCTTATCAATATTTTGAAAAAAGATTTGATGTAAATGTATTAGGTGCTTTCACTGTAAATACAGATGTTATGCCTGGAGCAGAACAACTAGCTGAAATTAGAGAAATAATTGAACATGATAAGGTAAGTTGTGTGTTTTCTGAACCACAATTTAATCCTGATATAATCAATGCAGTTGCAAAAGATATGAATATTAGCACGGGTGTTTTAGATCCTTTGGGAGCAACTCTTAACCCAGGCAAAGATTTATATTTTGATTTAATCAGCAACATGTCAAAATCTTTTAAAGGCTGTTAATTTAAAATTGATCTTTGATCATAAATAATATCTAATAAAGGTATGAGTACAGTATCCCTTTCATTAGATGAAATTTTTGACTTAGCTAAAAAAACATTATTAGCTAATGGATGTGATGATGAAACAGCATCTATTCTTTCTGACTTAATTAGAAATGCAGAGCGTGATGGGTCTTTATCTCATGGTTTATTTAGATTACCAGCATATATAAGTGGATTAAAAAGCGGAAAAATAAATGGTAAAGGAAAACCAGAGGTTAAAAAGATTTCAGCATCAGTAATTAAAGTTCAGGGAAATAATTGTTTAGCACCTGTGGTTTTAAATAAAGGTTTGCCTGAATTAGCAAAAGCTGCAAAAGAAAACGGTGTTGCAGTACTTGCAATAAATAATTCTCACCATATGGCTGCGATGTGGCCAGAAACAGAAAAATTAGCAGAGGAAGGTTTAGTTGCTTTCGCTTGTACATCCTATAAGCCCGCCGTAGCTCCTGCTGGCGCAATAAAACCATTATTTGGAACAAACCCAATATCATTTGCTTGGCCAAGACCAGGAAAAACTCCTGTAGTTTATGATATGGCAACAGCATCGATGGCAATGGGTGAAGTTCAAGTGGCTAAAAGAGAAGGGCACAAGGTTCCTCTTGGAACAGGATTAACTAAAGAAGGTAAGGAGACAACTGATCCAGGTGCAATAGCAGATGGTGGTGTGTTATTACCTTTTGGTGGTTATAAAGGTTCAGCAATTGCTATGATGGTTGAATTAATGGCTGGTGCTTTAGTTGGTGATAATTTTAGTTTTGAAACAGCTGCTAAAGATAATAATGACGGTGGCCCACCAAGTGGAGGAGAATTTATTCTTGCTATCTCTCCTGATAAAACTGCAGGAACAAATTGGCAAAAACATGCAGATGAATTCTTTGATAAGATGAAATCAATGGGTGAAGTAAGATTACCTGGGGAAAGACGACATAAAAATAGACTTGATAAAGGTCCTCGTAATATTAATGAGGAATTAGTTAATAAAATAAAATCTTTAAGCTAATTTAATTTCTATGGGTGTGTGATCTGAAGGTTTTTCTCTACCTCTAGGGTCTTTATTAATATTTATAGATTTTATTTGGTCGATTAAAGAGTTTGAAACTAAAAAATGATCTATTCTCATCCCATTATTCTTTTGCCATGCGCCTCTCATATAATCCCAAAAAGTATAACCTTCTTTCGTTTCATTAAAATATCTATAAACATCACTAAAACCTAAATTTAGCATCTCTCTAAATTTTTTTCTTATTTCCAATCTGTACAAAGCATCATTTTCAAAACTTTTTACATTATAGACATCTTCAGCAGCGGGGATCACATTAAAGTCACCTGCGAGAATAATATTCGAATTTTTTTTAGATAAAGACTTTAATTGTTTAATTAATTGATCCATCCAATTTTTTTTATAATCATATTTTTCTGTATCAACTGGATTTCCATTAGGAGTATAGATATTAATTAATTGAACAACTTTTTTCTTATATTCAACCTCAGCAGAAATTATTCTTGATTGTTTTAATTTATCTTTAATTAAATCTGTTCTAATATTTTTTAATTTGCCTTTTGAAATAATAGCAACACCATTATAACTTTTTTGTCCAAATACATGACTTTCATAATCCATAGATGAAAAATCATCATAAGGAAAATTTACATCTTCAGTTTTGATCTCCTGCATCATTAAAATATCTGGTTTATACTTTAAAAGATAACTTTTTATATTTTCAATACGAGCTCGCACGGAATTTACATTCCAGGAAGAAATGAGCATTAAAGAGAGAAGGACACGCCACAACCGCAAGAAGATTTAGTTTGTGGATTAGTTATTTTAAATTGTTCACCTATTAATTCTGAAACATAATCTACTTCAGACCCCTTTAAAAGATCAGCTGAGGCTTTATCAATTAGAATATTTTCAAAATTTAAATCATCCGAAGCTTTTGATTGATCAAATGTAAATTCATATTGAAATCCTGAACATCCACCACCTTTGATGGCGATTCTAAAAAAAGACCCTTTATCTTTTTTTGACAACAGAGTATTGATCTGTTTTAGCGCTTTATCAGTAAATTTAATTTCTTTTATCATTATTGATCACTGGTATTACTAATATAATACTTATTAATTTATTTTAAAGGATGAAAAAATACTCAAAGATTGGACAATTTAAAAGCAAAGGTCGGATTTTTAAAGAATCCACATCTAAATATAGAAGCCCATTCCAAAGAGATAGAGACAGAATAATTCATAGCGCTTCATTTAGAAGGCTTAAACATAAAACGCAAGTATTTGTAAACACTGAAGGTGATCACTTTAGAACAAGAATAACTCATTCAATGGAGGTTGCTCAAATAGCAAGATCAATTGCTCGTTATCTCGATCTAAATGAGGATTTGGCTGAATGTCTAAGCCTTGCTCATGATCTAGGACACACACCTTTTGGTCATGCTGGCGAAGATTCTTTAGATGAATGTATGGATAATTATGGAGGTTTTGATCATAATTTACAAACTTTGAGAATAGTAATGTTTTTGGAAAATAAGTATCTAAGATTTAATGGTTTAAACCTTTCAATTGAAACTTTAGAGGGTCTTTTAAAACATAATGGGCCTGTAGATGACATAAGTTTAGTGGATAATCTGATAGGGATTAAAAAATTTAAAAAAATGATTAATTTTCAAACATATCCATCAATTGAAGCTCAAATTTCGGCGATCTCAGATGATATAGCTTATAATAACCATGATATACAAGATGGAATAAAAGCAAATTTATTTAGTCTAGAAGAGCTGATTGAAATTAAATTCTTTAGAGATATTCATAAAAAATATAAAGATAAGATTAATAAAAAAAATTATAAAATTGCGACTTATCAAATTATAAGAGATTCAATTGACTTAATGATTAAGGATTTAATAAAGAATACAAAAAAGAATCTAGCAAGAAATAAAATATACTCTCCAAAGGATATCGTAAAAACTAATTTTTTAATGGTTAATTTCTCAGATAGTATTAAGAATTCAGAAAACGAAATTAGATTTTTTTTAAAAACAAAAATGTATAATAATAAAAATGTATTAACCAAGAATAATAAGGGTAAATCTATAATCAAAAGATTATTTAATAAGATTAAACAAAATCCAAAAAAATTTATCTCAAAAGAACAACTTTCATTAGACAAGTATAGAGCAATTTCAGATTTTATATCAGGAATGACAGACCGGTATGCTATAAACCTTTACAATAATATCAAATGAACATTTTTGAACAATATTTAGATAAAATAAAAAAAATTATATTAGATCAGGCTAAAAATGAAGAATTGGTTTTACCTGAAAGACTAGATGGTATTACAGCTGAGATGCCTCCAGCAAAGTTTAACAGTGACATCTCAACAAATGTCGCAATGTTTTTATCAAAATTAAATAATAAACCTCCATTAGAATTAGCTAAATTATTGGCAAAACCGATAAAAGAGAATGATGATTTAATTGAAGATGTTTCAGTTGTTAAGCCAGGATTTATAAATATTAAATTTAAGCCAATTTTTTGGACTAACTTTATCCAAAGTGTAATTAAAGATTCTGATAATTTTGGAATTAATAGTAATGAAAAAAAGAAAAGTTACTTAGTTGAATTTGTTTCAGCTAATCCAACTGGACCTTTACATGTTGGTCATTGTCGTGGAGCCATATTAGGTGATGTAATTGCAAATGTTTTATTATTTAATAAACACAAAGTTACCAAAGAGTATTATGTCAATGACTATGGTAATCAAATTATGAATTTTACAAAATCTGTTTATTTCAGAATAAGAGAAATCCTTTTTAAAGAACCTTTCCCCTCAGACAATGAAGATCTCTATCCGGGGGATTACTTAATTTCTTTTGCTGAGAATATAATTAATGCAAATAAAAAAATAGATTTTGAGAATTTTGATCAAATAACAGAAAAACTAACCGAACTATCAATTGAAGAGGCGCTTAAATTGATTAAAAAAAATCTTAATATTTTAGGTATTAATCATGATAACTTTGTTAGTGAAAAAAAAATAGTCACTAATCAAGAAGTTGAAAATGTTATTGATTATCTTCAAAAAACAAAGTTTGTTTACAAAGGAAAAATCAAAGCACCTGTAGGTGAAAACAATGTTAAATGGGAAGAAAGAGAGCAATTACTTTTTAGATCAACTGATTTTGGTGATGATAAAGACAGAGCTTTACAAAAGACTGATGGTTCATGGACTTATTTTGCGAGTGATGTTGCGTATCATAAAAATAAATTAGATAGAAAATTTGATTTTTTGATTAATATTCTAGGAGCTGATCATGCTGGTTATATTAAAAGAATATCATCCTCTGTTGATGCGTTATCAAATTCAAAAGGGAAGTTAATTTGTAAAGTTAGTCAGTTAGTTAAACTTATTAAAGATAAAAAACCCTTTAAAATGTCTAAAAGAAAAGGTGACTATATAACAGTAGATGATTTAGTTAATGAAGTTGGAAAAGATGCAACAAGGTTCATTATGTTAAACAGAAGTAGTGACGTAGAACTTGATTTTGATTTTGATAATGTTATTGAAAAATCTAAAGACAATCCTTTATATTATGTCCAGTATAGCTATGCTAGGATAGCTTCTGTTTTTAGACATCTAGGTAAAGATTTAAAAAAAGATATAGAAATTAAACACTATGACTTTGAATATTCTGATGAAGAAATTAATATTTTAAAGAAAATATCTGAATGGCCCAAATGTATTGATGCCGCTAGCACCAAGCTCGAACCTCATAGAATACCGACATATTTATATGAGTTAGCATCATTATTTCATTCATATTGGAACTTAGGAAAAGACAATCCTGAGAAAAGATTCATTAACGAAGATAAAAAAATTACAGATGACAAATTAATTTTTTTAAAGATAGTTTCTAATGTTATTAAATCTGGAATGAGTATAGTTGGGGTTTCAGTTCCTGAAAAAATGTAATGTTTAAAGAAATAAAAAATTTGATATTAGTATTTATAATTTGTCTATTTATATTTTTTACAGGTAAATATTACTTCTCTGATATCAATAAGAAAAATTCATACAGATCTTTAAAAAAAATTGATGAAAAAATTTCTCTTTATGAAAAAAAATTACCAATTTTATTAAATGATACACAAAATATAATAGAATATGTTGAGCAAACCAATAACAAAAAAAAGAAAAAATTTAATTTTTGGAAATTACTTGAAGATAATGAATAAACGTAGGTCATTTATTGTTGGGATTAAATCGACCAAACTTTCTTTAAAAGAAAAAGCTTTTTTAAAAAAATACAAACCTTGGGGTGTAATTTTATTTACCAGAAATATTAATACTATTAATCAAACATTTAAACTTACTTTATCAATTAGAAAAATTTTTAATGATAAAAACTATCCTATATTAATTGATCAAGAGGGTGGACGTGTTAATAGATTAAAAAATATAATTTCTTTTGACAATCTTACTTCTGAATTTTTTGGTATTAAATATTTAAAAAATCTTAAGGATTTTGAGTTTTTTTATAAATTATTTATTGATAAAACTTCCTATTTACTAAAATCTGTAGGAGTAAATATCAATACTACTCCAGTTCTTGACTTAAAATATAAAAATGCATCAAAAATAATTGGTGATAGATCATTTTCTAAAAATCCAAAAATAGTATCTAAAATTGGAGATTATTGTATCCAATATTATAAAGAAAATGGTATTGGAACTGTGATAAAACATATTCCAGGTCATGGCTTAGCAAAATCAGATAGTCATTATTTCACACCACTTATAAATAAAAAAAAAGAATACTTAATTAAAAAAGATTTTGCTGCTTTTAAAAACAAAAAAACTTTATTTGCTATGACTGCACATGTAATTTTTAATGATATTGATAATAAAAACACTGTCACTCACTCTAAAAAGTTAATTGAATTAATTAGAAAAAAAATAGGATTTAAGAATATTTTAATTTCCGATGATCTTTCTATGAAAAGCTTAAAAGGTTCACTTAAAATTAATACAATTAAAACGTTTAGTGCAGGTTGTAATTTAGCATTACATTGTAATGGTAATTTTAAAGAGATGAAAATAGTGGCAAAAAACTCTCCAATAATTGATAAATTTATTCTAAAAAAAACATCACAATTTTACAAAATTTTAAGTTAATATTCCCAGATGATTGAAACAGATTCCACATTATTTAATGTAGACGTAGAAAACTACAACGGTCCCTTAGATATACTGCTTGATTTAGCAAAAGCTCAAAAAGTAAACTTAGAAGATATATCTATAACTAAATTAGCTGACCAATTTAATGATTTTATTAAAAAAGAAACAAAACTAAATTTAGAAGTTGCGTCTGAATATCTATTAATGGCTACTTGGTTAGCTTACCTAAAATCTAAGTTGTTATTACCTGGAACTCCAGAAGAAGAATTTAAAGTCCAAGAGGTTGCCGAAAAACTAAAATTACAATTAAAAAAGTTGGAACTTATTAGATTATTATCAGAACAAATGCTTAAAAGAAAAAGATTAGGGAGAGAAATTAGAACAAGGGGAAGTAAATCTGGGATCAAACCAATTTATAATAGTGAATATAAAATTAATTTATTTGAATTATTAAAAACTTATTCAACAATAATTATGACTAAAGATTTTCAAAAAATAAATATTCCCAAATTACCAGTATTTACGTCTGAGGAAGGAATAAAAAGAATTAAAGAATTTTTTGGTAAATTAATAGAATGGAAGAAATTAGATGATTTAATACCTTTGAATTTTAAAAAAGAAAAAAAATATAAGAAAACAGGTAAAGCAGGAATCTTTGCAGGTTCACTTGAACTTGTTAAAGAGGGTAATCTCAAAATTAAACAAGAAAAACTTTTTGATGATATTTATATTAGAGAAAATAAATGATAAAGAAAAAAATTAAAAAAAAGAATAATGTTATAAATTTTCCATCTAAGTTATCTATTGAAGAAAAAGAAATCGAAGCAATAGTTTTTGCTGCAGCAGAACCTTTAGATATTGATACAATCAAAAGTAAAATTTCAAAAAATGCCAATGTTGAAAAAATATTGTTAAAATTACAATCAGAATATTCTCATCGTGGTATTAATTTAGTTTGTATTTCAAAAAAATGGTCTTTCAGAACTTCACCAAATTTATCTGGTTTGATGAAACAAGAGAAAACTGTTGAAAAGAAATTATCAAAAGCCGCAATAGAAACATTATCAATTATTGTGTATCATCAACCAGTTACTAGAGCTGAAATTGAAGAAATTAGAGGTGTTGCTTTTGGCACGAATACATTAGAAATATTAATGGAACTAAACTGGGTAAAACCTGGTGGACGAAAAGATGTACCTGGAAAACCTATTCAATACATAACTACTGATGAATTTTTAAGTCATTTTAATCTCCAAAAATTATCAGACCTACCCACTGTAGATGAATTAGGTGCAGCTGGTTTAATTGATAGTACCAACATTGATAATGCAATTTTTGGTACAGGAAAGTTTTATAAAGAAAAACAAAATCATAAAAAAGAGGACATTTACTCG
This sequence comes from uncultured Pelagibacteraceae bacterium, assembly GCA_902603555.1. GTDB lineage: Bacteria > Pseudomonadota > Alphaproteobacteria > Pelagibacterales > Pelagibacteraceae > Pelagibacter. The sequence goes on from CACKVD010000013.1 coordinate 28,264, forward strand.
AATATTGATGAAATGCTAAGCAGCACTCTTGATTCAGAAGATAATAAATAGATTGCTAAACTAGATTACTTTAAAAAAAGGTACTTTTAAATTATTAATAAAAAGGTTATAAGATTTCTATGAGTATTGGAATATGGCAAATAGCAATAGTAGTAATACTTGTTGTATTACTTTTTGGTAGAGGCAAAATATCTAGTTTAATGGGTGACGTAGCTAAAGGTATTAAAAGCTTTAAAAAAGGCATGGCATCAGATGTTACAGAGGATACTGAACCTAAAAACATTTCCGACGAAAATCAAGACTCAAAAGATAAAGAATAAATCACATGCCTACTATAGGTTGGTTTGAGATTTTAATTGTGGTTGCAATCGCAATTGTTGTTCTTGGTCCTAAAGATTTCCCTGTGATGTTGAAAAAAGTTGGTTCTTGGATTGGAACAGCTAAAAAATATATCAATAATATCCAAAACGAAGTTTCAAACATTGATATCGAAGATAATAATATAGAAAAAAAAGAAGATAAAAAAAATGAGTCATGATGAAAAAGAAGGTGGCTTTGTCAGTCATTTGGCTGAATTAAGGAAAAGATTAATTCATAGCTTTATATTTTTAATAATTTTTTTTATTGGCTGTTATTTTTTTGCTGAATATCTTTATGGTTTTTTAGTTGAACCTTATGCAAAAGCTGTGAAAGATGATGGGTTAGATAGAAGATTAATATTTACAGCTCTTCAAGAAACATTTTTAACGTATTTAAAAGTATCTTTTTTCACAGCATTTTTTGTAACTTGTCCATTTATTCTTATGCAAATATGGAAATTTATAGCTCCAGGATTATATAAGCATGAAAAAATTGCAATTTTACCTTATCTAATTCTAACACCAATCTTGTTTTTTTTGGGAGGTATACTTGTCTATTATTTAATAATGCCTTTGGCGATAAAGTTTTTTTTATCTTTTGAAAGTACCGGTTTATCTACAAATTTACCTATTCAATTAGAGGCAAAAGTAAATGAATACTTATCATTAGTTATGAAGCTTATTTTTGCATTTGGAATAAGTTTTCAATTACCTGTTGTTTTAAGTCTATTAGCAAGAATTGGTATTGTTGATTCTGAATTTCTAAAAAAAAGAAGGAAATACGTAGTTGTAATTATTTTTGCTTTTGCAGCATTATTAACCCCACCTGATCCTA
>CACKVD010000014.1 GCA_902603555.1 uncultured Pelagibacteraceae bacterium
AAAATTACCATTACCAAACAATACAAAAGAAGAGAAAAAGTCCAGCCAAGATTTTGATTTAAAAAAAATATTGGAAAATAATTCAAGTGGCGAAAATGAGCAAACACAAACAAATCAATCTTTTCAAGAGTCAATTATAGAAAAAATTAAAAAAAATTAATGCTTACTAATAATATTGTATTAAAAAGTTTTTTAAGACAAAAATCAGAAGACAAAATGAAGTGTAAACTTCAATCTATTCTCAAAGAAAAAAATGAATTATTTAAATCAATGTCTAAAAATTATAATGATAATTTTAATTTTAAAAAAGTTAAAAATATATGTAAAAAGAAAAGTATAAGATTAATTGGAATGGGTGGATCAATTTTGGGATCCAAAGCAATTTTCAGTTTTTTGAGAGAAAAAGTAAAGAAGAAATTTTATTTTATTGATAATTTACAAAACATCAAAGATGGGCCAAAAAAAGAAAATTTTACTAATTTAATAATTTCAAAATCTGGAAACACTTTAGAGACTATCACAAACGCTAATATACTCATAAAAAACAATAATAAAAATATTGTAATAACAGAAAATAAGATGAGTTATCTTTTCAAACTTGCTAATCAGCTTAAAGCAGAAATGATACACCATAACAATTTTATAGGTGGCAGATACTCAGTTTTGTCAGAAGTGGGAATGTTGCCTGCTAAATTGATGGGTCTAGATCCAGGAAAATTTAGACAATTTGATAATTTAATAAAAAATAAAAGATTTTTAAATATTTTAGTTCAAAATACAAATTCAATTTTATCCTTTATAAAAAAGAAAAAATTTAATTCTGTTATTTTAAACTATGACCCTAAGGCTCATTATTTATTTGATTGGTATCAACAATTAGTTGCTGAAAGTTTAGGAAAAAAAGGAAAAGGAATCTTGCCTATTATTTCAACAATGCCAAAGGATAATCATAGTGTAATGCAACTTTATCTTGATGGATTTAAAAAAAATTTTTTTACTTTTTTTTATTTTAAGGAAAAACAGTCAATCAAGATGAATGAAATTATATTTAAGCAAAAAATTGCTACAGAAAATGTCTTTAAATTCAAAAATATTCCATTTCGAAGTTTTGAGATAAAGCAAAGAAATGAAAAAACGTTAGGTGAATTATTTTGTTATTTTATTCTAGAAACAATTTTATTAGGTAGAGCCTTGAATGTAAACCCTTTTGACCAACCTTCTGTTGAACTTATAAAAAAAGAGACAAACAAACTATTTAGTCAAAGAAAATTACAAAAAAATATTTGAGAAACCCCGTAGATTTTTTTTTCTAAAATTTTCAATTCAGAGGGAAAAATATCTTTTTTTTTACTATTTCTATGAATGATTATAACTCCATCAGATTTTAAAATTTTTGAATTATATATTTTTATCATAATTGATTTAATTTGATTTTCTTTAAAAGGAGGATCTATAAAAATAAGATCATATTTTTGGTTTAATTTTAAAAAATTTAGATCATTAAATATATCTTTCTCAATAATTTTACATTTTTTATCCAATTTTAAATTTTCAACATTTTTTTTTAATATTTTTACAACATTGATATAATTTTCAACAAAAGTGACAAAATTTGCTTTTCGTGAAAGTGCCTCTAATCCGAAAGACCCTACTCCTGAAAATAAATCTAAAACATTGGATTTTTCAAGATTAAAAGACAACTTATTGGAATGTTGTATAATATTAAAAATAGACTCTTTTGTTAAATCTTTGAGAGGTCTAGTATTTTTATCTTTAGGTTCTAAAATTTTTTTTCCCTTAAATTGTCCAGAAATTATCCTCATTCATCTATCACTTTATATCCTATATCTTTTCGGTAAAAACCATCTTGCCAATTCAGTATCTTAATATTTTCAATAATATTTTGTCTTGCTTCTAAAAAACTATCAGCCAAAGATATAAAATTTAAGACTCTTCCACCGACTGCTATTATATTATTATTATCAATTATTGTGCCTGCGTGATAACACAGATTATATTGATCTGTTTTAATCTTTTGAATATTTTCCAAAATTGTATTTTTTTTATATTCATTTGGATATCCCCTGGAACACAAAACTATACTTAAACTTTTTTTTTCATTCCACTTAATATTAATTTTATCAAGTGTATTATTACAACAGGATAATAAAACTTCCATTAGATCAGTCTCTAATTTTGGGAGAATGGTTTGACATTCAGGATCGCCCATTCTAACATTATATTCAATTAGATGTGGTTCTCCATTTTTAATCATCAATCCAGCATAAAGAAAACCTTTATATTCAATTCCCAAATCTTTTAGTCCATCTAAGGTTGGGTTTATGATCTTATTTATTATTTTCGACTCTAAATTTTTATTCATTAATCTTGATGGAGAATATGCTCCCATTCCTCCAGTATTTTGTCCTTTATCACCTTCGTTTACTCTTTTGTGATCTTGAGCAGTCTCAAAAGGTTTAATTGATTTTCCATCAGTAACAATAAAATAACTCATTTCTTCACCAACTAAAAATTCTTCGATTAATATGTTTTGAGCTTCACCAAATTTTCCACCAAAGATTTCATCTACTGCTCTATAAGCTTCTTCCTTATTTTCTGAAATATACACTCCCTTTCCTGATGCTAATCCATCAGCCTTAATTACAATTGGGAAATTTGAATTAGTTATAAATTTTTTCGTCTCAGCTGAATTCTGAAAAATACCAAATTTTGCAGTTGGGATATTATATTTTTTACAAAGATTTTTTGTAAAAATTTTAGATCCCTCTAATTGAGAAGCGGCTTTATTAGGACCAAATACCTTGACATCAGAGCCATGAAAGAAATCTACTATCCCATTGACAAGAGGATTTTCTGGGCCAACAACAAGTAAATTAATTTTATTTTTTTCTACAACCTTTTTAATTTCTTGAAAGTTATTAATATCTATTTTTAAGTTTTTAGATATATTTTCAGTCCCTCCATTACCAGGAATACAAAAAATTTTATTTACTTTTTTTGATTTATTTAAAGCAAAACAAATTGAGTTTTCTCTCCCACCACTTCCTATTATTGCAACATTCATGTATAGATATATATAAACTAAAAATGTATAAAAAATTAGCTAAAATAAAATATTTACCAAATAATTTTCAAATCTTGGAAAATGGTGATCACGTTATTTGTGCTATTTCTGGTAAGCCTATCAAGCTTGATGAATTACAATATTGGAATGTAGATCTTCAAGAACCTTATTATTCTTATGTTGAAGCGTCTAAAAAGAGAGAAAAAAATTAATTATTTCCAGCGATCATGAGACCAAATCCATTTTGATGGTGATTTTACTATTGTGCTTTCAAGCCAAGAATTTAAATTCTGGGTAATTTCTTCTAAACTGTCTTCTTTGTTAAATTTAAGAGGTTCAAAAATTTTTAATTTAAAATTTACATCCTTGTCTCTTTCGATAGATATAGGTACAATTCTACAATTGAACTTTTTGACAAATTGTGCTGGTATCGAAGTTGTGTAAGCTTTTTCTCGAAAAAAATTAATCTTTAATCCTTCGCTTACTCTTTGATCGATCATTAAAGCTATGGAGTATCCGTTTTTAAATAAAGTAAGTAAGTTTCGTACCCCCTTCCTTCCTTTTTTGACTTGATTTTTACAAATATATTTTTTTCTTAAATATTCCATTATTTTGTTCATAAAATAGTTATTCAAAGGCCTGTATATTGCAGCAAGATTCATACCTCTTTTTTCTAAGGTCATTGCCATTAATTCAAAATTATCAAAATGACCTGATACAAATATTACATTTTCATTTTTTTTTTTTAATTCTTCCAAAACACTTTGACCCAAAACTTCAATATTATTTACAAGATTTTTGTTTCTAAAATTATTTAAAAAAAGATATTCAGCAAAAACTTTCCCATAATAATTCCACATTTCATAAGAGCTCTTTTTTATTTCTTCATTTGATATGTCTGGAAATGCTTTTATTAAATTTTTAGAAATAATCTTTCTTGATCTAAACAACGGTCCAAAAAAAGTAAAAATTTTGCCTGAAATAAAAGTTGATATTTTAATTCCTAAAATTTTGAATAAAATAAAAAAACAAATTATTACTGAAGTCTCAATAAGATATCTAAAAAATTTTATTATTTTCATTTTAGAAGATCAATTAATTTTTTTTTTAACTTTTCTTTTTGAAAAATATTTAGATTAATTTTTGTAAATTCTATTCCTAATCGGAGTTGTTCGTTCATCCTCAAATAATCTTTTTCTGTAGTTAAAATTTTTGCTTTAAATTGGGATGAAAATTTTTTTATTTTTTCTAAGTCTTTTTTGTTATAATTATAATGATCACCAAATTCAAAATTTTTAATAATTTTAAATTTATTTTTTTTTAACATATCAATAAAAGTTTGATGATTTCCAATACCCGAAAATACTACATAATTTTCATTTAAATTAAACTTATTTAAATTAATAATCTCATACTGAGAATCAAAAAAATTTAAGTTTGAATATTTTTGAATAAGTATTTCTTCTAAATTTTTATTATCTTTGTCATTACCATTAAAAAAAACATTTTTATATTTCTGTAAATTCACCAATGGTTCTCTTAAAGGTCCAGATGGTATTACTCTGCCATTACCAATAAAATTAATTTTATTAAAACAAACAAACGAAAGATCATAAGATATATTTTTATCCTGTAGACCGTCATCAAAAATGGCAACTTTATAATTTTTAGAAACTGCATTTTTTAATGACTTTATTCGAGACTCACTAATAAATGTTTCACCAGCTTGCTCTAATAATTTTTTTTCATCTATTTGGTTAGAATATTTTTTTCTGATAAAACAACTTCTAATATCTAGCTCATCAAGGATACTTTTAAGTTCTAGAGAAATTGAAGTTTTACCTGTTCCACCCAAATATATATTTCCAACACATATTGTTTTGATTCCATCTAATTTAATTCCCTTTGTCTTTGTCCAATTTAGTCTAAACTCAACTAATTGTGATAATGGAAATAATAAATTGGATATTAGATTGGGTTTTTTATAATCCCAAAATTTAGGTTTTTTTAAATTCATTATTGATTATTTTATTAATTTCATTGACATTTCTTTTAAGAATTAAATTTCCCATTTTTTTAAAATTTATTTTTTTTCTCTTTTTAATTTTTATGAGTTTATCAGATAAAGCAATCAACTGTTTGAGATTAATAAATTTATGAGCAATTTTGTATTTATTAAAAAAATAGTAGATATCTTTAAAGTTTTGAATATTAGGTCCGTGTAATATATTCAAACCAAACCTTGCTGGCTCAATGGGGTTTTGACCACCATGATTTACAATTGATCCCCCTATGAAAGCTAATTTTGATATATTAAAGAATTTCTTTGTTTCCCCGTATGAATCTACTAAATAAATATCTGTATTAGTGTTTACTTTTTCCTTAGAGCTCCTAATTGTTGTTTTAAGACTTAATGATTTGCAATAATTTTTGATCTCTTTAGTTCTTTCTATGTGTCTTGGAATAATGATAGTTAATAGATTTTTATATTTTTTCTTTAAGGTCAAATGATTTTGAATAATTTTCATTTCCTCACCTGGATGAGTACTCGACGCACAAAAAACTAATCTATTTTTAATTGATGATAAAAATGGTTTTTCTAATTTAACTTTTTTTTGTTTTTTAATTTCACAAAATTTGAGATTTCCTATTTTATTTACTTTTGCAACATTTAATTTTTTTAAAAATCTTTCAGATTCTAAATTTTGTGGAAAAGCAGCCTCTATATTATGAAATATATTTTTTGAAAATTTATTAAACAAGTTCCATCTGGCAAATGATTTTGGAGTTATTCTGGCATTCACCAGAAGTAAAGGAATAGAATTTTTTTTAAGCTCTTTAAACATGCATGGCCATATTTCTGAGTCAATAAAAATTGATATTTTAGGGTTCCAATATTTTATAAATTTTGATGTAAAATAAAGAAAGTCAATTGGAAAAAATTGGTGTACTACCTTTTTAAATTTAAAATTTTTAAATATTTTTGAGGAACTTAGTGTCGAAGTTGTGACTAAAATATTTCTTATATTTCTATTTTTTTCAATTTCATATATTAAAGGGATTGTACTCATTAGTTCCCCAACACTTGCAGCATGGATCCAAATTAGATTACCCTTAGCTCTTTTCTTTTTAAATAAACAAAACTTTTCAATGAACCTAGTCTTATGCTCTTTATTTTTAAATAATCTAATTGCAATTATGATAGGGGAGAGAAATATAATTAGCAGGATTAGAATTTGATAAATTAAAAACATTAACCTTTTCTAATCTGTTTTTCATAAAAACTTTTATATTGACTAGAAATTTTAAGCAGATCATCATGTTTTCCTGAAGCTAAAATTTCTCCTTTTTCTACAACAAATATTTTATCTGAATTGAGTATCGTTGATAGTCTATGTGCAATCACAATTGTAGTTTTATTTTTAGTTAAAATATTTATAGCATTTTGTATTTTTTCCTCAGTTTCAGAGTCTAAAGATGAGGTTGCTTCATCAAGTAAGATAATAGGTGTCTTTTTAAGCATAGCTCTAGCTATTGATATTCTTTGCTTTTCTCCACCCGACAACCTAATACCATTTTCCCCTATGATGGTTTCATATCTATTTGGAAGGTCATTAATAAACTCTTCACAATAAGAGAGTTTCGCCGCTTCTTTTATATCATTGTCACTAGCGTCCATATTTGCATAGGCAATATTGTTTTTAATGGTGTCATCAAATAAAGTAGTGTCTTGGCTTACCAAAGAAATTTGTTTTCTTAAAGAATTTACTTTTACACCGTAGATTGATTGTTCATCAATTTTAATATCACCAGACTTAACATTATAAAATCTTGGGATTAAATTTAATATAGTTGATTTTCCAGATCCACTATGACCAACTAAAGCTGACATTTTTCCACCTTTAATTTTAAGATTAATATTTTTCAAAACAACATCGTTGTTTTCATCATAATTAAATGAAACATTTTCAAATGAAATATCTGAACTATTTATATTTAATTCAACTGCGTTTTGATCGTCTTTAATTTCATTAATATTATCTATAATTGGTAAAATTCTACGAGCAGCTGATAATCCTTGATTAACAGCCATATTTATTGTTGCTAGAGATCTTACAGGTTGATAAGCTAACATCATCGCAGCAAGAAAAGAAAAAAAATTGTTTATATCAATTTCCTCACTGATAATTAATTTTCCTGAGTAGAAAATAAGAATAGCTATCATTATACCTGTAAATGTTTCCATGATAGGTGAGACTCTTACATAAACTGTTCTGATTTTAGCATTTTTATCTTTCAATATCTCTAAATGTTTGTCTGATCGATTTATTTCATAAAACTCTTTTTGAAATATTTTGATTAATTTATGATTTTTAAATAATTCAATTAAATATGAATTTAGAAAACCTGATCTCTCTTGTGCTTCTGTTGCAACTTTACTTATTCTTTTTCCTAGTGTCTTTGCAGCTATACTTGCCAAAGGTATCATTACTATTGAAATAAGAGACAACTTCCAATTTTGATAAAACATTACTATCAAAAGACCCATCAAAGTAAGACTGTCTTTAAATAAAGCTAATATTGCGTCACTCAGCATGTTTGTTATATGTGTTACATCAAAGGTGAGATTTGAAATAAATTTTCCTGAGTGCTTGGCATCAATAAGTTTAGTGTCAGCCTTAATTAATGATGAAACCATATCAAATTGCAAAATCTTTTTTATTTCTTCACCTACTTTAATCATGGTTGATTTTGCGAGGTAAAGGGATATCCCCTTTGTAGCAAAGGTAATTATTATAAAAGCTGGTATTAGAAATATTAAAGTTTCATCTTTATCAATAAAAATTTTTTTTATTGCTGGATCTAATAGCCAAGCAATCCCAGAGGTACTAGCTGCAACCATTATTGAAAAAAATGCAGCAAATAAAATTTTATTTAAAAATTTTTTTGAATAATCTTTATACAATCTTTTTATTATAAGACTTGATTTCATATACTTAATTTTCCAAAGAATAAGGAAATTAAAACAATCAAACCCAAAAGGTTATTACTTTTAAAAATCTTTAAACATTGATTGGTATTTTTTGAATTAAATTTTATTAATTGATAAAAAAACAGATGAGTAATTATCAATATAGCACCAAAGTAAAAAAAATAATTAAAATTCATAATTTGACCGAGTAATAAGTAAGCCATGGCTGTAATTGAGTAACATATGAAAAGAAATTTTTTTGGATTATTTTTAAATTTAATTGATGTAGATTTAACTCCTATTATTTCATCATCAGTAATATCTTGATATCCATATATTGTGTCGTATCCAAGTGTCCAAAATATGGCTCCAAAATATAAAACAATAGGTATTATACTGATATTATTTTCTATGGAGGTCCATCCTAAAATTAAACCATAGTTAAAAGTTATTCCTAAATACAATTGGGGCCAATAAGTAAATCTTTTCATTAGAGGATAAGTAAATGCAAGTGGCATTGAGCAAAATGCTAAAATAATAGTTAATTTATTAAAATTAATTAAAACCAGAAGAGCACTTAAACATAAAATTGCAGCATAAAATAATCCAAGAGTAATAGTAATCTTTCCAGAGGCTATCGGTCTATTTTTAGTTCTTAAAACTTTTTTATCAAATTCTTTATCTACGATATCATTAATAATACACCCAGCAGACCTCATAAAGACTGAACCAAAAAAAAATAAAAATAAATAATAGAAATAAAATTTGTAATCATTTGTGAAGTCATATGCCAACGTAAGGCCCCATGCACATGGCCAAAATAACAGCATATAGCCTATAGGCCTTTTAAGTCTCGTAAGTTCTAAAAATAAGTTAAATTGGTTCATAAAAATTACTTGTAAATAACAAAGGCAAGATTGATAATCAAACTGATTCGTATGAATATAGATTACACAGTTACTGCACTAATGTTTCCAGCTATTCCTTTATTAATGAATATATACAGTAATAGATTTCACTCACTAAGTAAATTAATTAGAGAGTTACATGATGAACATGTTTATGAAAAACATGTTCCACCAGAGTGGAAAAAACAATTCATTAATTTAAGTGGAAGGATAACATTATTAAGATGGTCGATAATGTTTGGAGCCTTTGGTTTTCTATTTAACATGCTTACTGTGCTTGGTCTTTACTTAAGTGAAATTTTTATTGCTAGATTAATCTTTGGCTCTTGTTGTTTATCCATGATTGTTTCAATCATATTTTTTATTAGAGAGATTCACATTTCAACAAATGCTTTAAGACTTCATATGTCAGATATGGATGTTAAAGTTGATTAAGGAATGATAACAGCAGGACCTAAAATTTTTCTATTTTCTAAATCTTCATGAGCTTTTACTATTTCATTGAAAGAATATTTTTTAAAAATATTTAATTTGAATTTTTTAGCAATAAACATTTCAAAAACTTTTTTTGCTGCTTCATCTAATTCCTCTCTTGTAGCTGTGTAATGAGCGGTGCTCGGTCTAGTTAGATATAAACCTTTTGGAGCCAGAGATTTACTCACATTACAAGGGTCCAATGGTCCAGAGGCATTACCAAAAGAAATCATCATCCCTCTTAATTTAAGACATTCGATAGATTGATCAAAAGTTTTTTTACCAACACCATCATAGACAACTGGTACACCAGCGCCACTTGTGATCTCATTTACCTTTTCTGCAAAGTTTTCTTTAGAATAATTTATGACGTGATCGCATCCGTTAGTTTTTGCAATTTCGATTTTTTCGTCTGAACCAACAGTTCCAATTACTGTGCACCCTAAACTTTTGGCCCATTGACAAAATATTTGACCAACTCCTCCTGCTGCTGCATGAAATAAAATGGTTTCACCAGATTTAACAGGATAAGTTTTATGAAGAAGATAGAAAACAGTCAAACCTTTAGTCATTAAAGTTACTACCTCCTCTAATTTAATTTCATCTGGAATTTTAACTAATTTTTTGATTGGAAAAATTCTATGAGTTGAATATGAACCAATAGGCATTGAAGCATAGGCAACTCTATCTCCAACTTTAAAATCTTTTACATCTGGACCAACTTTTTCAATTATACCTGCTCCTTCAATTCCAATGCCGGATGGTAATTCAATAGGGTAGAGACCAGATCTGTGATAAGTGTCTATATAATTTAAACCGATGGCTTCATTCTTAATTAAAACTTCACCAGACTTTGGATCTTCAAGCTTAATATCTTTAATTTCTAAAACCTCTGGGCCACCATTTTTAGAAATAATTACTGCTTTCATTTTACAAATGTATCATTATGATAATCTTGAACTGCTTGCAAGACCTCAGCTTTGGTATTCATCACAAATGGTCCACCTCTCGCAATTTCCTCATTAATAGGTTTTCCAGAAATTACCAAGAATTTTGCATCAGACTTTGCCTTCACTTTTAAATTGTTACCCTTATTAAGTAATATTAAAGTACTATCTTTTACATTATCGTGTTTTTTTTCACCAATTATTATTTCTCCATTAATCAAATAAATAAATGAGTTGTGAGTAGAAGGTAATTTAAAATTGAATATCTTATCTTTATTTAGTTCAACATCAAAATAAACTGGTTCAACGTTATGTCCCTTAACAGGACCTTCTGCTTTTTCAAATTTACCAGCAATAACTTTGATTTGTTTTTCCGAGTCTTTATGGACGCTCATTTTATTACCATCAATATAAATATATTCTGGTTTACTCATTTTTAATTTCGCCGGCATGTTTATCCATAATTGAAATCCATGCAGCTTTCCTTCCTTCATAGCAGGCATTTCTGAATGAATAATACCACTTCCTGTTTTCATCCACTGGACATCTCCAGCTGTCATTCTACCTTCACCGCCAGTACTATCTTTATGTTCGAAATCTCCAGCGAGCATGTAAGTAACAGTTTCAATACCTCTGTGAGGATGAGGAGGAAAACCTGCAATATAATCTTCACTGTTTTCAGAACCAAATTCATCAAGCATTAAAAATGGATCAAAGTAATTAGGCTCAACTCCGATGCTTCTTTTTAATTTTACTCCAGCACCATCGGAAGCGGGGGTAGGATCAATAATTTGTTTTACTTCAATATTTGACATTATTTTTAAATAATAATTTTAATATTTAATTCAAGATTGTTTTTTATCTAAACAATAACCTTTAGCACCATTTACTACCAAGAATAAAAAGCCACCCGCCAAAGCAATATTTTTCATAAAAGCTATAAATTGCATTTGGTCACCAAGATTATTATGAAATATTATTGCAGTAGCAATACAAAATATACTTAAGGCCGCCGCTGCAATTTTAGTTTGATAACCAATGATAATTAAAATAGGTGCAATAATTTCTAAAATTATAGCTGGGATTAGAAAAAATCCAGGAAGACCAAAACTTTCCATCCAGCCAATTGTTCCATCGTAGTTTCCAATTTTATTAATTCCACTTAATAAAAAAATTGCAGAAATAAAAATTCTTCCAATTAAGTCTAATATATTTTTCATATTTTATTTGTTGTGTGATCCGTCACAGAATGGCTGATTGTTTGTTTGTTTACAAGAACAAAAAAACATCTTTTTTGTCGCCTTAGCTTTATATGTTACTGGAGTAAAATCAGTTCCTTTATGTGAACCATCACAGAATGGTTGTTTGGAACTTTTTCCACAGCTACACCAATAATAAGATTTTCCTTCTTCAACATCTATTGCAATTGCTCCATCACCTGCTCTTTGTCCTTTAGTCATGTTCCCCACTTTCAAATTAATTAAATTAAATTTATAAGTTCACTTAAATTTTTAATTTCATTTTTAGGTTTATAATCTAGGAAATCAAAAATATTATTATTTCTGTTTACCCAAATGGAATTGAAACCATAATTTCCACCACCAGAAACGTCCCAAGTATTGGCACTCAAAAAAGCAACTTCATTTTTTTCAATATGATATTTTTGAATAGGTATGTCATAAACTTTAGAATCAGGTTTATAAATTCCTACTTGTTCAATTGAAAAAAGATCATCAAATAGATTATTTAAATTATTATTTTTGACTAATTCATTTATTAGAGTGGGGGTCCCGTTAGATAAAATTGCTAATTTAAATTTTTTTTCTTTAAGTGTTTTTAAAACTTCAGGAACTTCTTTAAATGGCGAGAGAACTTTGTACAAATTCAATAATTCATCTTTCATTGAGGGATCTATATTAAAAGCCTTAATAGATTTATCTAAACTATCTTCTGTAATTTGCCAAAAATCTTTATGTCTATTCATTAAACTTCGAAGCCAAGTATATTCTAATTGAGTTGTTCTCCAATAATTTGCAAAACCTTCCCACTTATCTCCAATTTTATCTTTACATTTTTCTGCAGCAGAATTGACATCAAATAATGTACCGTAAGCATCAAAAATTATTGCTTTAATATTTTTCATAAACTAACTTAACATAAATGAGCAATATAAGATTATTTTTTTCAAAAAAATTATCAACAGACTTGACTGATAAATTAGATAAGCCTCAATCACATTATTTGACTAAAGTTATGAGGGTAAAAGAAAATGAAGTTTTTTCTTTATTTAATAAAGATGGAGAATGGGAAGCAAAAATATTATCAATATCAAAAAATTTAGTAGAATTCACAACAGCTAATCAAATAAGACAAAATGAAAATATTAAAGAATTATGGTTAGCTTTTTCCCCAATTAAATCAAACTTCCAGAATTTTATGATCCAAAAAGCAACAGAGCTTGGTGTAACTAAATTTTTGCCGGTAATTTTTGACAGAACAGTAGTTAGAAAAATTAATACTGAGCGTTTAAAAAAGATAGTTATTGAAGCAAGTGAACAATCGAATCGTCTTAATGTTCCATTAGTTGAAGAGTCACAAAATTTAAAAAATTTTTTAAACTCCAATTCGATGGACTTAATTTTTACAGATTTAAACTCAAATAATAAAAAAATTGATAGTTCAAAACTTTCTGACAAACCAAAATGTATTATTGTTGGTCCAGAGGGTGATTTTTCTGAAGCTGAAAGAGAGCAGATTCTTAATTTTGATGGGGTTCAAGCTTTAAAAATTAATGACAATATTTTGAGATCTGAAACAGCTGTGATATCCACAATTTCGATCGTAAATTACGCAATTAATTGATAAATTGTCGCGAAAACTAAAGTGTAATTTTTACAAAAGAGCTTTATATAGCTAAGTAAATGAAAAAAATTTTATTAATAATTTCAAGTTTTTTTATTATGGTTAATGCGATTGCTGACCAACCTAAAGACTGGCAATTAGGTTTTCAAAATCCTGCATCAGATGGAATGAGAGATATCGTTAACTTTCATAATAATCTTTTACTTCCAATTATAATTGCAATTAGTGTTTTTGTTTTATTCTTAATGCTTTATGCATGTGTGAGATTTAGAGCTTCAGCTAATCCAAACCCATCTAAAAGAACACACAATGTAACTGTTGAAATTTTATGGACTTTAATTCCGTGTTTGATTTTAATAGTCATGGCAGTTCCATCATTTAAAATTTTATATAAACAGGACACAATTCCAAAAGCTGACTTAACTATAAAGGCTATTGGATATCAGTGGTACTGGGGATACGAATATCCTGATGAAAATATAATCTTCGACTCTTATATGGTTGAAGAAAAAGATTTAAGAGTGGATCAACCAAGATTACTTGCAGTCGACAATGAAGTAGTTGTACCGGTAAACAAAGTTATAAAAGTTTTAATTACAGCTAATGATGTATTACACGCATGGGCCCTACCATCTTTTGGAGTAAAAAGAGATGCGGTTCCAGGAAGAATTAATGAAACATGGTTCAAGGCAGAAAAAGAAGGAACATATTATGGTCAATGTTCAGAACTCTGTGGAATTAAACATGCTTTTATGCCTATTACTGTTAAAGTTGTAAGTGAAGAAGATTACCAAGAGTGGTTATCAGAGGCTCGAGTAAAATTTGCAAAAGAAGATATTGAAAATGATAAATTAAAACTAGTGAGTAAATAAATATGTATACACAAACAGCATCACACGACGATCATCATACTCCAACAGGTTGGAAACGTTGGGCATATTCAACTAACCATAAAGATATAGGTACAATGTACTTAATCTTTGCAATTGTTGCAGGAGTAATAGGAACAGCATTTTCAGTTTTAATGAGAATGGAATTGATGCATCCTGGAGATGGAATTTTAGGTGGAAATTATCACTTATATAATGTGCTAGTTACAGGTCATGGTTTAATCATGATTTTCTTTATGGTAATGCCAGCGATGATAGGTGGGTTTGGTAATTGGTTTGTACCAATTATGATTGGTGCACCTGACATGGCATTTCCAAGAATGAATAATATTTCTTTCTGGTTATTACCAGTTTCATTAACTTTATTAATTTTATCAATCTTTGCTGATGGCCCTCCAGGTCAAACAGGAGTTGGTGGTGGATGGACTATTTATCCCCCGTTATCCTCTAAAGCTGGTCAACCAGGTCCAGCAATGGATTTAGCAATTTTAAGTTTACACTTAGCAGGAGCTTCTTCAATTTTAGGTGCAGTAAATTTTATAACAACAATTTTAAATATGAGAACACCAGGAATGACATTACATAAAATGCCATTATTTGCCTGGTCAATTTTAGTAACAGCATTTTTATTATTGTTATCTTTACCGGTACTTGCTGGTGCAATAACGATGTTGTTAACAGATAGAAATTTTGGAACCGCCTTTTTTGAGGCTCAAACAGGAGGTGATCCTGTTTTATTCCAGCATTTGTTTTGGTTTTTTGGTCATCCAGAAGTTTATATTTTAATTCTTCCTGGTTTTGGAATGATCAGTCATATAGTCTCAACATTTTCAAGAAAACCAGTTTTTGGTTATTTGGGAATGGCTTATGCGATGGTTGCAATTGGAATTGTAGGGTTTGTTGTATGGGCGCACCATATGTATACAGTAGGTTTAAGTACAGATACTAAAGCTTATTTCTTAGCTGCTACGATGATTATAGCAGTACCAACAGGAATAAAAATTTTCTCGTGGATTGCAACTATGTGGGGTGGATCAATTTCTTTCAAAACACCAATGGTATGGGCTCTAGGATTTATTTTTATGTTTACAGTTGGCGGTGTAACGGGAGTAGTGCTAGCGAATGCAGGAGTAGATACAGCTATGCACGACACGTACTATGTTGTTGCACACTTTCATTATGTTTTATCATTAGGTGCCGTTTTCGCAATTTTTGCGGGTTTCTATTACTGGTTTTCAAAAATGTCTGGATATGAATATTCAGAGTGGCTTGGACAATTGCATTTTTGGTTAACATTTATTGGTGTAAATTTGATTTTCTTCCCACAACATTTTCTAGGATTAGCTGGTATGCCTAGAAGATATGCTGATTACCCTGATGCTTTTGCTGGATGGAATTATATTTCTTCAATTGGTTCATATGTTGCGGTTGCAGGATTAGCAGTATTTTTTGTAAATCTAATTTATTCTTTCGCAAAGAAAAAAGCAGCTGCACAAAATCCATGGGGGGTAGGAGCTACGACTTTAGAATGGACTGTACCATCTCCACCAAATTTCCATACTTTTGAAGAATTACCAAAGTTTGAGGATGATCAGGACACACAAAAATCTCATAGCTAATACCAATATAAGAGCAAAAAAAACTAATGAGCAATTTAAGACTAAAAAATAAAAGTTTAAGTCAGGAGGATTTGTTTAATTTTTCTGAATTATTTAAACTAATGAAACCAAGAGTAATGTCCTTGGTTATTTTCACCTGTGCAGTTGGATTATTAACATCGCCAAACCTTGTGTCAACAAAAGATGCAATTATAGGAATTTTGTTAGTTTCTCTCGGAGCAGGCGCAGCTGGCGCCCTCAACATGTGGTATGAGTCTGATCTTGATGCTTTAATGACAAGAACTTGTCTAAGACCTATACCAACCGGAAAGGTTAATAGAAACCAAGCTCTTATTTTTGGAGTTACTTTGTCTATTATCTCTGTAGTGGCATTAGACTATTTTACTAATAGAATTTCTGCAGCTATTCTACTTTTGACGATTCTATTTTATGTTTTTGTTTATACGATCTGGTTAAAAAGAAGAACACCACAAAATATAGTTATTGGTGGAGCTGCAGGAGCTTTTCCTCCAGTTATTGGATGGACAATTTCTACTGGTTCATTATCTATCGAACCAATAGCGTTTTTTTTAATAATATTTTTTTGGACACCTTCACATTTTTGGGCTTTGAGTTTGTATAAATCAGACGATTACAAAAAAGCAAATATACCCATGTTGCCACTCACTAATGGAGTTGAGAGTACTAAGGCTAATATTTTTATTTATTCATTAATAATGTTGCCAGTAATTATTTTTCCTTACTGGATAAATTTTGTAGGTTTAGTTTTTTTAATACCTGCATTACTATTAACTCTTTATTACAATTTTCTATGTTATGAGCTTTATAATTTTAAGAAAAATAAATTTGATCCAAAAAAAGCAAAATCAATATTTGGATATTCTATTTTATATTTATTTTTGGTTTTTGTACTTTTTCTGATAGACAAGATATTATGATAACGCCTGATAAAAAAACTAAGAAAAAAAATATACTAACTGCTTTAGCAATAATTGCTTTTATGATCTTTCTTTTCTTTTTTACACTTTATAATACAGGAGTATTTGACAGATCAATATGATGCAAAAAAAGAAACTCACCCCTTTAATACTAATAGGAATTTTTGTTTTAATGTTAGGCTTGTCATATGCAGCTGTTCCTTTATATGATTTGTTTTGCAGAGTAACTGGTTTTGGTGGAACAACCCAAATTTCAAATAATGCTCCAAAAATAGTATTAAATAAAGTGGTGAGCGTCAGATTTGATACTAATGTAAATAATTTACCGTGGGATTTTAAAGCTGAAACAAATGTTATAGATGTGAAGGTAGGTCAGGTTAATAAAATAAAATTCGAAGTGGAAAATTATAGCAATGACCCTACAGCTGGAGTTGCAAGTTTTAATGTTTCCCCCGCGAGTTTTGGAAAATATTATAGTAAATTGGGATGTTTTTGCTTCGAAAAACAAGAATTAAAAGCTGGAGAAAAAGCTACCTATGTAATGACTTTTTATTTAGATCCTGAAATGGTAAATGACCCAACTGTGAAAAACTTACAGGATGTAACTATGTCGTATACTTTTTTCTCGACAGATTACTATAAACAATCATAATCCAAAAAAATGTCAGCTGAAAAAAAACATGATTACCATTTAGTAGACCCAAGTCCTTGGCCAATTTATACATCTTTTTCTTGCTTGGTATTGGCTTTAGGGTCAGTTTACTATCTTCATACAGATGTATCATGGGGAATGTACTTTGGTTTTGCTCTGTTAATTTATGGAGCGTATATGTGGTTCAGAGATGTTGTGATTGAGGCTGAACACCAAGGACATCACACACCTGTTGTTCAAATTCATCACCGTTATGGAATGACACTATTTATTGCCTCTGAGGTAATGTTTTTTGTTGCATGGTTTTGGGCATATTTTGATGTAAGTTTATTTCCTAATGAGTTTGTTGGAAATGTTTGGCCACCAAAGGATATTGAAACATTTGACCCTTGGGATATTCCGTTAATAAATACATTAATTTTATTATTATCTGGAACAACAGTCACATGGTCTCATCATGCTCTTCTGGAAGATGATAGAAAAGGATTTATTCAAGGTTTATGGTTAACTGTTATTTTAGGTTTTTGTTTCACGCTTTTACAAATTTATGAGTATCAGCATGCATCATTTTCTTTTTCAAATCATATTTATGGGTCAGTATTTTATATGGCAACAGGATTTCATGGTTTCCATGTACTTGTAGGGACCATATTTTTAGCTGTATGTTTATTTAGAGGTAAGAGAGGCCATTTTAATAAAGATCATCATTTTGGTTTTGAAGCTGCAGCTTGGTATTGGCATTTTGTTGATGTTGTGTGGTTATTTTTGTTTGCAGCAATCTATATCTGGGGAAGTTAATTTCAGTCATTGAAACATAAGTTTTTATTTTCTGTTTTTATTATTTTTTTTATATTTGTTTTTATTGCATTAGGCACTTGGCAGATTATTAGATTAAATTGGAAAAATAATCTTATTTTAGAAATTGAAAATTCATTAAAAAATCCTCCAGTAGAACTTTCTCAATCTAATAAACAAAATTTTCTAAAAATTAAAACATCGGGTATTATTGACTTTGAAAAACAAATTTATTTATATAATTTGAATGATTCTGGTACCCCAGGATTTGAAGTCATTAACCCGATTTTGATTAATGATGAAGATTATTTACTTAATCGAGGCTGGATACCATTTGAAAAAAAAAATACCCAAGAAATAAATATATTTGATCAAAATGATATAGTAGGAACTCTCAAAATCCAAGGAAGAAAAAATATTTTTAAACCAGACAATGATATTAAAGAAAATTACTGGTTTAGCCTGAATAGAGAAGATATCTTAAAATTTACTGGTAAAAAATTTTCTAAATACATAATTTATTTAGATGGAAATTATCAATATCCTAGACCAAAAAAAATTACTGCTAATATTTCTAATAATCATAAAAAATATGCGATAACATGGTTTTCATTAGCGATTTCAATTCTTTTGCTATATTTATATTTTAGGAAAAAGAATTATTAAATGAACTATATTAGTACAAGAAATAATCAGAAAAGCTTTGCTTTTAAGGATGTTTTTCTCAAAGGTTTGGCAGATGATGGGGGACTATTTGTGCCTCAATTAATCAAACCATTTAAAAAAGAAGAATTAGATAATTTAAAAAATCTTAGTTACAATGATTTAGCGGCTGAAATAATTTATCCATTTATAGGAGACTTCATGTCTAAAGATGAATTAATCTCTTTGATTTCAAAATCATACTCAAATTTTAGATGTGATGATGTTGTAAAAATCTCAGATCTGGGAAATTTAAAAGTTCTAGAACTATTTCATGGCCCAACGCTTGCTTTTAAAGATATTGCAATGCAATTAATAGGTAACTTCTATCAATATCATTTAGGACGTGATCAAAAAAAAGTTAACATAATAGTAGCAACTTCAGGTGATACTGGTGCAGCTGCTATAGATGCTTTAAAAGGAAGAAGAAATTTAAATGTTTTTGTATTACACCCAAATAACAAAATTTCACCAGTTCAAAGAAAGCTTATGACAATACATGAAGAGAGCAATGTATTTAATATTGCAGTAGAAGGCAATTTTGATGACTGCCAAAATTTAGTAAAAGCAATGTTCAATGATGAAAAGTTTTCTAAAAGTATTAATATGTCAGGTGTTAACTCAATTAATTGGGCAAGAATTATTGCTCAAGCAGTTTATTATTTTTATGCTTTTTTTAAAGTTGGAAATGGTCAACCTCTTTCTTTTAGTGTTCCAACAGGTAACTTTGGAGATATTTATGCAGGTTACTTAGCAAAAAAATTAGGTCTTCCAATTGATAAATTAATCGTTGCTACGAATAAAAATGATATACTGCACAGAGCAATATCCGGTGGTGACTATAGTCAAAAGAAAGTTGAAGAAACAAATACACCAAGTATGGATATACAATTAGCAAGTAATTTCGAGAGGCTTTTATACGATGTAAAAGATTGTAACTCAGAAGTTACAAAAGATGTAATGGCTGAAATAAACAAGAATATTTATAAAATTGATAAAAATGATTTAGAAAAAATTAAAAAAAATTTTATATCAGAAATGCTTGACGAAAATGAAACTGTTGAAATAATAAAGACAATCAATGAAGAACATCAGATGGTAGTTGATCCACATACTGCTGTGGGTATTGGTGCTGTAAGAAAATTAGGATTGGAAAAAAATTGTGTTGTATTATCAACTGCTCACCCGTGCAAATTTCCAAAAGCAATAGAAGATGCAATTTCAAAAACTGAAAATTTACCAGATAGTCTTAAATATATTAATGACAGAAAAGAAAAATTTGATCTTCTTTCAAATGATATTGAAAAAGTTAAAAAATATGTAATGAATTCTTTATGAAACTTAAAATAAAAGATCAACTACCAGATACTGAGATTTTTCATTTTGTTGATGGAGAACCGCAAAAAACCAAATTAAGTGAAATCATAGGTAATGGAAAAATTGTTTTATTTGGTTTACCCGGGGCATTTACATCAACTTGTTCAAAACTTCATCTACCAGGTTTTGTAGCAAATGCAGATAAGATTAAAGCGAAAGGTATAGAACATATATTCTGTTTATCAGTAAATGACCCCTATGTAATGAATGGTTGGGGAGAGATCAATAATACGGGAAATAAAATCACAATGTTATCTGACCCATATTTGTTATTCACGAAAGCAATAGGAGCAGAAGTTGATCGTAATGCAAAAGGAATGGGAATCAGATCAAATCGTTACTTGATGGTTATTGAAAACTTTACTGTTCTAAATATTCATGTCGAAAAAGAAACTAAAGAATGTGGTTTAACATCAGCAGAAAATTTATTAAATAATCTATTATAAGTAAGCAGCATCTCTGGCAAGTAAATCTACTTCATTATTTAATTTATCTGTTGAATGCGCTTTTACCCAATTCCAACTTATTTCAAATTCATTATTTAGATGATCTAATTCTGTCCAAAGATCTTTATTACTTACTTCTTTTTTATTTGCGGTTTTCCATCCATTTTTTTTCCAATTATGTATCCACTCTGTTATTCCAAACTTCACGTATTTAGAATCTGTAAAAATTTGAACCTTGCTACCTTTTGGAATTTTTTTAAGAGCTTGTATAGGTGCTAATAATTCCATCTGATTATTTGTAGTGTCTTTTTTACTTCCTTTAATTTCAGTTTTTTCCCCGCCATCTAATATTATTGCTGCCCAACCTCCTTTTCCTGGATTCCCAATACATGAACCGTCAGTATAAATTTTAATCATTAATTTATGTAATCTCTATAAGTTTTTAAATTATTATGTATTAACAATTTTTGATAATATTCTCGAGGATCTTTGATTTTAATTAAAGCTGTTTTTGGAGTATTAGTATAATCATAAAGCCTAGTCAAAAAGTATCTCATTGCTGCACCACGACACAAAATATTTAGTGATTTTTTTTCTTTTACTGAAATTTTTTTAATACTTTCATAGCCCTTAATTAAATTTTTAACTTTCTTTTTATTTACTAAAAATTTCGTATTTTTCTTATCAAAACATAGAGCATTAACACATATAGCAATTTCATACATAAAGTAGTCATTAGCCGCAAAGTAAAAATCAATAATTCCTGATATTTTATTATTTTTGAAAAAAATATTATCTATAAATAAATCTCCATGAATTATTCCGTTGGGCAATCTTTTTGGCCAATTATTTTTAATATCTTTAAAATTATTTTTTACAAATTTTTCTATATTGATAAATTTCTTTGATTTAAATTTTATGCTATTAAATAATGGATTTAGATTTTTAATACCCATAGAATTTTTTCTATAAAGTTTAATTTTTTTTGATGATAAGTGCATTTGCGCAATTGTTTTGCCTACATCGAAGCAATTTTTAAAATTAAGTTTTTTTTTATCTTTTCCATCAAGAAAAGAAACTATACTAGCCATTTTATTTTTTATTCTTATCTGATAATTTCCACTTTTATTTTTAAGAGGTTTTGGACAATTAATTCTAAAACTATTTAATTGATCCATTAATTTCATAAAAAAAGGTATTTCTTTTTGAGAAACCCTTTTTTCAAAAATTGTGAGTATAAATTTATTATTTCTTGTTCTTAATAAATAATTTGTATTTTCTATTCCTTGCTTGATACCCTTAAAATTAACAATTTTATCCACATTAAATTGCTTATTAATGTATGAAATTTCTTTTTTACTTATTTTTGTATATACAGCCATTTTAATTTAAACTTTTTGGGACTTTGAAAACCACATTTTCTTTGATGATTTCTACTTCATCTATACTGACTGTAAATCTATTTCTTAATTCATTAATAAAGTTATCAACTAAAATTTCAGGTGCCGAAGCGCCGGACGAAATACCAATTACATTTGAATTTTCAATCAAATCAAATGGAATTTCACTTTGTGAATGGATTAATTGAGAATTTATACACCCAGATTTTTTAGCAACTTCTACTAATCTGACTGAATTAGATGAATTTCTACTACCAATTACAAAGAATATATCACAGTCTTTTGCTATATTTTTAACAGCCATCTGTCTATTAGTTGTGGCATAACAAATATCCTCTTTTGCAGGTTCTTTGATATCTGGAAATTTATCTTTTAATATTTTAATTATATCCTTTGTATCATCAACAGATAAAGTGGTTTGAGTGACATAAGAAATTTTTTTATTTTTAGTGTTATATTTTTTTGCATCATCCTCATTTTGAATGAGATCAATAGATCCAATGGGTAGTTGGCCCATTGTACCGATGACCTCAGGATGATTCTGATGTCCAATTAAAATTAAATGATAACCAGCCTTATTTAGATTTTCAGCCTCTCTATGTACTTTTGAAACTAGGGGACATGTGGCATCAACATAAGTCATGTTATAATCCTTTGCATCCTCTGGTATTTTTTTTGGAACTCCGTGAGCTGAAAAAATAACTGGTCTTGATTTATCTTCTATCTCCTCAAGCTCTTCTACAAAAATAGCTCCTTTACTTTTTAAATCATCAACTACAAATTTGTTATGGACTATTTCATGACGAACATAAACTGGAGCACCATACTTTTGAATTGATTTTTCAACTATTTCTATAGCTCTTTCAACACCAGCACAAAAACCTCTAGGAGCAGATAATAATATTTTTAATTCCTTATTTTTCATTTTTTTCAATCAAGTATTCAAGCAATATATGTGGAAAGGTTAAAGACGCCAAACCTATAAATATAATTTTGAGAATTGAATTATCAAAATCATAAGTATTATTTAATAAATAAAGCGCTATAAAACAAAAAATAGCACTGAGTATTGTTAGTGGTAAAGCTTTTTTTATAAAGATTTTTAATCCATTACTTAGTTGATTTTTATCTAATTCAAACATTAATGAAATACTATGCCTAACAGAATGTAAAAAACAGAAATAAATTGTAAATGCCAATAAGGGTGAGAAATAATAATTTATAATTAAAATTGAAAAATAATCAAAAAAAATTGTAAATTTCTTTAACTCAAAATTTTTGGCAAATAATAAAATACTAGATAAAGTTGATAGAATAATACAGTAAAGTAAAATCTTGTTTGTTTCTACAAAACTTAAAAATTTGTAGAAAAATTCATTTTCAATTAGCAATAATTTGAATAAAGATACTGTCTCATCAAAATGGAAGTACATTGGCGCAAAGATTATCAACGAACCTTTTAAAAAAAATAATAAATGATTATAATATGATTTTTCAATTATTAAAAATTGGGTATCCTCTTTACCAAAATGATGTGAGGCTATAATTAAAAAAATTATTAAAGAAACAGAAGGTATGATTATCCATAAAATAATTACAATTAAAGAGATTAAAATGTATGATAAATAAAAAATAAAAAAATTATCAATCTTAAAAATTTGAAAGAGCTTTCTTCCTTTTAAATTATCAAGTGAACCGTGAGAAACACCAATACTTAAAATCAGTAATAAACAAATTAATGGAGATATTGTAAAATAAGTAATTTTAAGTGCTATTACAGAAAAAATGTTGCAAAATAAAAAAAAAATAAAAGAATGATTTAAATTTATTTTTTTAATCTGTTTATTCATTTCTTTATCTAACTAATAAAACAAAGCTTTAATAAAAGTAATTTTTGGCATTTTAAATATTATAGACAAATCCTCAAAAAAATTACTTTTGTTGGATAAAAATTTTATAACAGTCTTTGGTGAACTCTTAAACATTTTAAAGAAAATATCAGGCATTTTTTTTGGATGTTTTTCAAGAACTCTCAAAAAAATATCATCTAAAAATTGGTATTTTTTATTTATTTTAAATGTTTTAGTTTTAGATATATTTTCGATATTTTTACATATATATTTACTATGCTCTTGAATATTCAGAAAAGTATAGCCTGTGCTTAATCTGGTCATACCCCCGGCAGTTCCAATATTTATTTTATTTTTTTCTAATTCATTTGTTGGATAAAATAGAGGTATTGCGCCTTCCTCTTTATAAGTAATTTTATAATTTTTTAAGTTTAAATGATTTTCGATATAATCTTTTATTTGACTATCATAATCTTTTTGAGAATTATCATTCATTTTTGATAGCCAAGTAGTTTCAACTAAAGCCTTAGTATTTGAATAGGGTAATGTATAAAAAAAATGTACACTTTCTCTTTGATCACAATCAAAATCCATAAGGTTAAAAATTTTATCATCAAAAAAATTATTTTGTGTTTCAATTTCTACACCACAAAAATGTTGCCAAAGGTTACGGTAATCTTTTTTCATTAAAGGAACACTATTGAAAATAAAAGAATTTTTTGAATTAATTTCCTTTATATCTTTAAAGTAGGAAATATTTTTATTCTCTTTTAATTTTTTGTTAATTTTTTCATAAAATAATCCACTATCAATACTTTGGTATGGATAAACGGCACATTCTAAGTGATTAGTTTTTTTTGGTATATTAATCGTAAAATTTTCCCAACTTTTCTTAACGCAATCATCAAAGTTATGAGATGCTACTTTCCAAAAAGACCAAGTTTTATCTTTTTTATATTCTGTTCTTGGCTCAATAATAGCCAAAGTTTTGTCTTT
>CACKVD010000015.1 GCA_902603555.1 uncultured Pelagibacteraceae bacterium
ACTCAACTATGTTGAGGACTTTACTTTTTTAAATGTTTTTAAATATATTACTTTTAGAACAGGATTGGCATTTTTTACATCATTATTAATTGCTCTTTTAATTGGACAACCTTTTATTAGACTATTTTCTGACAGAAAAATTTTTAATCCGATTAGGGAAGATGGACCTTCAGATCATATAATTAAAAAAATCGGAACTCCAACTATGGGTGGTGTAATAATTTTATTAGGTTTAATTATTTCAGTCTTACTATGGGCCGATTTAACAAACATTTACATTTTATTTTGTTTATACATTGTTTCTTCGTTTGGGGCTTTGGGTGCATACGACGATTATAAAAAAATAAGAAATAGCAGCTCCTCTGGCATTTCGTCAAAGTTTAAAATAATGATGCAAATTTTCTTAGCATTAATGGGCTTATTTATTTTAACTTATTTAGTAGAATATGAGGAATTTAGAAACCTTTATTTTCCTTTTTTTAAAAATTTAATAATTAACCTTGGGTGGTTTTTTATACCCTTCTCTATTTTTGTAATTGTGGGATCTTCTAATGCTGTAAATTTGACAGATGGTTTGGATGGTTTGGCTACAGTTCCAGTAATTTTAGTTGCAGGTTGTTTTGCTTTTATTAGTTATGTAACTGGTAATATTGTTTTTTCAGAATATCTTCAGATTTTATATATTGAAGGAGCAGGGGAAATTTCAATTTTTTGTGGTGCTATTATTGGTGCGTGTTTAGGTTTTTTGTGGTTTAACGCACCCCCAGCAAAGATATTTATGGGAGATACAGGATCCTTGTCATTGGGAGGGTCTTTAGGTGCAATTGGAATTATCACTAAGCATGAAATAGTTTTAGCTATAACGGGTGGTTTATTTGTTTTAGAGGCTTTGTCTGTGATGGTTCAAGTAATTTCATTTAAGCTTACTGGTAAAAGAATATTTAAAATGGCTCCAATTCACCACCACTTTGAAAAGAAAGGTTGGCCCGAGTCAACTGTAGTTATTAGATTTTGGATTATTTCTATTATTTTAGCAATGATTGGTCTAGCAACATTAAAACTAAGATAAAGGTCAATAGTTTGAATATCTTTTTAAATAAAAAAATACTAATTTACGGGTTAGGAAAAAGTGGTTTATCGACGTTTAATTTTTTGAAAAGTAAAAATAATATTTTTTTATATGATGATCAAAAACTGAAGATTAAAAATACTATTATTAAAAAAAGAATTATCAGTTACAAAAATATTTTAAAGTCAAAGTTTGATGTAATAGTTTTAAGCCCAGGAATAGACATCAATAATTGTAAACTAACTAAATTTTTAAAAAAAAACTATAATAAAATTTATTCTGATTTAGATATTTTTTATTCATTTTATAAAAATACATGTATAACAATTACTGGCACAAATGGTAAATCTACTACTTGCAAGTTATTGCACGATGTTTTGTTAGATCAAAAATTTGATAGTAAGCTTGTGGGAAATATTGGTAATCCAATTTTATCTGTAAAAAATGTAAAAAAAAAAACAATTTTTGTTGTTGAAGCTTCATCTTACCAATTGGAATACAGTAAAATTTTTAAATCTAAGTATGCTGTAATACTAAATTTATCATCCGATCATATTGAAAGACATAAAACTTTAAACAAATATGTAAAAGCTAAATTTAAATTATTAAAAAATCAATCTAAAGGGAGTTTGGCATTTGTTAAAAAAGATGACCTATTAATCAATAAAGAGTTACAATTGAACAAATTCAAAAGTAAAATAATTAGAGTTAACACAAAAAAAATAGTTTCTTTAAATAAATTTATCAAAAATAGATATTTTTCAACAGAAACAAATAAAGAAAACCTATTATTTGTTTTAGAAATATCAAGAAAACTTAATCTTAAAAAAAAATTATTGATAAAAACAATAAAAAAATTTAATGGATTAAAGTATAGACAACAAATTATTTTTAAAAGAAAATATTTGACAATTATCAATGACTCAAAATCCACAAGTTTTTCTTCATCAATTGGTCTTTTAAAAGCAAATAATAATATTTATTGGTTATTGGGTGGTATCTATAAAAAAGGAGATGAATTTAATTTGTCGAAAAAATATTTTGGAAACATCAAAGCGTTTATATATGGAAAAAATAAGAAATTTTTTAATCAAAATTTTAAGGGTAAAATTAATTATCAAAATTTTGATAATCTAAAAGATGCTTTGAAAGCGATTTTAAAGATTATTAAAAATGAAAAGTTTTTAGACAAAACAATATTATTTAGCCCATGTGCAGCATCATTTGATTCTTTTAAAAATTTTGAAGATAGAGGTTTGTATTTTAATAATCTAATTAAAAAATATTATAATGAAAAATAATAAATCAATGTACAATTTATATTATGAGTGGTGGAAAAATGTAGATAAATTTATATTTTTTTTAATCGTTTTATTGTTTATCACAGGTTTGTTTTTCTCTCTTGTATCAACATCTTTGTTAGTTTCAGATAAATTAAATACTAATGATTATACATTTTTTTTTAAACACCTTTTTTTTGTTTTATTAGGTTTGTTAATAATTTTCGTATTATCCTGCATAAATAAAGAAAATCTTTTTAAAATTGCCCCTGCCTTATTTCTTTTTTCATTAATATTTTTGTGTCTAGTTCCTATTATAGGTGTTGAGGTAAATAATGCTCGAAGATGGATAGATTTGTATTTATTACCTAGATTTCAACCAATTGAATTAGTAAAACCCTTTTTAATTATTCTGATTAGTTTAATTTTAAGTAGTCAAAAATATAAAAATATCTATTTTAAATACTCTTTTTCATTTTTAATAACTTTGACGATCGCTTTGCTATTAGCAGCTCAACCTGATATTGGTCAAACCTTATTAGTTTTTTTCAGTTGGTCAGTTTTAATATTTATATCAGGAATTAATGTAGTCTTTTTAATAACCTCTTGTTTAGTTTTATTTGCAGCACTTTATTTACTTATTAATTTTGTGCCAAAGTTCGCTTATATTAAAAATAGATTATTATCTTTTTTTAATACAGAAACAGGCACCCATAATGCACAATCTGAAAAAGCCATAGACTCTATTTCAAGTGGTGGATATTTTGGTAAAGGGATTGGAGAAGGCACTCTTAAAAATAGAGTTCCCGAAGCCCATACAGATTATATAATATCTGTCATCTCTGAGGAGTTTGGTGTAATAGCTATAATTCTAATTTTATTAATGTTTTTAATATTTATTTATTCTGTTTTTAAAAAAGTTTATTTGGAAAGTGAAGAAAGAACAAAATTAGTTTTGGTAGGCTGTATAAGTCTTGTTTTATTACAAGCTATAATACATATCGGAGTTAATATAAGATTGTTCCCAACAACAGGGATGACATTACCTTTTATAAGTTATGGAGGATCTTCAATAATAAGCATCTCAATTCTGTCAGGTATAATTTTAAATTTAACAAAAAGAAAGATTAATTAAAATGAATCACAATCTTTTAATTACTACAGGAGGTTCAGGTGGTCATGTGGTGCCCGCTACAATACTTTATGAACATTTAATGAAAAATACGAATGTAATTATTTCTACAGATAAAAGAGGTTTAAAATACTTAGATAAAGATATTTATGAACTTGAAATTATAGATACACCAAAGTTAAATAATATTTTTATCTTACCTTTTAGTTTTATTAAAATCTTATATTTATCCTTAAAATCGTTTTTTATACTAAAAAAAAGAAAAATTAAAAAAGTATTTTCTACAGGTGGATATATGTCCTTACCTGTAGTTTTAGCTGCAAGATTTTTAAATTTAGATATTTATTTAATTGAACCAAACCAAGTTTTAGGTCGTGCCAATAAATTTTTTTTGAATTTTTGTAAAAAAATTTTTTGTTACGCAAATGATATTAAAAAATACCCCAATAATTTAAAGAATAAGATAATTGTTATTCATCCATTGGTAAGAAAAAATATTTATAAATTAGAGCCATTTACAAAATATAAAAATAAATTTACCCTACTGATAGTAGGAGGTAGTCAAGGTGCTAGTATCTTTGATAAAAATTTAAAAGATTCAATTATTAATATTTCAAAAAAATTTCCAATAAAAGTTATACAACAAACAAATGAAAAAAATATTACACATTTAAGTAATATCTATTTAAAAAATAATATAGAAAATGAAGTTTTTAGTTTTGATAAAAATTTTTTTAATTATATGCATCAGGCAGACCTTTGTATTACTAGAGCAGGTGCTTCAACTTTAGCTGAATTATCAGTTCTAAATGTTCCATTTATAGCAGTTCCACTGGCAACATCTAAAGATGATCATCAGCTAGAAAATGCTTTTTTTTATCAAAATCTTGATTGTTGTTGGACAATAGAACAAAAATTTTTTGACAATAAAATTGAAGATTTTTTAAAATATATCCTAAGTGATAGAAGCGATTATTTAAAAAAAAAGGAAAATTTAAAAAAATTAAATTACCAAAATACATGGATTAATGTTAATCAAAAAATATTAGAAAATATTAATGAAAATTGAATTAGCAAAAACTGAAATTATCCACTTTGTTGGAATTGGTGGAATAGGCATGAGTGGACTTTCATTAATAATGAAAGGAAAGGGTTTCAAGGTTCAAGGAAGCGACTTATCTCTTAATAAAAATATTGAAAGACTCAAAAAAGAAAAAATGAAAGTTTTTATAGGACATAAAAAACAAAATCTTAAAAGTGCAACAATAGTTGTGGTTTCGTCAGCTATTAAAAGAAATAATCCTGAAATTATCGAGGCGAGAAGAAAAAAATTACCAATTATTACTAGAGGAAAAATGTTAGCTCATATGGTTTCTCTAATGAAAAATATAGTTGTTGTTGGATCACATGGCAAAACCACAACAACTTCTTTAATAGCCTCTATTTTTCAAAATACAAAATTGGATCCAACTATCATCAATGGAGGAGTAATAAATTCAATTAAAAACACAGCTAAACTTGGAAAGAGTGATTGGTCAATATTAGAGGCAGATGAGTCCGATGGTAGTTTTGTTCATATTCCACCAACATATTCAATAATTACAAACATTGATAGAGAGCATATGGATTTTTATAAATCAGTAGAGGATTTAAAAAATTATTTTATAGAATTTATTGAAAAAGTACCATCTTTTGGAAAATCATTTATTTGTCTAGATGATAAAATCAATATTGATCTAATCAAAAAATTAAAAAATCAAAATTTTTATACTTATGGAATAAATACAAAATCTAACTTCCTAATTAAAAATATCAAACTAAATAAAAAATTTACTGAATTTGATCTATTTGTTAATGTTCCAAATAAAAAAAAAATACATATCAAAAAAATCAAAACACCATTAATTGGAATTCATAATGTCAGAAATTCAGTTGCAGCAACAGCAGTTGCCATGACAATTGGAATATCTATTTCAGATATTAAAAAGGGTTTATTGAACTTTAGGGGTGTCCAGAGAAGGTTCAATAAAATTTTTACATACAATAATATTGATTTTTATGATGATTACGCTCATCATCCAACAGAGATAAAGTTGGTGATGGAAGGAGTTGATAAAGTTTATAAGGGTTATGATAAGGTTTGTGTTTTTCAACCTCATAGAATTTCAAGATTAAAAGATCTTAGAAAAGAGTTTTCATTTGCTTTTAAGAACGCTGATGAAGTTATTTTATGTCCCATATACACTGCAGGTGAAAAAATTAAATTAGGTTTCAATTATTTAGATTTTGCAAAAGAAATAGTAAAAAATTCTAAAGTAAAGTTATTTATAGTTAAGGATAATATTGATTTAGCAAAATTCATTAAAAATAGCATGTATGGAAAAAAGATTGTTATTGGAATGGGTGCAGGATCTATTTCAAATTGGATGAGAAAACTTCCAGAATTAATGTAATGGAAATTAATCAATTAAAAAACCTATTAAAAGACTTTGGTGAAAATGTAAGATATGAGGAAGATATAAAAAAAAAAAACTGGTTTAATATTGGTGGAAAAACAAAAGCCTTTTTTAAGGTTTGTAATTTAAAAGACCTAGTAAGTTTTTTGAAAAAATTGAACAATCAAGAGAGAATATTTGTACTTGGAGCAGGTTCAAATACTTTGATGACTGATAAGCTTTTTGATGGAGTTATTATAAAATTAAGTAAAAATTTTAATAATATTACTTTACTTGGTGAAGATGTAATAATTGCTGGTAGTGGGGTGCTAGATAAATCTCTTTCAGAATTTGCAATGAAAAACAGTTTAAGTGGTTTTGAGTTTTTATCCTGTATACCAGGAACCATTGGTGGAGGAATTAGAATGAATGCTGGTTGTTTTGGTAAAGAATTTAAGGATATTCTGTTATCAATTCAATCAATTGATAAAATGGGAAATATAAGGACAATTCCAGCAAAAGAAATTAATTTTGGGTATAGAAAAAATGATTTACCTGATGATTTAATTTTTTTAAGTGCTTCTTTTAAAGGAATAAAGAGTTCTATTTCAAAAATAAATGATGAAATTAATAAACTCAAAGAAAGAAAGGATAAAAATCAACCTACTAAAATAAAAACAAGTGGAAGTACTTTTAAAAACCCTTTATCACAAACTGATAAAAAGGTCTGGGAACTTATAAAAGATTCAGTTCCACTTTCTAAAAGCTTTGGAGATGCTTGTATTTCAAAAAAGCATTGTAATTTTTTTGTAAACAAGGGTCAAGCTTCTTTTGAAGATATGAAAAGTTTAATTGATTTCGTAGCTAAAAACGTTTTGGAAAAGACAGGAATTAGTTTAGAAAAAGAAATTAAAATTTTAGAATAATTTGAAAAAAAAAATATTAATAATTTCAGGTGGTATATCTAAGGAACGAACCATAAGTCTTGATACTGGAATGCAAGTAAAAAAAGAGTTAAGTAAAAATGGTTATAATGTAAAAATTACTGAACCAGATTTTAAATTATTAAAAGTTATTAAATCATTTAAGCCAGATATTATCTTTAACGGATTACACGGACAATTTGGAGAAGATGGATATATCCAAACTATTTTAGAAACTACTAAAATACCATATACACACTCAGGAGTAATCCCCTCGGCTATTGCTATGGACAAAGAGTTGTCCAAAAGGATTTTTATTGCCAATAATATTCATACTCCAAAATATATTTTATATTTTTTTGACAAATCAAATTATGATTTAATTAAAATTATTAATAAAAAACTTAAGTTTCCAGTAGTAATTAAACCATTAAATGAAGGCTCAAGTGTAAATGTTTTTATTTGCAACAAAATAGATATTTTAAAAAAAATAGAACTATTAAAAACTTACAAAAGAATAATTATAGAAGAATTTATACCTGGAAGAGAAATTCAAGCTGCAATTATTGGCTCAAGAAAACTTGGAGCTATTGAATTAAAAACTAAAAGAAAATTTTATGATTATCAGGCAAAATATAATACTAAAGCTAAAACCAAACACATAATACCAGTTGATTTAAAGAAAGATGAATATAAAAAATTGATGAGTCTTGCTCTTAAAGCACATAGGTTAATTGGCTGTAGAGGTGTCACGCGTTCAGATTTTAAATTTTTTAATGGTAAATTCTATCTACTAGAATTGAATACTCAGCCAGGTATGACAAATCTTTCTTTGGTACCAGAGATAGCTTCTTACCATGGATTAAGCTTTATTAAACTAATAGAATTAATTTTAAAAGATGCATCAACAAAAAAGTAAAAAAGTTTTAATATATATTTTTTTATTTTTAATTGTTGGAACATTTAATAACAAAAATTTGTATCAACTAAATTTGACTTATATAGATAAAATAAATGTTCAAGGTCTAGAGGAGAAAAATAATTTTGAATTGTTAAAAAAATTGAATTATTTAAAATTTAAAAATTTATTTTTCATAAATAGATCTCAAATAATCAAAATAATTGACTCTAACACATTGGTAGAAGAATTTTATGTTTTTAAAAACTATCCTTCAACTTTAAATATTGAAATTCAAGAAACAAAATTTTTAGCTCAAACTAATAAACAAAACGATATTTTTTTTTTAGGATCGAATGGAAAATTGACAAAGACTATTGAAACCAGATCTGACATTCCATATATTTTTGGAGATTTTAAAAATAAAAATTTTTTTGATTTAAAAAAAGCAATAGATGATTCAAATTTTGAATTTGATCAAGTTAAAAATTTATTTTTTTACAAATCTGGAAGATGGGATATAGAAACTCATAATGGATTATTAATTAAACTTCCCAAATATAAAATGAAAGAGTCATTGGAACTGTTAGTTCTTTTTTTGAATCAAAACAAGAAAAAAAAGATTAAGGAGTTAGATCTTCGTCAAAATAATCAAATTATTTTAAATGGTTGAATATTCAAATTTCGATACTTATTTATTTCTTACTCCAAAAAAATTTATTATTTTAGTTGTTAAAGAAACCAAAGAAAAAGTTTATGAGAATGAATTATCTCTGGTGTCAGATAACAAAGATTTTGATTTAGATAAATTGGATGAATTTCTGAATGATAATATTTTTAAAATTGAAAAAATTTTAAACAATTTTGTTAAAAATGTTAATTTGATAATTGATAGTGAAAATTTTTTTTCAGTCTCTCTGTCTATTAAAAAAAATAATTATGGAGAAACACTTACAACAACGAATATAAATTATATTTTAAATGAGGCTAGGTATTATTGCTCTGATACTTTAAAGAATAAAAAGTTAGTCCATCTTTTAATTGATAATTATTTTATTGATGGAAAAAATTATTCAAATTTCCCCCAAAATTTAAGATGTGATTACTTTTCACTAGATATAAATTTTATGTGCTTACCTTTAAATTATGTGATCAAATTAGAGGATATTATTAAAAAATATCAGATTTCATTAAATAAATTGCTTAGTATGAAATATATTGAGAAACATTTTTCTAATAAAAATCTTAAGTTAGATGTAATGGCTCAAAAAATCATTGATGGTGACAATCCAAACGAGGTTGTATTAACAAGCAAAAAAGCTGAAAATAAGTCTTTTTTTGAGAAATTTTTCCATTTTTTTAATTAGTTTGTATTTTACAGTAACATTTGTTGTTTTCTAATTTTTTTAATTTGGCTCTAAATATTCATGTGTCGTATTTAAATCAAAAAACAATTAACTCTCCAATATCTCTTGATGGCATAGGACTTCATAGTGGAAAGAAAGTGAGTCTTTGTATTAAACCAGCTCAACCAAATACTGGAATCATTTTCAAAAGAATCGATCTTAAATTAAACAATATTGTTTACCCAAATTTTAACAACGTTACTAATACGTCCTTAAACACTACAATTTCAAATGAATATGGTGTTAGGGTATCAACAATAGAGCATCTTATGGGAGCATTGTTTGGACTAGGAATTGATAATGCTTTAGTTGAAATTGACAATGAAGAAGTTCCAATTCTTGATGGATCAGCAAAAGATTTTGTTTCGGAAATATTTAATGTGGGAATAAAATCAAGTGAGACACCAATAAAAATAATTAAGATTAATAAAAAAGTTGAATTCCAAAATGGAGAAAGATTTATCTCAATCGGACCATCAAAATTAAGTTTAAATATAGAATTTGAGCTAAAATATGAAAATCAAGTTATTGGAAATCAAAAAAATAAGATTAAAGTTTATGAAGATGATCTAACAGACATATACAACTCTAGAACATTTTGTTTATTTGATGATATTGAAAAAATAAGAGCTATTGGCTTGGCAAAGGGTGGAAGCTTAGATAATGCTATTGTAGTAAAAGATAAAAAAGTTTTAAACAAAGATGGTTTGAGAAATAAAGATGAGTTCGTAAATCATAAAATTTTAGATTGTATTGGTGATTTATATACATCTGGATATAGAATGCTGGCAGATGTTAAATGTTCTCAAGGAGGACATTATCTAACTAATGAATTACTCAGAAAAGTATTTAATAATCAGGAGAATTTTTCGGTTATTGAAATACAGGAAAAAAGTCTACCGCACACATTTGTCCAAAAGAGCTTGCTTAAATCAATAGCATAAAATATTTTTTCATTTAATAATAAAATTTATGAAATTTATTTTTATTTTGCTAATTTTTATATCTTTACTCTTTTCATCAGGCTGTGGCCCGAAGAAAGAAGAAAAAATTATCCTAGATAGTAAAGATTTAGAATCACAGATGACCGAAGCATATAACAAAGGTCTTAAAGCTTTAGAGGAGGGAGATGTTTTATTCGCTGCAAAAAATTTTAATATTGTAGAAAATATATATCCACAATCAATTTGGGCACCAAGATCTATATTGATGGCAGCTTATTCTTATTATTCTCAAGATTATTATGGAGACTCAATTGCAGAGTTAAACCGATTTATCAAAAATTATCCTGATAATGAAAATACTCCTTATGCTTATTTTTTATTAGCAACATGTTATTATGAATTAATTGTTGATGAAAAAAAAGATCTTTCTTCAATATCACAATCTAGAAAATATTTTAATTTGATATTAAGCAAATATCCTAATACAGATTTTGCTTTGGACGCAAAATTTAAATTACTTTTGATAAATAATATTTTGGCTTCAAAAGAAGTTTATTTAGGAAAATATTATTTATCCAAAAAAAAATGGATTCCAGCAATGAATAGATTTAAAAATGTTATTACCGATTATGAAGAAACTGAATATGTAGAGGAAGCTATCCACAGATTGGTTGAAATAAATTATATTTTGGGTCTTGAAGCAGAGGCAAAAAAATATGCTGTATTGTTAGGTTACAATTATCAGAGCAGTGAATGGTACAAAGAATCATATAAAGTATTTAATAAAAAATATCAAAATCCTATTGCAAAAATCAAAAAGGATGAAGGAAACAAAATTATAAAGAAATTTAAAGAACTTTTTAAATAGTATGAGTAATGGGGAAATAAAAAAAGATTATTTAAAAAAAATTCAAAAAATTACGAAATTTAATGAGAGTTATTATAATAAAAATAACCCTTTGGTTTCTGATGGTGAATATGACCTTTTAAAAAAAAAAATTATTTCTTTAGAACAAGAATATGATTTTTTAGACCATAAAGATTCACCTTCAAAAAACGTTGGATTTAAACCCTCAAAAAATTTTAAAAAAATTGATCATAAAGTACCAATGCTATCTCTTGCAAATGCTTTCTCAGAAGAAGATTTAATAAATTTTGAAAAAAAAATTATTAACTACTTGAATGCAAAAAAAGGTTTTACAATTGAATATAGTGCAGAACCAAAGATTGATGGGATATCAGCATCTTTAATTTATAAAAATAAAAAATTTGTTACAGGATTGTCGAGAGGGGATGGTCAAACAGGAGAAGATATAACTGCAAATTTGAGAACTATCAGCGATATACCTCAATTCATTTATGCAAAAGACTTTCCAGAGGAAATTGATATCAGAGGAGAAGTATTTATACAAAATAGTGATTTTAAAAAATTAGCAGATAAGTTTGCTAACCCAAGAAATGCAGCCTCAGGTTCATTAAGACAAAAAAACCCTAATGATACAAAAAAAATTCCATTAAAATTTATTGCATATACTTTTGGATTTGAAAAAGGGATGAACATTAATAATCAAAAAGATTTTTTAAAAAAATTAAGTGATTGGGGATTTAAGACTAATCATTTAAACAAAATTATCGATGGGACTAAAAACCTAATGCAGAATTATAATCAAATTGAAAAAAAAAGAGGGGATTTAGATTTTGATATAGATGGTATAGTTTATAAAATTAACGATTTTCAAATACAAAAACGACTAGGGTTTGTAGCTAATGCTCCTAGATGGGCCATTGCTCATAAATTTTCAGCAAACAGTGGAATTTCTAAAATATTAGACATTGATATCCAAATAGGAAGAACAGGAGCACTTACTCCAGTAGCTAAAATTAATCCTGTTAATATAGGTGGAGTTGTAGTTTCTAATGCAACATTACATAATGAAGATGAAATTAATAGAAAAGATATAAGAATTGGGGACACTGTAAAAATTGAAAGAGCAGGTGATGTAATTCCACACATAATTTCAGTAGATTTAAAAAAAAGAAATAAAAAGTCTAATAAATTTATATTTCCATCCAAATGCCCCTCTTGTGGTTCGAAGACAATTAAAGAATTTAATCTAATTACTAAAAAAAAAGATGCTGTGAGAAGATGTTCTAGTGAGGGCTTTGAATGTGAAAAAGTTGCAATAGAAAAGATAAAACATTTTGTTTCAAAAGAAGCATTTAATATAGATGGTTTTGGAAAGAAAATTGTCGAGAATTTTTGGAAAAAAAACTTAATAAAATTACCTCAAGATATTTTTAATTTAGATTATAAAAGGATTGAAAATATGGATGGATGGGGCAAACAATCAATCTCAAATTTGAAATATTCAATTGATTTACGTAAGAACATATCTTTTGAGAGATTTATTTATGCACTTGGTATACGACATATTGGTTTGGAAAATGCCAAACTAATATCTAAAAATTTAAAATCATTAAGAAATTTTATAAATTTATCCAAATCAAATACTTTTGATGAATTATTAAATCTGGATGGAATGGGGGAAACTCAAATCAATTCAATAAAAAATTTTTTCTCCAATAAAACTAATCTAAAAGTTTTAATGGAATTAAATAATATTCTTTCAATTAGAAATAATATTGAGACAAGAAAAAATGGCCCTCTAAAAGATAAAACATTTATGTTAACAGGTAAGCTTGATGGTATGAGTAGAGCAGAAGCAAAATCATTAATTGAACAAAACTCTGGTTCTATAATAAGCAACGTTACCAAAAAGCTTAATTATTTAATTATAGGCGATAAGCCAACAAAAAGAAAAGTTGATATGGCTAAAGATATGAATATTAAAATTTTGAGTCAGGATGATTGGATTAAAATGTTAAATAAAACTAGCTAACCATTTTTTTTCAGGTTTTGTAAGAAATTTTGAAATTTTAAGGTAAACATCCAAATGATATCTGAATAAGTATTCTTTTTCTTTTTTATTTAATTGTTTATAATCAATTAAACTTTTCTCAATAGGTGCTAAAGTTAAGTTTTCAAACATTAATTTCTTCTTAATTTTTTTTACGTAAACTAAATTTTCAATTCTTATACCAAATTTACCTTTTTTATAATATCCAGGTTCATTACTCAAAATCATACCTTCATGGATTTTGATATTATTAAATTTAGATATTGCTTGAGGTCCTTCATGAACATTTAAAAAAAACCCAACCCCATGACCTGTTCCATGTTCGTAATCTAGTCCTTTTAGTTTAAGAAATTTTCTAGCGAGAGGGTCAATTAATTTTCCATTAGAATATTTGGAGAGATTAGTTGTTACAACAGCGATATGGCCCTTTAATACGTTTGTAAAAATTTTTTTAATATAATTTTTTGGTTTTGAAAAACAGATAGTTCTTGTTACATCAGTAGTTCCGTATCGATATTGCCCACCAGAATCACACAAAAAAATGTCTTTTTTATTTATTATTTTAGTTCTTTTTTTACTTGCCCTGTAATGGACGATTGCCCCATTGCTTCCTGTACCAGCAATAGTATTAAAACTGGGAAAAAGATAATTCTTATTTTTTTTTCTAAAATTTTCTAGTTTATTTTGAGCATCGAACTCAGTAATTTTATTTTTATTAACCTTTTGTATCCAATATAAAAATTTAGACAGCGCAACACCATCCAAAATATGACTATTAATCATATTATCAATTTCTTGTTTATTTTTTATTGATTTTAAAAAATATATTGGATCCTCATTTTTATAGATTTTATTATTCTTTTTAAATAAGTTTTCGTAAAAAATAGAGCAGCTTTTCTTATCAATTAAAATTTTCTTATTTTTAAATTTATCAGAAAATATTTTGAGATTTTTAGGTTCAATTATTTGTTGTTTTTTAATTTTCTTTTCTTTAACTAATTTTTTTAAATTTTTAAATTCTGCGATAAGATAAATCTTATTTTTATCATTTATTAATAATCTACAATTTGGGATAGGGCTATTGGGATTATCAAAACCTCTAATATTTAACAACCAGGCAACATTTTCTGGTGCACTAACAAATAAAATTTTTTTTTTATTTTTTTTTAAATAATTGGAAACTTTCTTTATTTTAGATAAATGACTTTCTCCTGCAATGTTTTCAGGTAAAGAAAAAAAAGGTTTTGATTTAACTGAATATTTATTATTTATGGTATCAATTAAATTTTTTTCAATCTCCTTGATTTTGTTAAATTTTTTAAAACTGTTTAATAATAAGTGAGATGTGAAAAGTTTAGGATCTACTCCTAAAATTAAGTTTTTAAATAATTTACAATTTAAAATTTTTTCATATTTCGTAATTTTAAATTGTTTTCCAGATTCCATCGATGCTTGGAGTGTGTATCTACCATCTACAAATAAATAATTTTTTTTCTTTAAAATGACCGCGTAACCTGCAGAACCTGTGAAATTTGAAATTGATCTTAATCTATCTTTTGATGCATATTCAGAAAAAAATTCATCATTTTTTGGTATAATATAGCCATCAATTCCAAATTTTTTAAACTGAGACTTTAGTTGCTTTATTCTTTTTTTTATCATTTAATTCTTTTTTGATATCTTATCCAACCAGGACTTCTTAGGTTATCATTTTCATCAAAATCTTGATTAAATTCAAAATCATCCAACTCATCTTTTGTTTCATCAAAAAAAGAATTTTTTTCTAAATATTTTTCAGGTAATTCATCAATAAATCTTGAGGCCATACTATCAATCCAGTCACCTTGATAAAATCTGTTCATTGAAAAGGATACTATCGCTTTTTTTTTTGCTCTTGTTATTCCAACATAAGCGAGCCTTCTTTCTTCTTCTAGACCTTTTTGTCCTTTTTCTTCAATAGATTTTTGATGTGGAAAAAGTCCTTCTTCCCATCCAGGTAAAAATACTGCATCAAATTCTAAACCTTTAGATGCATGCATTGTCATCATATTAATTTTTTCACCATCCCATTCTTGATCAATGGATGTGGCCAATGAAACATGTTCTAAAAAACTCTCTAAGTTATCGAATTCTTTCATTGCGCTTAAAAGCTCTTTGATATTTTCAAGTCTATTTTCATTTTCTAAATCTTTTTTATTTTTAAGCATTGCAGAATAACCTGACTCATCTAAGACAATTTGTAGTAATTTTACATGATTTAATTTTTTTAATTTTAAGTCATTTCTCCATTTCATCATAAGATCTAAAAATAAAACTAAGCCAATTTTTGCCTTAGGTTTTATCAATCCATCTTGAATCATGCTTTTTGATGATAATTCTAAATTCATTGAATTTTTTTTTGAATATTCATGAATAGCTTTTAAAGTACTGTCACCAATTGATCTTTTTGGATTATTTACAATTCTTTCAAAAGCTAAATCATCTTTCTCTTGGTAAATTAATCTCAAATAAGCTACACAATCTTTAATTTCTGCTCTTTCATAAAATTTAGTACCACCTAGGATCCTATAAGGCATACCAATTTTTAAAAATCTTTCTTCAAATTCTCTAGTTTGAAAAATTGCCCTTACAAGAATTGCTATATTATTTAAAGAAAATTTTTTTTTTATCTTTTCAATTTCATCAGAAATACCTACTGCTTCATCTTTACCATTCTTAAAACAATTTAGTTTGACTAAATCTCCATCCTCCATGTCTGTTACAAGGGTTTTACCAACTCTATTTTGATTGTTTGAAATTAAATCAGAAGCTATAGACAGAATATTTTGAGTTGATCTATAATTTTGTTCTAATCTTATAATTTTTGTATTTTCATAAACCTGATCAAATTCTAAAAAATTTTTAATTTCTGCACCACGCCAACTATAAATTGACTGATCATCATCTCCAACACAGCAAATATTTTTATTTTTCTCTGCGAGAAGATTTAACCAGGCACTTTGTATGTAATTTGTATCTTGGTATTCATCTACGAGTATATATTTAAAATTTTTTGAATAAATTTCTCTAATATCAGTATTTTTTTCAAAAATTTTTACAGTATGCAAAATTAAATCCCCAAAATCACAAGAGTTTAATTCAATAAGTTTTTGCTGATATATTTTATAAATTGGTAATACAGTTTTTTCATAAATATCTTTTTGATTAATAATAACTTCACCAGGATAAAATCCTTTATTTTTCCAGCGATCTATTATTGCAAGGATATATCTTGGGGCCAGTTGTTTAACATCTATATTTTCTGCTTTACAAATATTTTTAATTAATCTGATTTGATCATCAGTATCTATAATAGTATAATTGGAATTTAGACCAGCTGCAGATGCATGTTTTCTTAAAAGTTTTGCACATATTGAATGAAAAGTTCCTAACCAGGAAAGTCCTGTAGCACTTGAACCAAGTATTTTGCTA
>CACKVD010000016.1 GCA_902603555.1 uncultured Pelagibacteraceae bacterium
TTTACTGTTGATTGAACAAAAACATCTGGTTGAATCGAATTTGCAAAATTTGTATTAAAAAAATATATAAGAAAAATAAATAAATATTTTTTAATTTTCATTTATAAAGATTTGATTTTATTTATTTTCGATTTCTTCCCAATCACTATCATCTTGAGTGTTGGTAATTTTTTTTGTATTAGCAATTTTTTGTTGCCTGTCCTGCAAATAAAGACTTTTTACAGAAGCATAAAAATCTAATGAATTTTCCTGAAGGTTTTCAATAGAGTCAAAGTTTTTTGCTCTGAAGTCAACACCACCAGTAACTTTTGAACTGTAGTAGTCAATGTCTCTAAAATAATGAGTATCATTTTTCACTGTAACATTATACCAAGCATCTCCTCCTAAAAAATTAGCAGCTGATGCTACAGTATCTCTTGCAGTGCTTGGACCTAATACTGGTAAAACTATATAGCAACCAGGCCCTACACCAGCTTTTGCTAATGACTGACCATAATCCTCTTTTTCATACTCCGTAACACCAAGTGCATTTGCAACATCAAAAATACCCAAGACACCTACAGTTGAATTAATCAAAAATCTTCCTGTATTGACTCCAGCTAAGGCGAATATACTAATCCAGAAATAGATGTATTGGGTAAAGAAATCTTAAGTGAAAACTATACTATAGTTAATTCACTTCTTAAAGGAACAAAAGAAAGACCAGAAGTCAAAATTGATTGGAGAATTTATACAAAAAATCCAAATAACCCTTTAATAAGAGATCTAATAATTGAAGGTTTAAGTTTAGCTAGAACCCAAAAAGAAGAGTTTTCATCAGTATTAAATTCAAATGATGGAGATATAAATGTTTTGTTTAAAACATTAGAAGACTTTATCAATAATTAGTTTTATTTTAGGTGGTGGGCCCGCCAGGACTCGAACCTGGGACCAATACATTATGAGTGTACTGCTCTAACCAACTGAGCTACAGGCCCAAAATTGTATCATGATTTACTTCACTTTATATAATCTTGCAAGTAAGTAAATATAAAACATAATAATTAAATAAAACCTCGAATTTTGGTTTAATTTGAATAAAATAATTAAAGAAGTTTTTGCTTTTTTTAACATCTCAATTCGTTCAAAATCAAAACTTGAAAAAAAATTAGCAAATTCAATTTCATTAGAAAAATGGAGGCATGATATTGAATTTACACTCCAAATTGGATTCCATTTGGGGCCTGATTTCTTAAAATTAATAAAATTATCTAAAGCTCAATACAGACAAGATTTGTTTGCTCTAAAAGAATTAAAGCTTAAAAAAGGAGGTTTTTTTGTAGAATTCGGAGCTACTGACGGTGTCTCTGGTTCAAATACATTTTTATTAGAAAAAGAATTTAACTATAAAGGTATTCTTGCTGAACCGAACCCAAATCAACGAAAGAATATTGAAATAGAACGTAAGGCAATAATTGTTAAGGAATGTGTATGGGCTAAAAGTGGAGAAAACTTAAAATTTACTGATGATGGTGACCTATCTACTTTAGATTTATTTAAAAAATTAAAAAACAGCAAATCATACTTTAACGTGAGTACTATTTCTCTAACCGATATGCTTGATAAATATAATGCGCCACCATTAATTGATTATCTATCTATTGATACTGAAGGAAGTGAATTTGACATCTTATCAAATCATAATTTTTCTAAATATAAATTTTCAGTCATAACAGTTGAACATAATTTTACTGAACAACGTGAAAAAATTTTTCAATTATTATCTAAAAATGGATATCAAAGAAAATATGAAAAATTATCAATGCAAGACGACTGGTATGTTCTCTCGTAAAATTGGTGGGCCGTGTTGGTTACGCTCCAACTACCCCTGCAATGTCAATGCAGTACTCTACTATTGAG
Source organism: uncultured Pelagibacteraceae bacterium (assembly GCA_902603555.1). Lineage (GTDB taxonomy): Bacteria > Pseudomonadota > Alphaproteobacteria > Pelagibacterales > Pelagibacteraceae > Pelagibacter. Next base: position 1,900 of record CACKVD010000016.1, read on the forward strand.
CTAACGGCCCAATTAAAGAAAAGCTTTAGCTCTCTAAGAAACTTTTTAATTGTTTAGATCTACTTGGGTGTTTTAATTTTCTAAGTGCTTTGGCCTCAATCTGACGAATTCTTTCTCTAGTAACTGAAAATTGCAAACCTACTTCCTCTAAAGTATGATCCGTATTCATTCCTACTCCGAAACGCATTCTCAAAACACGTTCTTCTCGCGGTGTAAGAGTTGACAATATTTTAGTAGTTGCCTCTCCTAAGTTTGATTTAATAGCTTGTTCTAATGGAGCGAGAGCTTTAGTATCTTCAATAAAATCACCTAAACTACTATCCTCTTCATCCCCAACAGGTTTTTCCAATGAAACTGGTTCTTTTGAAATTTTAAGTACTTTTCTCACTTTATCTAAAGGCATTCTTAATTTTTTTGCTAATTCCTCAGGTGTTGCTTCTCTTCCAAATTCACTTAAAATTAATCTTTGGGTTCGAACTATTTTATTAATTGTTTCAATCATATGTACTGGTATTCTTATTGTTCTAGCTTGATCAGCAATTGATCTCGTAATTGCTTGTCTTATCCACCAAGTCGCATAAGTTGAAAATTTATATCCCCTTCTATATTCAAATTTATCCACTGCTTTCATCAAACCTATATTACCTTCTTGAATTAAATCTAGAAATTGTAAACCTCTATTAGTGTATTTTTTGGCTATAGAAATTACTAACCTTAAATTAGCTTCGACCATTTCTTTTTTTGCAATCCTAGACTCTTTTTCTCCTTTTTGAACTCTGCTTACTAATTTTTTAAAGTCTGTAACTGAAATTCCTAGTTTGTTACTTATTTCAATTAATCTCTCTCTTATATTTTTAAATTCGTCTTTATTTTTTGTAAAAAATTTTTTCCAGACAGAATTAGTATCCAAAAACTTTTTTAAATTTGGATTAATTTCATTACCAATATAAAATTTGATAAATTCATTTCTTGAAATATTTGCATCAATTGCGAGTCTTAAAAGATTTCCTTCTAATGAAATTATTTTTTTGTTTTCAACATAATGTTTTTGAACTAATTCTTCTAAGACAGATGGCGACAATTGCAAAGATTTTATATTTTCTAAGATTCCATTAACAATTTTTTCGTAACCTTTTTCTTTGCTTGGAGAAAATATTTGAGAATTCAAAACACATTCTAATTTCTCTTTTTGATATTTTATTAATTTATTATAGTCTTTAGTTAAGTTATTAACTGTTTTTAAAACTTTTGGTTTTATTTCAGATTCCATTGCAGCAAGAGTGGGGTTGAAATCATCATCTCCGTCTTCAGATCCACCTTGCTCTTTGTCTGTTTCGCCTGAATTTTTTTGTTTTGCACTTGGGCCCGTTGACTCATCTTCCATATAATTTGTATCTATATCTATAATCTCTCGAACTAAGATTTCATCTTTATGTAATTTTTCATTCCATTCAAAAAATTGTTGAGCTGTAATTGGACTTTGAGATAACGCTATTAACATCACATCTTTTCCTGCCTCAATTCTTTTTGCTATAGCAATCTCACCTTCTCTAGATAATAATTCGACACCACCCATTTCTCTAAGATACATTCTTATAGGGTCGTCACTTTTCTCTAATGTTTTACCTTCTTCTTTTGAAGAGCCCTCTTTTTTTCTTAAAACTTTAAAATCTGATTTTTTTTCTACCAATGAAACTTTTTCATCTAAAATATGTATAAATGCTTGAGCTAAGTTTTCATCTGAGAGGTTTCTTTTTCCTAACGATTTACTTAATTCCTCATAAGTGATAAAGCCTCTATGAGTTCCACGACCCATTAACCTAGCAAACGATTTAGTAATAATTCTTTCCACAGCAATAAATTTGAAGAGTCTTATATAATACCAAATTAGCAAAAATCCATTGCTAATTTGATCAGATTAATTGATATTTTGCTTTTTTTTGAGCTCTTTTAGCTCATTAAATGTAGCTTCACTAAGATCTTTAGAAAATTTCGATTCTAATTCTTGTATTCTGTATTCAAGATCATAATTCATTAAATCTCTAGAAGTATCTTCAAGCAGTTCTATAATTTCATGTTCATCATCAGATTTATTTTTTAAAATATGTTTGATTGGGGCAAATTTATTTATTTTATCTACCAACTGACTATCCAAGCTTAAATTTTTAATATCAATTTTTTCACCACATTTTAATTTTTCAATAATCAATTGGAGTACTTGTTTATTAACTTCAGTAAATAATTTAATATTTTCAATTAAATGAATATTTGTCTGTAAAAGATTTAAATTATTCATCACTAAATACAATAAAGAAAACTCTTTCAACTCTACACCAGTCAATGACTGGCTTTCCTTGTAATGTCTTTTAGTAGACTCTAATGATTTAATTTTTTTTGTAATGAACTGCTTATTATTTTGATTAGAATGAGGAGTAAGTTCAGCAATTTTTTCTAAAAAATATTCAAGTACATATTTTTTAATAAAATTATCCTTAATAGTATTTGCAATAGCTTTAAGCTTTTTTTCAAAAATTGCCATTGAAGAAGGATTATTCTCAGTTTGTTTTTTATAATGACTAAATATGAACTGATGGATCGAAAGCTTACTTTGTTTAGTAAAATCAATAAAATTATTCTTACCATTTTTATTAACAAAACTATCAGGATCTTCTTTGTTCGGTAAAAATAAAAAATAAATCTGTTTCTCAGGTTTCAACTCTTTTATGGAATTTTCAGCAGCCCTTAAGGCAGCTTTATATCCACTTTCATCTCCATCAAAACAAATAATAATGTCATCAAAAAACTGATTTAAAATTAAAATTTGTCGATCAGTTAACGAGGTTCCAAGATTTGCGACAACATTTTTAATTCCATTTTTACTTAATCCTACAACATCCATATAACCCTCAACTAAATAGATGTGATCTAATCTGTTTGATAGTTTTCTTGCTGAATCTAAATTATACAAATTTGAACCCTTTTTAAAAAAAATAGTTTCTGGTGAATTGATATACTTTGCTAAATACTCTGATTTCTCAATTATTCTTCCACCTAAAGCAATTGGTTGCCCTGAGATATTATTTATCGGAAATATTAATCGACCCTTAAATCTCTCAACATAAACTTTCTTTTTATCATCAAGATAAAATAATCCACTTTCAATTAATGTTCTTTCACTATACTCATTTTTTAATTTATTAAAAAAATTAGGATTTTTTTCTATGTACCCTATTTTAAATTTCTTTACTTCTTCTTTTCCTAACGATCTATTTTTCAAATATTCTCTTGCGTTTGAATAATTATCATTTTTTAATAATTCATTATGGTAAAAATCAACATACTGATTATAAATAGATACATATTCCTTCCATTTTTTTTCTCTCTCTTCGTCTTGTTTTGAAAACATATAAGGTTGCATACCTGCTAATTGAGCCAAGTGTTTAACCGCTTCACCAAACTTGAGGTTTTGAGTTTTCATTATAAAGTCAAAAATATTTCCATGCTCAGAAGTTGCAAAACAATGATAAAATTCTTTTTCATCATTAACTGTAAATGAAGGGGTCTTTTCATTTTTAAAAGGAGATAAACCAATATACTCCTTGCCTCTTTTTTTAAGAGCAACAGATTTTGAAACAATAGTTGAAACTTTTAATCTCGTTTTAATTTCATCTAAATATTCTTTAGGATATTTCATTTAGTATTTAATAATTCCTTAATAACAGTGCCAGCCTTGGCAAAATCAATTTCGTCTGCATGTTGTTTTTTTAATTCTCCCATTACTTTCCCCATGTCTTTAATTGACGATGCTCCAATTTTAGAAATAATTTCTTTACATATTTCTTTTGTTTCTTCATCACCAAGTTGTTTGGGTAAAAAACTTGTTAAAATTTCATATTCATTTTCTTCGATCTCTAAAAGATCTTCCCTATTATTCTTTTTATATATATCTATTGATTCGGATCTTTGTTTTACCATTTTTTTCAAAAGTTTTTTAATATCCTCGTCATCCGTTTCTTTCTTATTAGGGCCAGATCTGTTTGAGATCTCAAGGTCTTTAATTGAGGACAAAATTAACCTATAAGTTGATATTTTTGATTTATCTTTAGCTTTTAAAGCATTTTTATATTCAGTTTCAATTGTTTCTTTTAATGGCATATTATTTTTAATCTACTTCAAAGAAAAAAATGTTCAAAAGAAAAATTGTTTTTTTACAATTTTATAATACATCTCTGTTGCGATAATAAATCAATTATTGTATTAACCTTTAACTTATGAGTTGTAATTGATAAAAAAAGTAAAAAAAACTAACTCAAAAAATTTTCAAATTAATACAGGTATTTTAGTTCTTGAAAACAAGAAGGTATTTAAGGGTATTGGAATTGGATATCAGGGAGAAGCAACTGGAGAAGTTTGTTTTAATACATCTTTGACAGGATATCAGGAGATTATCTCAGATCCCTCTTATGCAGGTCAAATTATTAATTTTACTTTTCCTCATATTGGTAATGTTGGAACAAATAAAGAAGATTATGAGTCTGATAAAATCTGGACTAAGGGGGTAATATTTAATTCAGAAATAACTTCACCATCAAATTACAGATCATTATTACATTTAGATAATTGGCTTAAAAAAAACAAAATTGTTGGGATTACTGGTTTAGATACAAGAAGCATAACTAAATTTATTAGAGATAAAGGGGCACCCAAAGGATCAATTGCTCATTCAAAAAACGGAAAATTCAATATTAGTAAACTAACTAATACAACAATTAAATGGAGTGGATTAAAAAATCTTGATCTTGCTAAGACAGTAACCACAAAAAAAAATTATGTTTGGAAAGGCCTACAGACGTGGAAAAAAGAAACTGGTTACAAAAAAAATAATAAAGCTCTACATCATGTAGTTGCAATTGACTATGGAATAAAGAAAAATATATTAAGATATTTTTCTGACTTCAATTGTAAAGTAACAGTCGTTTCTTGTAAAACTTCTTATGAGAAAATTTTAGCTCTTAAACCAAATGGTATATTTCTTTCAAATGGTCCAGGAGATCCGGCAGCAACTGGAAAATATTCTATTAAAATTATTAGTGAATTAATAAAAAAGAATTTACCGATATTTGGTATTTGTTTAGGTCATCAAATATTAGCATTAGCTTTAGGGGGTAAAACGACAAAGATGAAGTTAGGACACAGAGGAGCTAATCATCCTGTTAAAAATTTAGTTCATGATAAAGTTGAAATTACCAGTCAAAATCATGGTTTTGTAGTGGTCGAGGAAACTTTACCAAAAAAAATTGAGATAACTCACAAATCTCTTTTTGATGACACTATTGAGGGAATAAGACTGAAAAATAAACCAATATTTTCTGTACAGTACCATCCAGAGTCAAATCCTGGACCACAAGACAGTGTTTATTTGTTTCAAGAATTTATTAACAACATAAAAAAAAATGCCAAAAAGAAAAGATCTTAAAAAAATTTTAGTTGTTGGTGCTGGTCCTATTATTATTGGTCAAGCTTGTGAATTCGATTATTCTGGAACTCAAGCTTGTAAGGCATTACGAGATGAGGGATATAAAGTGGTATTAATAAATTCAAATCCAGCAACAATTATGACAGATCCTGATGTTGCTGACAAAACTTATATTGAACCTATTACCTTAGAAGTTCTGGAAAAAATTCTTAAAAAAGAAAAACCAGATGCCATTCTTCCTACAATGGGCGGTCAAACAGCTCTAAACCTCGCAATGGAAGCTGAGAAAAAAGGAATTTTAAAAAAATACAAAATAGAATTAATTGGAGCAAACTCTATAGCAATATCTAATGCAGAAGATAGAAAGAAATTTAGAAAAAATATGATTGATATTGGTTTAGATTTACCCAAATCTGAAATCGTCAACAACATTAATCAAGCATTAAAAGTTTTAAATAAAATTGGTTTGCCAGCAATTATCAGACCTGCCTTTACACTAGGAGGTCTAGGAGGTGGAATAGCAAAAAGTAAAAAAGACTATCTAAAGATTATAAAAAGTGGATTACATGAGTCCCCAGTTAGCCAAGTATTAGTTGAGGAATGCTTGGAAGGTTGGAAAGAATTTGAAATGGAGGTTGTTAGAGATAAAAAAGATAACTGTATCATTGTATGTTCTATTGAAAATATTGATCCTATGGGAATACATACTGGAGACTCAGTTACTGTTGCCCCAGCTCTCACTTTAACAGATAAAGAATATCAAGTAATGAGAAATGCTTCGATCGCATGCTTAAGAAAAATTGGAGTTGAAACAGGTGGATCAAATGTTCAATTTGCAATTGATCCTAAAAATGGTCGAATGGTTGTAATTGAAATGAATCCAAGAGTGTCTCGATCATCTGCTCTTGCATCAAAAGCAACTGGATTTCCTATAGCGAAAGTTGCGGCCAAACTTGCTGTTGGATACACCTTAGATGAATTAAAAAATGAAATAACAAAAGTAACCCCCGCATCATTTGAGCCAAGTATTGATTATGTGGTAACTAAAATTCCAAGATTTACATTTGAAAAGTTTTCAACTTCTCCAGCAATACTAGGCACATCCATGAAGTCTGTTGGTGAAGCAATGGCTATTGGTAGAAACTTTAAAGAATCTCTTCAAAAAGCCCTAGTTTCTCTTGAAACAGGTTTTTCAGGTTTGGATAGAATATTTGATTTAAATAAAAAACAAATTGAAAATAAACTTAAAAAAAATGTTCCAAATAAGATTTTACTTATAGCAGAAGCAATAAGAAAAAAAATAAATCTAAAAAGAATTTTTAATTTATCTAAGATAGATCCATGGTTTTTAGAACAAATTAAAGAAATTGTTGATAATGAAAATAAGATAAAGAGCAAAGGTTTGCCCAAATATTTTAACGAGTTTAATCGAATAAAATCAATTGGTTTTTCTGATAAAAAACTATCGGAGCTAACTAACATTCCAGAAGATACTGTTAGAAGAAAGCGAATAGCGCTTAAAATATTCCCTGTATTCAAAAAGGTTGACACTTGTGCTGCTGAATTCAAATCCTTCACTCCTTATATGTATTCAACTTATCAAAGAAATTTTTCAATTAAAACTGAGTGTGAAGCTGATCCATCAACAAGAAAAAAGATCATCATACTTGGTGGTGGGCCCAATAGAATAGGACAAGGTATTGAATTTGATTATTGCTGTTGTCAGGCTAGTTTTTCACTGAAAGATGCTGGTTTTGAAACAATCATGGTTAATTGTAACCCTGAAACTGTATCAACAGATTACGACACTAGTGATCGATTATATTTTGAACCTTTAAAAGAAGAATATGTATTTAACATTATAAAAAAAGAAAAAGAAAAAGGAAATTTAGTCGGTGTTATCGCGCAGTTTGGTGGTCAAACTCCAATTAAACTTGCTAAATTTTTATACGATAATAAACTTCCAATTTTAGGAACACAATACACATCAATTGATTTAGCAGAAGATAGGGATAGATTTAGAAATCTTTTAAACAAGTTAAAACTTAAACAAGCAGAAAGTGGAATTGCTAAAACATTTAAGCAAGCTATTCAAATAGCTGAAAAAATTGGCTTACCATTAATGGTAAGACCCTCATATGTTTTAGGTGGAAGAGCAATGGAAATTGTTCATGAAAAAAGTCAACTTAAAAACTTTGTTGAGGAAGCATTTAAAGCAGCAGAGAAAAATCCAATACTCATTGATAAATTTATTGATCATGCAATGGAAGTTGATGTTGACGCAATATCTGATGGAAAACAAGTCTATGTAGCAGGTATCATGCAGCACATTGAGGAAGCTGGAATTCACTCAGGAGATTCTGCCTGTAGTTTGCCTCCTATTTCAATTAAACCATATTTGATTAAAGAATTAGAAAATCAAACCAAAAAATTAGCTTTGGCTTTAAAAGTTAAAGGTTTTATGAATATTCAATTTGCAATTAAAAAAGATGAAATTTATGTAATAGAAGTTAATCCAAGAGCAAGTAGAACGGTACCATTTGTATCAAAAGCTAAAGGACTCCCTCTTGCTAAAATAGCATCGAGAATAATGGCCGGAGAAAAATTATCTAATTTTAAATTAAATGATAAATTTAAAGGCATGTACGCAGTTAAAGAGGCTGTTTTTCCTTTTAATAAATTTCCTAATAGTGATTTACTTTTAGGACCAGAAATGAAGTCAACTGGAGAGGTAATGGGATTTGATAAAGATTTTGGAATGGCTTTTGCTAAAAGTCAAATCGCCTCTGCAAACTCTTTACCAAAACAAGGTCTAGCATTTATTTCATTAAAAAACTCTCACAAAGATGAGGGTATCGATCTTGCAAAAGAATTAATAAAGTTGAATTTTACTTTGTGCGCAACCAAAGGTACTGCTGAATATATAAAAAAACACAAAATGAAGTGTAAAACGATTAATAAAGTAAGTAGTGGGTCTCCACATATAGTAAATGTCCTAGACTCTAAGAAAATTGCACTTGTAATTAATACTGGAGGAGGAAATAGTGAGTATAGACTGAGTGATGCTATTGCACTTAGAAGAGCAACTTTAAAAAATAAAGTTCCATACTGTACAAATATGTCTACTGCTTTAGCATTCATAAAAGGAATAAAATCTCTTAAAACAAAAAAACTCGAAATAATATCGCTCCAAGAAATAAATTAGTTTAAATCAATCATTGATTCTTAGTATCTATACACTTGTACGTTGAAAATTTTTACTAATTTTATTTTCTTTAACCCAAAATGATTAGTAACCTTGTTGTTAAAAAAAAAAAATTTTTTAAAATTATAATAAATTTATGAGTGCAGAATTACACAAATACATAGAAAAAAGTTTAGATAAAAATGAAAAATTATTTAAGGCCGAAGTAATCAGCTTTCCTGAAGATAAAAAATTTGACGAAAATCAAGATTTAAAACAAAAAACTTATAGAGTCTGGAAAATTAACGATAAGTCTAATGATGACCAATTAAAAGCAGTAATAGGTTTGTGCTTTATGTTTGGAACTTTAATTATAATCGGTTTATATTCTAATTTAGTATAAAAATTAATCTATTCTACTTTCCAATCTGTTTGAAAAGTTACATAATTAATCTGTATACATCTTCTTTCTTTAACAATTTTTTTTTTTTCCATTCCATGCCAGGTATTAGGACCACTAGTAAAAAGATATCCATAATTATGTTTATAAGGAACAGTTTTTACTTTTTTTAATTTTTCATTGTAAAAATCAGTACCTAAATCTTCAGACTCACCTGTTTTATTTACAAAAATTAATCCTGACATAAGTTTTTCTTTTATATCACAATGAGGTTTAAGCCAAAAACCTTCTCGATCACATATAACTTCAACTCTAACATATGAATTATTTAAATCTTTATTTATCATTTTAGATATTGTTTCAGTTACTGCCTTTGATTGAAGCTCGTTTATAAATTTTACCAAGCTAGGAAATTGTGATGCATTTTCTTTTGTAACAAAACATCTAAACTTTATTGCTTTACCTCCTGATGCAATTCCTTCTCTAAATTCAGCTGCTCCTCCATCAATTGCTCTAGTACCATCGTAATTTAAATTATGTTTGCTCACATCTGGAATGTTTGCTTTTATAATTTCCTCAACACATTCCTTGCTTAAAGCATTATTATATTCCCAATGATCAAAAGGGAAATCATGTTTTTTGGATTGATTTAAAATAGAATTAAGAAAAGTCATAATTATTTAGTTTTTCTTTAATATAAATTGATATTTTATCAGTTTCATTAAGTTTTTCATAATTCCATTTGTCTAATGAATTTTCAAGATCTCTAATGATATTAAGAGATTTAAATAATTCAAAAAACCTTTTAAATCTATAATTGCTCTTAATATTTGGCATCTGAGCAACATATATTGGTTTTCCAGTAATTGCTGCTTCTGAAATCATGGATGTTGAGTCACAAGTCACAACAATATGATCAGCCAATTTTAAAGATGAAAGATAAGCCTTTTTATCAACACCTGTAACAATAATTTGATTTTCATCAAAAAAAGTTTTTGCCTTATCTATTATATTTTTAGGTGTCCTCATTGAAGGTATAAAAATAAGCTGGTAATTGTTATTTATAAAATTTTTTTTAATCTTTAAAAAAACTTCATCTAGAGACTTTTCTTTGTAATCATAGTACTTATTAGGTCCACCAACAATAAAGCTAACTACTTTTTCTTTAATTATTTTTGGTTTTAAATAATTTCCATTTTCATTCAATTCGCTATTTCTTAAATAATGAATAGCACCTTTAGTTGTCAATACATTTTTACCTTTTAATTGATCGTGTTCTGGAACCACAACATAATCAAAATTACTCAATGAAACTTTTGGATCTTGAATATGAATATTCATAATTTTATTTTTATATTTTTGCTTTAAATATATTGATGGAATTACACTTTTTCTTCCACAAGATATGACGATATTGAAATCTTTGTGTATATTATTTTTAAATACAAAGTTTTTTATTGGGGTAAGGGTTGGTGGAATCAATTTCCAGAAATGATTAACTTCAATTTTTTCGTGTATAAATTCTAAGTCTAAAGCTTTAGCAAGGCCTTCTACTTGGCTTATCATTCCATGCATTCCTTCGGTCAATAATATCCCTTTTAATTTAGTCATTAATCACTATATAGCTCTCATATGAGTCAAAATCCAACTAAACACACAAAAGTGTTAATAATTGGATCTGGTCCTGCCGGATACACTGCAGCTGTTTATGCAGCTCGTGCAATGTTAAACCCAATTTTGGTCTACGGATCTGAGCCTGGAGGTCAATTAACAACAACTACTGATGTTGAAAATTATCCTGGGTTTGCTGACGTTATTCAAGGACCTTGGTTAATGGATCAAATGAAAGATCAGGCAAAAGCAGTTGGAACTGAAATGATAGAGGATCATATTAGATCAGTAAATTTTAAGTCGACCCCATTTGAGGCGATTGGTGATAGTGGTCAGAAATTTACTGCTGATAGTATTATTATTTCAACTGGTGCTCAAGCAAGATGGTTAAACATTAAGTCAGAACAAGAATTTAGAGGTTTTGGAGTATCAGCATGTGCTACCTGTGATGGATTTTTCTTTAAAGAAAAAGATGTTGCAGTTGTTGGCGGCGGTAATGCTGCCGTAGAGGAAGCAATGTTTCTAACAAAGTTTGCTTCAAAAGTGAAATTAATACATAGGCGTGACAGTCTTAGAGCTGAAAAAATGCTTCAAAAAAAATTAATGGATAATAAAAAAATTGAAATTATCTGGGATACTGTAGTTGAAGACGTAATAGGTGAAAAAGAACCTAAAAGTGTAAAAGGTATTAAAGTAAAAAACGTAAAAACAAACAAAATTGAAGAAATCAAAGTTGATGGCTTATTTGTTGCAATTGGTCATGATCCAGCTACTTCATTATTTAAAGATCAATTAAAAATGGACAATGAAGGATATTTGATCACTAAACCGGATTCTACTGAAACTAATATCCCTGGAGTTTATGCTGCAGGAGATGTGAAGGACAAAACATTTAGACAAGCTGTAACCGCTGCAGGTATGGGATGTATGGCTGCACTTGAAGCTGAAAAGCATCTTTCACACAAATAAAGTGAAAAATAATTTACATGTTTTTTTAGGTGCAACTGTAGCTGATGCTGCAGCTAGACCATTACATTGGGTTTATAATCAAAAAAAACTGCTAACTTATATTAAGGGAAAAAAAGACTTTACCTTCTTAAAAAAAAATAAAAGTCCATTTTACAATATCAAGACAGGAAAAGTTTCTGGTTATAATGAGGTTGGTCAAGTCATGTTCAAAACTTTAGTTGAAGGTCATCAAGATATAGAAGAAAGATTTAAAAAAAACGTTACAAAAAATTTTGGTCCAGGAAGTATTTACTGGAAAAATTTAAATCTAAGAGCAAAATATAGAAAAGTTAAAGACTGGCGAGGAATAATAAAAGGACCTTGGATCCATCAGAATATCATTGAAACTATCAGAAATATTAAGTCTAAAAAAAAATTAACTGGAGGTAAAAAGGTAAACGAGTCTGATGGTTATTGTGCTGCTCTTCCATATTTTTTATATGGCTATAATTTAAAAGACATAAAAAAGATTATCTGTACAGTAACTATTTCGAAAATAAGTCTCAAATATGCTTTGGCAAAATTTTATCTAATAGATTTAGCACTAAAAGGTTGCAAAGATCCTATAAACGAATTCACGAGGATATTTAAAAAAAATTCATATTTTAAAAGTGTTGTTGAAGATATTAAAAAAGTTAAAAGATTAAAATCAAAACCTCACCCGTTAGTGGTCAAAAAATTGGGTATGGCTTGTAGCTACCCAGGAACATTTAATAGCTCAATTCATTCAATTATTAATTCAACAAATTATAAAGGGGCTATTTTAAAAACTATTAAAGCTGGTGGCTGTAACTGTTCTAGAGTTAATTTTATCGGAGCTTATTTTGCTGCTTTAAAGGGAGTAAGCACTATCCCAAAATCTTGGATAAAAAAAACTGATTTAGCTAAAAAAATATTAGACCAAAAATAAAATTGTTTATTATAAACTTTCACAAAAAGATTTAATTCTATCCATAGCTTTTTTTAAGTTCTTCATTGAAGTTGCATAAGAAATTCTAAAATATCCATCTAAGCCAAATGCTGATCCCTGAACAACTGCAACATTAGATTTTTCAAGCAACTTTTGAACAAAATCAGTATCAGTCTTTAATTTTGTTTTTTTATTTAATAAACCTTTGCAGCTTGGAAAAACATAAAATGCTCCATTTGGTTTTAGGCAACTAATTCCTTTGATATTATTTAAACTTTTAACTACAAAATCTCTTCTTTGTTTAAATGCGTTAGATCTCTTTTTAATAAAATCCTGTTTTCCATTCAATGCTTCAACAGCAGCTGCTTGACTTATAGAAGAAGGGTTTGAGGTTGATTGTGATTGAATTTTACCAATCGCTTTAATTATATCTTTTGGACCTGCTGCATATCCTATTCTCCACCCTGTCATTGCATAAGATTTACTTACACCATTCATTGTTAGTGTTCTTTCTTTAAGTTTTGAAAGTTGAGCTATTGTGAAAAAATTAAAATTATCATATCTAATATGTTCATAAATATCATCGCTTAAGATAAAGACTTTTTTATTTCTAATTAGAACCTTTGCTAAATCTTGAATTTCTTTTTTAGTATATCCTGCTCCTGTCGGATTAGATGGTGAATTGAGGATTACCCATTTTGTTTTTTTTGAAATTGCTTTTTTAAGTTTTTTTGCTGTAAGTTTAAAACCTTCTTGCTCTGTACATTTAACTATTTTTGGTTTTCCTCCAGCTAATAAAACCATATCTGGATAAGAAACCCAAAAAGGTGCTGGAATGATAACTTCATCACCTTTATTTAAAGTTGCCATAAAAGCATTATAAAGAACCTGCTTTCCACCAGTTCCCACTGTTACTTGATTGGCAGAATAATTTAATTTATTTTCTCTTTTGAATTTTTTTATAACAGCTTTTTTTAATGCAGGGGTTCCATCTACTGCTGTATATTTCGTATCACCTTTTCTGATAGCTTTAATTGCAGCATTTTTAATATTATCTGGAGTATCAAAATCAGGCTCCCCCGCCCCTAATCCGATGACATCTTTACCTGCAGCTCTCAATTCCCTGGCTTTTTGAGTTACAGCAATGGTTGGGGAAGGTTTAATTCTTTTTAAACTATTTGATATTATGCTCATTGAAATAAAAATTATATCAATTAGTTTTATAAATAATGCAGAATACATATCAAGATTTAATTACAGAAATTCAGAATAAAAATCCTGAGATAAGCCCTAAACTAGAAGGTGGCAAAAAATTTCAAATGAAAACTGATTTTAAGCCTGCAGGCGATCAACCCGAGGCTATAAAACAATTGGTAAATGGTGCCAACAAAGATCTACTAAATCAAGTTCTTCTAGGAGTAACTGGATCTGGTAAAACTTTTACAATGGCAAAAGTCATAGAAAAGACTAACAGACCTGCCTTAATACTGGCTCCAAACAAAACTCTTGCAGCTCAACTCTATGGTGAAATGAAATCTTTTTTTCCTGATAATGCTGTTGAATATTTTGTCTCTTACTACGATTATTATACACCTGAAGCATATGTTCCACGTTCAGACACTTATATAGAAAAAGAAGCATCAATCAATGAACAGATAGATCGAATGCGCCACTCAGCAACAAGATCTTTGCTTGAAAGAGACGATGTTGTCATCGTTTCAAGTGTTTCATGTATTTATGGATTAGGTT
>CACKVD010000017.1 GCA_902603555.1 uncultured Pelagibacteraceae bacterium
CTGCTAATATTATTTTCTTTTTTATTAATAAAAACATCAACCCGAAGGTTTTTATCACTATCTTTGACAATCAAATTTATTTTTTTTTCCATAAAATAATATATTAATATTATATGCGCTTGTAGCTCAACTGGATAGAGCGCCTGACTTCGGATCAGGAGGTTCTGGGTTCAACTCCTAGCAGGCGCACCATTATTCACCCATATTTATTAAAGTTCCTTTAACACGTGCTTTTAAAAAAGAAAAATAAAACAAACAAATACCTAGAATTAAGTAAATAAGATTTAAAAAATAAGCGTGATTTAAATTTTCATAATTAACAGAACCATTTAATAAAATATTTCTTGTTTCATCAAAAATATAAACCAAAGGCAAACCTTTAGCTATTATTTGAAAAAAACTAGGAAGAATCTCTATTGGATAATATATGCATCCTAAAGGGGCCAACAAAAAGAGAGATGACCAAGCTATGTTTTCAAAAGAGGGACCAAATCTTAAGAGTCCTGCGCTTACAAATAAACCCAATGTTATTCCAAAAATATATAAACTTAAAAATAACAGAAGCAGGGGAAAACCTAATTCTAAAATTGAAACACCAAATAAAGGCGCAGTTAAAATAATTGCTGGTACTAGTCCTATCAACGTTCTTATTAAAGCCGTAAATATTAAAGCAATAATTATTTCTTTAATTTTTAAAGGAGCTATAAATAAATTTGTAAAATTTCTACTCCATATTTCCTCTAAAAATAACATATTAAAACTAATGCTTGATCTAAAAAGAATATCATAAAGGATTGCGCATGTAAGAATTATTCCAAGAGTATTATTATAATAATCACTGTAGATAGAAAAAAATTTTGAAATAAAACCCCAAAGAATTATTTGAATTGTTGGCCAATAAATGAGATCTAGGATTCTTGGCAAAGAACTTTTAATTAGAAAAAAGTGCCTTAAAAAAAGGCCGTACATTTTATTAAGATTCATATTTTTTCCCTTGTAAGTTTTAAAAAAACTTCCTCCAAGTTTTTTCTACCGTGCTTTTTTATTAATTCTTTTGGGCTTTCTTGATCAATTATAACTCCATTTTTCATCATAAGAATAGATGAGCACAATCTTTCTACTTCAGCCATATTATGTGAGGCAAGTAAAATTGAAGCTTCCTTTTCTTTTTGGTAATTTTCTAAAAAACTTCTTACAAAGTCACCAGTTTCGGGATCAAGAGATGCAGTTGGTTCATCCAGAAGCAATACCATTGGATCATTTATAATTGATTTGGCAAGACTTACTCTATTTTTTTGACCTGAAGAAAGTTCACCAGTAATCTTATATATTATTTCATTAAGCCTTAGTTTTTCTGTAAGATAATCAATTTTTGAACTAAGATTTTTTACATCGTAAAGTCTGCCATATACTTCTAAATTTTGTTTAACAGTTAACTTTTTTGGTAATTCTATATATGGAGAGATAAAATTTAAATTATTTAGTAAATCAACTCTTTTAGTTTCAATTTCAAAACCATTTATCAATACTTTTCCTTTAGAGGGTTTTAATAATCCCAAGATCATTCCAATAGTAGTAGTTTTTCCACAGCCATTTGGACCAAGAATTCCAATTATTTCATTTTTATTTATTTTGAAGGAAATATTTTTTACAGCTTCTTTTTCATTATAAAATTTTGACAATTCAATTACTTCTAGTGGAGTATACATCAAAATTTCGAAGCTCTTTTTAATCTATCATTTATAGTTTTGCCTAATCCTTTATTTGGAATCTTACTAACAGCAATAGATTTGTATTTATCTTTTTTTATTTTTCTTAGAGTACTATACAAATTTTTTGCTGCTTCTTTTAAATTTCCGTTTTTAGATAAAAAATAAAAATTTGGTTTACTTTCTTTCAATTTTTTAATTGATAGATAAGCTTCTTTTTTATTAATTTTTTTTACATTAAGCCTTATTGGTATTCCAGGTGAATAATGAAGCTTGAATTGACCTGGAGAAGAAATTTTTTGAGGGTTATTATTAATCGTAATTTTTTTGTTTAAAATTTTTTCAATAACTGAAATTTCAAGCCCACCCAATCTTAAAATTTTTGGTTTTTCTCTAATATCAATTATAGTGGACTCAAGACCAATGGATGATTTACCACCTTCAAGCACATATTTTACTTTTTTTCCAAAATCATCTCTCACATCATCAGAACTTACAGCACTTATTTTTGAAGATACGTTTGCACTGGGAGCTGCCAAAGGAAAATTAATATTTTTTAATAAATTTCTTGTAATAGGATGTTTTGGAAATCTAACAGCTAAAGTATTTTTCTTATTAGTTACGATTTTAGAAATTCTAGAATTTTTTTTTAAATCTAATATAAATGTTATGGGACCAGGACAAAATTTTTTATAAAGTTTAATAAAATCATTATTAAAGTTACAATCATTCTTTAAAATTTGATTATTTAAATAATGTACTATTAGAGGATTATTTTTAGGTCTTCTTTTAAGTTTATAAATTTTTTTACATGCTGTATCAGAGTAGGCATTAGCAGCTAAACCATAAACAGTTTCAGTAGGAATTGCCACACACTCTCTTTTATTTAAGAGTTTTTGAGCTTTTTTAATATTTGCAAGATTAATTTTCATGTATTATCTGAGAGTATTATATGAAAGATAAAAATTTACCAAATGATTATAATTCCTTATCTCTTGAGGAACTTACTAAAGCGGCTAATAAGATGGTTGAAGATTTAGAAAGTCAAAAAAATTTGGAAAATTCTTTAGAAAATTATCAAAATTTATTAAAACTAAACAATATCATTGAAAAAAAGTTTCAAAAAGATGTTAAAAGTATAAACGAAAAAATGAGAGAAAATATCTCAAAAATTACTTCAAAAAAAAATGCAAAAAAAACTAAATAAAATTGCACAAGATACAAATTTATTTTTAAAAAGATTTGTCAATAAACAAAAAAAATCTGAATTAATAATACCAATGAAATATGGTTTGTTTTCAGGTGGAAAAAAAATTAGATCAAAAATTTTGATTGATATTGGATCAATATTTAAAATTAATTATAAATCTCTAATTATTTTAGGCGCAGCAGTTGAATGTATACACGCATATTCATTAATACATGATGATTTACCTTGTATGGATAATGACTCGATTAGGAGAGGAAAGCCATCAACACATATTAAATTTGGAGAGTCTACAGCAGTGCTAGCTGGTAACTCACTTTTAACTATGGCTTTTGAAATTTTAAGTCATAAAGATTTAAATCTCTCTGAAAAAATAAAGATTAATTTGATTAATAAAATTTCTGAAAGTTCAGGACATCTTGGTATAGCTGGAGGACAATTTTTGGATTTAAATTTTGAACATAAAAAAGTTTCAAAAAAAAGAATTATTGAAATGGAAATTAAAAAAACAGGAAAGCTTTTTAGCTTTTGTTGTGTAGCACCCCTAATTATAAAGAGAAAATCTAAAAAAGAACTTAATAAATTTGAAAACATAGGTGCAGATATCGGATTACTATTCCAAGTGGCCGATGATTTAATTGACAACAAAGGAAGCTTATTATTTGCTGGAAAGAAAACAGGAAAAGACAAAATAAAAGGTAAGGCAACTCTAATTAGTTTACTAGGACACAAAAATACTATTAAATATGCTAATAAATTAATTTTAAAAATAAATAATAAACTTAAAAAATATGGATCAAGATCAGAAAAATTATCTGAAACATTAGAATATATTTTAAACAGAAATAAATGAAAAAAGACTACGAATATTTAAATAAAATAAATTTTCCAACAGATTTGAAAAAAATATCAGAAGCAAAACTTCAAAAGGTAGCTGATGAGTTGAGAAAAGAAATGATTGATGCAGTGTCAGTCACTGGTGGTCATTTAGGAGCAAGTCTTGGTGTAGTTGAACTTACTGTTGCTCTTCATTATATATTTAATACACCTAATGATAAATTAATTTGGGATGTAGGTCATCAATGCTATCCTCATAAAATTTTAACAGGAAGAAAAGATAAAATTAGAACTCTTAGGCAAGGTGGAGGTCTTTCTGGATTTACAAAAAGACAGGAAAGTGAATATGATCCTTTTGGTGCTGCACATAGCTCAACCTCAATTTCTTCAGCTTTAGGAATAGCTGAAGCTAATAAGTTATCGAACAAATTAGACAACGTCATAGCAGTTATAGGAGATGGAGCAATTAGTGCGGGTATGGCTTACGAAGCAATGAATAATGCTGGTGCATCTAAAACTAAAATAATTGTTATTTTAAATGATAACGATATGTCAATTGCCAGACCTGTAGGTGCGATGGGAACATACTTAGCTAAAATTTTTTCAGGTAAAATTTATTTCAGTTTAAGAGAAACTATTAAACTTATTACATCTGCTTTTTCAAAAAGATTTAGCGCAAAAGCAGGCAAAGCTGAAGATTTACTTAGATCTGCTGTAACAGGTGGAACTTTGTTTAGTTCTCTAGGTTTTTATTATATTGGACCTATAGATGGGCACGATTTAAATTCTTTATTGCCAATTTTAAAAAATGCAAGAGACTCAAAACATGAAGGTCCAATTTTAATTCATATCAAAACGAAAAAAGGGAAAGGCTACTCATTTGCAGAAAAAGCTAAAGATAACTACCATGGAGTTACAAAATTTAATGTTGAGACTGGTGAACAATCAAAAAGCTCTAGTAAACTTCCATCATATACCAAAGTATTTGCTAATACTTTAGTTCAACATGCAAAAAAAGATAGTAAAATAGTCGCTATCACCGCAGCAATGCCAGATGGCACAGGTCTTGATATTTTCCGTAAAGAATTTCCGAATAGAACTTTTGATGTTGGAATCGCTGAGCAACATGCTGTCACATTTGCAGCTGGTTTAGCGACTGAAAATTTTAAACCTTATGCAGCAATTTATTCAACATTTTTACAAAGAGCATATGATCAAGTAGTTCATGATGTAGCAATTCAAAGTTTACCTGTAAGATTTGCAATAGATAGAGCGGGATTAGTTGGTGCTGATGGACCAACACATGCTGGAAGTTTTGATACAACATATTTATCAACATTACCAAATTTTGTAGTAATGGCTGCCAGTGATGAAGCTGAATTGGTAAGAATGATTAATACTTCAACAGAAATAAATGATCGACCTTGTGCATTTAGATACCCAAGAGGCTCTGGGATAGGATCAGTTTTACCAAATATAAATGAAAAGATTGAAATAGGTAAATCTAAAATAATTCAAGAGGGAAATAAGTTGGCTATTTTAAATTTTGGTGCAAGACTTAATGAAACATTAAAAGCAGCTGATAACTTAAAAAAAAAAGGAATTAACATAACAATTGTAGATGCAAGATTTGCAAAGCCTTTAGATGAAAATCTAATCTGGCAATTAGCTACTACTCATGAAGCAATTGTGACTATCGAGGAAGGTTCCATTGGAGGTTTTGGTTCTCATGTTGTTAATTTTTTATCCAAAAAAGGGTTAATTGATACTAATTTAAAATTTAGATCAATGATACTTCCAGATATTTTTATAGATCAAGACACACCAGACAATATGTATAAAATTGCAAATTTAGATTCTAACTCAATAGAAGAAAAAGTTTTGGATGTTTTAAATTCAAATATTGTTTTACAAAAACAAAAATAGTTTTACTTAACCACATTGTGCTTTATTCATCAGATAATGATCTAATAAAACACATGAAAGCATAGCTTCACCAACTGGAACTGCTCTTATACCCACACATGGATCATGTCTACCAGTTACAGATATTGTGGTATTTTTTCCAAATTTATTAATTGTTTTTCTGCTTTTTAAAATTGAAGATGTGGGTTTTACTGCAAAAGATACAATTATTTCTTGCCCAGAGGATATACCACCAAGTATTCCACCTGCATTATTTGAATTAAATTTCATCTTATTATTGTTTTGTGAAATTTCGTCTGAATTTTCTTCACCAGATAATTGAGCAGAATTCATACCAGATCCAATATTTACTCCTTTGACTGCATTTATACTCATCATTGCAGAAGCAATATCAGAGTCTAACTTTGAATAAATGGGTGCGCCAAAACCTGCAGGAATTCCATTGGCTCTAACTTCAATTACCGCTCCACAGGAAGATCCTGCTTTCCTAATACTTAATAAATATTTTTCCCAGATTTTTAACATTGATTTATCTGGGCAAAAAAATGGATTTTTATAAATTATCTTATCATTCCATTTTGTAGTATCACATCCAAGAATACCAAGTTGTGTAACTGCAGCGACAATCTTAAATTTTTTACCTAATTTTTTTTCTAAAACTTTTTTTGCGATAGCACCTGCAGCAACTCTTGCAGCTGTCTCTCGTGCAGAAGATCGTCCTCCACCTCTATAATCTCTAATTCCATATTTTTTAAAATAGGTAAAATCAGCATGACCAGGTCTAAATTTATCTTTAATATTTTTGTAATCTTTTGACCTCATATCCTCATTATAAATTATTAAGGATATTGGTGTACCTGTCGTTCTACCCTCAAATACTCCAGATAGAATCTTAACTTTATCGCTTTCTTTTCTTTGAGTTGTAAACTTTGATTGACCTGGTTTTCTTTTATCTAACTCTTTTTGAATATCTTGTTCTTTTAGCTGAATTAATGGGGGACAACCATCAATTATACAGCCAATAGCAGGCCCATGGGATTCCCCCCATGTAGTGAACCGAAAAAACTTTCCAAAAGTATTAAATGACATTATTTATATTGTATAGATTATTTTGTTTAAATTATGAATCAAAAAAACTCACTAGGGCTTAATAAGTGCTTTTTAGATCTTGCTGACCCATATGAATTATTTGAAAAATGGTTTGATGAAGCTAAAAAGAAAGAAATTAATGATCCTAATGCTTTAGCCTTAGGAACAGCCAGCAAGACTGGTGTCCCATCTGTAAGAATGGTTCTACTAAAAGGTTTTGATAAAAATGGATTTGTTTTTTATACAAATTTAAATAGCCAAAAAGGAAATGAGTTAAAAGATAATCCAAACGCCACTATGTGCTTCCATTGGAAAAGTTTATTAAGGCAAATTAGAATAGTTGGTACTTTGAAGTTAGTAGATAATAAAATAGCAGATGATTATTATAATACTAGAGCTTACGAGAGCAGAATAGGAGCATGGGCTTCTAAACAAAGTAGTATTTTAGAAAGTAGAGATGAGCTTTTAAATTCTATAGAAATTTTTAAAAAAAAATATAATGATAAAGATAAAGTTCCAAGGCCCGAACATTGGTCTGGATGGAATTTAAAACCATCAAGTATTGAATTTTGGTTAGATGGAGATAACAGAATCCATGAAAGATTAAAATATAGTTTAGATAAAAATAATAATTGGATAAAAAATCTTTTAAGTCCTTAAAAATTTCTTGATAAACTAAAAGAAGTTAAATTTTCAAGAATATATTTTTCTTCACAATCATTAAATACTGATAAAGAATTAGAGGCTAAATTTATATAATGTTGAGCTTTTTGATAGCAAGTTCCAATTATATTATATTTTTTTATTAAAGTTAAAGTATAATTTAGATTATCTTCAGTCCTTTTATTTTTTGAAAATATATCTTTAAGAATCTCTTTTTCTTGATTTCTAGCTTTTTGAAATAACAAGATTATAGGTAAAGTAATTTTTCCTTCATAAAAATCTTGTCCAATTTTTTTTCCAAATATTTTTAATTCAGAATTATAATCTAAAGTGTCGTCAGCAATTTGAAAAGTTAAACCAAGATTTCTTCCATAGAATTCTAACGCTTCTTTTTCTTTATTTTCCATGTCAGATAAAATTGCTCCAACTTTTGTTGCAGCTGCAAATAATTCTGCAGTTTTTGCAGATATGATTTTAAGATATGTTTCTTCTAACATATCGACTTCACCTTGATGTTGAAGTTGTAATATTTCCCCTTGAGCAATCTTGGAGGATGTTGAAGAAAGTAATTTTAAAACTTCTATATTTCCATCTTCTACCATCATCTCAAAACATCTACTAAGTAAATAGTCTCCAACTAATACCGATGAGTGGTTGTCCCAAATTTTATTTAATGTTTTTTTACCTCTTCTAATTGCACCGTCATCTATAACATCATCATGCATTAAAGTTGCAGAATGGATTAATTCTACACAAGCTGCTAAATTTATGTCTCTAGTTCCCTTTGAATAACCACACATTTTAGCAGAACCAAGAGTTAATAAAGCTCTTAATCTTTTGCCACCAGTATCAAGATGATATTCAGTCATTTTTTGGACTAATTCAACATTACTTTTTAACTTTGATTTTATTTTTTCCTCAACTAATAATAATTTATCTTCAACCGAGCTTTTCAGTTGAAAATAAGAATTATTAATTTGATTTTTTAGCTGAATTACAGTTCCCATTTAAGTGAACAAACTAGTATAATAAATTTATATTTATTACTTATCAATTGACGCACCTGAAACTTCAATTATAAGGTGTCTTTATATATTCAATAAAAAATTCTATAAAGGTAAGAAATGTTCTCATTTTTTAAAAAAAAAATTATTATCCCTCATATAAGACTAACAGGTGTTATTGGATCTGCAGGTAGATTTAAACAAGGGATCGATTTTTCAGGTCAGCAAGAAATTATAAAAAAAGCTTTTTCAATTAAAAAGGCTAAAAATATAGCCATTTCAATTAATTCTCCTGGCGGCTCTCCAGTTCAATCACATTTAATACATGATTATATAAAACAATTAGCAAAAAAAAATAAAAAAAAAGTAATAGTTTTTGCTGAGGATGTTGCAGCGTCTGGCGGATACTTAATAGCTTGTGCTGGAGATGAAATTTATGCAAATTCAAGTTCAATAGTCGGTTCTATTGGAGTAATTTCATCTTCATTTGGTTTTCAGGATGCTATTAAAAAAATCGGTGTTCAAAGAAGAGTTTACACAGCTGGAAAAAATAAAAGTACTTTGGATCCTTTTCAGGAAGAAAAAGAAGAGGACATTGAAAGAATAAAAAAATTACAACTTGAGCTGCATTCAGATTTTATTGAAGTAGTAAAAAAAAGTAGAGGGCTTAAACTTAAAGATCCTGAAAAAAATAATACTTTCACAGGAGAATTTTGGAGTGGCTCTGCATCAATGAAATTGGGATTAATAGATGGTATTGGTAATGCTGAGCAAATTTTAAGAGAAAAATTTGGAGAAGACATAGTCATTAAAAAATTAGAAAAGCAAAAAAGCTTTATAGAAAAAAAATTATCAACTTCCATAGTTAATCAAGTTGACAATATTGCTACTGTGATAGAAGAAAGAGCCTTATGGCAAAAATTTGGTTTATAGATGCCAAAAAAATTTAAAAAAAAAAAACCTAAATTTCAATCTTTTCAAGATACAATTTTAAATTTACAAAAGTTTTGGAATAAACATGGATGTATAATTTTACAGCCTTATGATATGGAAGTTGGAGCGGGCACATTTCATCCTGCAACTACTTTAAGGTCTCTTGGACCCAAACCATGGAAGGCAGCATATGTACAGCCATCACGAAGACCAACTGATGGAAGATATGGAGACAATCCAAATAGACTTCAGCACTATTATCAATTTCAGGTAATAATTAAACCTTCGCCATCAAATATAAAAAAATTATATTTAAATAGTTTATCCGTAATTGGCATAGATCATAAAAATCATGATATTAGATTTGTTGAAGATGATTGGGAAAGTCCAACTTTAGGAGCTGCTGGACTCGGTTGGGAAGTATGGTGTGATGGAATGGAAATAACTCAATTTACATATTTTCAACAAATGGCCGGTTTTGAATGCAAACCTGTCTCAGTGGAAATAACATATGGTTTAGAAAGAATTTGCATGTTTACGCAACAGAAAAAAAATGTTTATGACTTAATTTGGAATAATGAAAATATTAAATATAAAGATGTTTTTCACCAATCAGAGAAGGAATTTTCTGCATATAATTTTGAACATGCAAATATAGAAAATCTTTTTAAAATGTTTGATATGTTTGAAAGTGAGGCAAAACTATTAGTTGAAAAGAAAATATCTTTACCAGCTTATGATCAATGTTTAAAAGCGAGTCATGTATTTAATGTACTAGATGCACGTGGAGCTATTAGCGTTGCCCAAAGAGCAGAATATATTGGAAGAATAAGAGAGATAACAAAGTCAGCTGCAGCAATCTGGATTGATACTCAAATTTAAAATGGCAGAATTTTTTTTAGAGCTATTTAGTGAAGAAATTCCCGCAGGACTTCAAAAAAATTTACGTGAAAACCT
>CACKVD010000018.1 GCA_902603555.1 uncultured Pelagibacteraceae bacterium
TCTAGGGTTGAATAATTTTAAATAGTATATATATTGATGGAACTTATTAAGTCCTTAATAATCTCAAATCATGAACATTCAAGAACTAAAACTAAAATCGTCTGAACAGCTTATTACTCAAGCAGAAGAGCTTGGTATAGAAAATGCTAGCACCTTAAGAAAACAAGAAATTCTTTTTGCTATTTTAAAAAAGGTAGCTGAAAAAGAAGAAATTACTGGTGCGGGTGTATTACAACTTTTACAAGATGGTTTTGGTTTCCTAAGAGCAATGGAGTCAAACTATCTACCTGGTCCAGATGATATTTACGTTAGCCCAAGTCAAATTAGAAAATTTGGTTTAAGAACTGGCGATACAGTAGAAGGACCAGTGAGAGCACCTAAAGAGGGTGAAAGATACTTTGCTTTACTTCAGGTAAGTAAAATAAACTTTGAAGAACCAGAAAAATCTAGGCATAAAATAGCATTTGATAACTTAACCCCACTTTATCCAGACAAGCAACTGGTCATGGAAGTAGAAATAACAAAACCTGAAAAGAAACAAGATTTAACCCCAAGATTAATAGATTTAGTAAGTCCAATAGGAAAGGGTCAAAGATCAATTATCATTTCGCCACCAAAAGCTGGTAAAACTATGATATTACAAAGCATAGCTAATTCGATAGCTAAAAATTATCCAGAATGTTATTTAATTGTTTTATTAATTGATGAAAGACCCGAAGAGGTTACTGACATGCAAAGGACAGTTAAAGGAGAAGTTATAAGTTCTACTTTTGATGAGCCTGCTCAAAGACATGTCGCGGTAGCAGAGATGGTTATTGAAAAAGCTAAAAGATTAACCGAGCATAAAAAAGATGTAGTTATTTTGCTTGATTCTATTACTCGATTGGGAAGAGCCTACAACGCTGTTATACCTAGTTCTGGAAAAGTATTAACAGGTGGTGTTGATGCGAACGCTCTTCAAAGACCAAAAAGATTTTTTGGTGCAGCAAGAAATATTGAAGAAGGTGGTTCTTTAACAATTATTTCTACAGCACTAATAGACACAGGTAGTAGAATGGATGAGGTGATATTTGAGGAATTTAAAGGGACAGGTAATAGTGAAACAGTTCTTGATAGAAAAATTGCTGATAAGAGAATTTATCCAGCTATAGACATAACAAAATCTGGAACAAGAAGAGAAGAGCTTCTTTTTGACAAGAATGATCTTCAAAAAATGAATGTTTTAAGAAGAATTATAGCCCCAATGGGAACAATGGATGCAATTGAATTTATTAGCTCAAAATTAAAAGACACAAAAAATAATTCTGAGTTTTTTAACTCAATGAATAAACCTGCTTAGTAATGAAAGTTGATCTTAATCAAGATCAAAAAAAAAAACTCAAAAGATTATTTGAGATTAAAAATTATTCTAAATTTGAATCCCAAGTAGAAAAACTAGCACCAATCGAAGATTTACCCACTTACTTAAAGATGGCATATGCAGGTTCAAAGGTTTTAAATCTTAATTCAAAAAAGGATGATTTTCTTAAAGCATCAATTATTTTTGAAAAGATTTATTCAAAAGATAAATCTAATTTAGAAGCATTATATAATCTTATACTATCAAGTCTTAAAGCAGAGATATGTAGTTATGTTTTACCACATCTTCTTGATTTCTATAAGAGTAATAAAAAAGATCCAAAGGTGGTTGAAGGATTAGCAAGAACCTATTTTCAGTTAGATAACATGAATTTATCAGTTAAATTTTTTAAAAAATTAATAGATTTAAATCCAATATCTACAATTGATGGTGGTAGATTAACATATTTAGCATCAATGAATTATCCGTCTAATATTAATCAAAAAGATTATTATAGTGAGTGTATTAAATTAGGTGATGTATTTGAAAAATATTCTAAATTTTCAACTTATGATGATAATACATCTTTGAATAAAAAATTGAAGATAGGTTTTCTTTCTGGAGATTTTAGAGACCATTCAGTAAATTTTTTTCTAAAAGATATTATTAAAAAAATAGATAAAAAAAAATTTCATATCGTAGGATTAAGTAATCTTGAATTAAAAAGACACCATGAAGTAATAACAAAATTTTATCAAAATCAATTTGATGAATGGTATGATATTATTGACTATAATGATGAAAAACTAATTAACTTTGTTAGGTCATTAAATTTAGATATACTGATTGATTTAAATGGTTTCACTTTTGGGAATAGACTAAATATTTTTGCAGCTAGGTCAGCAAAAAAACAAATCAGTTGGTGTGGGTATAATAATTCATTAGGCATAAAGAATATGGATTACCTAATTGCAGATAAAAACCTCATTAAAAAAAATGAAGAAAAATATTACAAAGAAAAAATTATTTATATGCCCAAAATTTGGAATGCTATGTCAAAACCTGAAAATCTACCTGAGATTAACGACTTACCATTTAAAAAAAGTGGCATTTTTAGATTTGGTTCTTTCAATAGCTTCAAAAAAATTTCTGATGATGTGATTAAAGTCTGGTCAAAAATAATTAATAATTCAAACTGCGAATTATATTTAAAAAATTCAGGAGGATACAATAAAGAAATATATGATAATTTGCTAAAGAGATTTGAGAATGAAAATGCAGACTTAAAAAAAATTATTTTTTTAAAGAAATCTAAAAGTGATGAATTTATGAAGGACTACTATAAGATTGATCTCGCACTGGATACCTTCCCATATACTGGTGTAACAACATCCTTTCAATCTTACCTTATGGGCGTTCCGGTGTTAACTTTAAAAGGGTTTAATATGAATTCTCGTTGTGGTGAAAGTATAAATACCAATTTAGGATTAAATGATTTTATTGCTGATAACTTAGATGAATATTACAATAAATCTGTTTCTTTGCAGAATAAAACCAAACTTTCAAATTTAAGATCATCTTTAAGACAAAAAGTTTTAAGCTCACCTTTATTTGACACAGGCAATTTTACCAAAGATTTAACAAGTGCTTTTGAAAAAATATTGAAAAAATAAGATTCAGTTTTACAGTGGTAGAAATTTCAAGTTATAATGTTAAATGACTATTTTCGCTTTATCATCAGGACCAGGTATATCTGGCGTAGCGGTAATAAGAATTTCAGGGCCAGAAGCATCAAATGTAATAAAATTGCTCACAGGGAAAAAAATTCCAGAGCCAAGAATGGCGACCCTTAGAAAAATAAACAATATCAACACTTCTGAGCTTATAGATGAAGGAATAATAATATGGTTTCCTGGGCCTGAGAGCTACACAGGAGAGGATATTGCTGAAATTCATATACACGGGGGCAAAGCTGTTATTTTAGCGGTTCAAAATGAAATATCCAAAATAAAGAACTGTAGATTTGCTGAACCTGGTGAGTTTACAAAGCTAGCTTTCCAAAATGGAAAAATTAATTTGCTAAAAGCTGAGAGTATAGCAGATTTAATATCTGCTGAAACTGAAATTCAAAGATTGCAGGCCATTAATATTATGAAAGGACAGTCTTCTAAAAAATTTAATGAGCTAAGAGAAAAATTATTAAAACTTTTATCTTATGTTGAAGCTAAAATAGATTTCCCGGA
This sequence comes from uncultured Pelagibacteraceae bacterium, assembly GCA_902603555.1. Classification (GTDB taxonomy): domain Bacteria; phylum Pseudomonadota; class Alphaproteobacteria; order Pelagibacterales; family Pelagibacteraceae; genus Pelagibacter. The sequence continues at coordinate 3,583 of CACKVD010000018.1, forward strand.
AGAAGACTTACCTGAAGATAATTTAAAAAAAATAAAAAAAGATTCTTCAAACGTTTTGAATGAAATTGAAAAAATTTTGGATGACCAAAAAGTTGGTGAAATAATTCGTGAAGGTTTTAAAATTGCTATTGTGGGTCCAACAAATGCAGGTAAATCTAGTTTGCTAAATAATTTATCAAATAGAGAAGTGGCTATAGTTTCTGAAATAGCAGGAACAACAAGAGATGTTATCGAAGCACACTTAAATATTGATGGCTATCCAGTTATTATTTCTGATACAGCAGGTATAAGAAACTCAAAAGATGAAATAGAAAAAAAAGGAATAAGGTTATCTCTTAAAAAAGCTGAAAATGCTGATTTAAAATTAGTAGTAGTTGATGCTAAAAACATTGATTTAAGCGGTTTTTTGAATGATTTACTGAAAAATGATGCTATTTTAGTTGTTAATAAAGCAGATCTTCTAGAAGAAAAATTAGATACAAAAACTCTTAACCTCAACCACGTATTAATATCATTAAAAGATAATTCAAATATTGATGAGTTAATTTTAAAAATTAAAAACAACTTAAAAAATAAATTCTTAACTGAGGAAGATATTTTAATCACTCGAGAAAGACACAGACAACATTTAGTACAATGCGCAGATCATTTAAAAAATTTTTCACATAAAAATGATAAAAAGGATTTCGACAAAGCAGCTGAGGATTTGAGATTAGCAACCAGACATTTAGGCATGATTGTTGGAAAAGTTGATGTAGAGGAGATATTAGGCAGTATTTTCAACGATTTTTGTATTGGAAAATAATAGCAATTTAGCTGGATTTTTAGGTTCTTTTTTCCTATTTTCGTTGATAAATATACCTTATTTAAGAAAAAAAACACAAATCTTGTAAATATTTTAATCGAATATAAATTTACATCATGAAAAAAGATTTATCTTTTGATGTGGTTGTAATCGGTGGAGGGCATGCAGGTTGTGAGGCAGCAGCAGCATCTGCACGACTTGGAATTAACACTGCCCTATTCACTCACAATAAAAATACTATAGGAGAAATGTCATGCAATCCTGCCATAGGTGGTTTAGGGAAAGGTCATCTGGTAAGAGAAATTGATGCTTTAGATGGAGTTATGGGTGAGGTAGCTGACAAGTCTGGAATACAATTTAGACTGTTAAACAGAAGTAGGGGTCCAGCAGTAAGAGGTCCTAGAACTCAATCTGATAGATCGCTCTATCGTAAATTTATGCAAGAAAAACTTGTAAACTACTGTAATTTAAGCATTTTTTCAGATCCTGTAATTAAGTTTATTTTTAATAATAATGAAATAAGTGGATTTTTAACTTCAAAAGGTAATAATATAAGTTGTAACAAATTAATACTTACAACGGGCACATTTTTAAACGGTTTGATACATATTGGTGATGAAAGAACTCCCGCTGGTCGATTTAATGAAAAGCCGAGCACTGGTTTAAGTGAACAGTTAGAGAAATATAATTTTAAAATAGGTAGACTAAAAACTGGGACTCCACCAAGGTTAGATTCTCGAACTATTAATTTCGAAAAATTGGAAAAACAATTTGCAGATGACGATCCTTATTTTTTTTCTTTCTTAACAAAAAAAAATCTAAACAAACAAGTATCGTGCTCTATGACCTATACTAATGAAAAGGTTCATAAGATTATTGAAAAGAATTTATCTAAAAGTGCAATGTACTCTGGTAGCATACAGGGTGTTGGTCCAAGATATTGTCCTTCAATAGAAGATAAGATTGTAAAATTTGCCGACAAAACTAGACATCAGATATTTTTAGAGCCTGAGGGCCTTAATGATCATACAATTTACCCAAATGGTATATCAACATCTCTACCTGAGGTTGTGCAACACGAAATACTCAATAATATCAGTGGTTTAGAAAATGTTAGGGTAATACGTCCTGGATATGCTATAGAATACGATTATATTGATCCTAGAGAACTTTTTTTAACACTGGAGACAAAGAAAATAAAAAATTTATACCTTGCAGGTCAAATCAATGGAACTACAGGATACGAAGAGGCCGCAGCCCAAGGGCTTGTAGCTGGGATCAATGCTGCCCTCTCACTTAAAAAAATGGAGCCTTTTATCCTTGATAGATCAGATGCCTATATTGGAGTAATGATAGATGATTTAGTAACGAAGGGCGTTGCTGAGCCCTATAGAATGTTTACATCTAGAGCTGAATATAGATTAAGTCTAAGATCAGATAATGCTGACCTGAGACTTACTCACAAAGGAATTAATATTGGATTAATTTCTGACATTAGAAAAGAGATATTTGAGGATAAATTCGAAAAATTAAGTAAAATCTCAATGCAAATGGTTAATTTAAATATTTCCCCATCTAAAGCTGAGAAATTTGGAATTAAAATAGCAAAAGATGGTGTGTTTCGATCCGCTGAAGAAATTTTAACTCAAAGATCCGTTAATATGAATAAAATTAGAGATATATGGCCTGAAATTTTAGATCATGGTTCTGATATTGATGAGCAGATTGAAATTAACTCGCATTATAGAGGATATTTAAAAAAGCAAAAAGCCGATATTCTTGCTTTTAAGAGGGATGAGAATTTATCTATTCCTGATAATATTGATTATGACCAATTCTCTGGACTATCTAATGAGGTAAAAGCTAAATTTAAGCTAATTAGGCCTAAAACGATGGGCCAGGCCCTCAGAATTGATGGAATTACTCCTGCAGCTGTATATATTTTGTTGTCACACGTTAAAAGAAGGTCTATTAAGCATATAGCTTAATGGATAATCAAATTTTAAATTCTTATTCTAAAATATCGAACTTGAATGTTTCACGTGAAACTTGTAATGAGCTTGAAAGCTTAATATCTATGATACAAGAAAAAAACAAAGAAATTAACCTAATAAGCAGAGGAATTTTCGAAAAAGAGGGAATAAGAGAGAGACATATAATTGATTCAGCGCAAATCATTGATTTTGTTGATTTAAATAGTAATACAACCTCAGATTTAGGAACTGGAGGAGGTATGCCTGGTCTTATAGTTGCTATTGTCATGAAAAAATTAAAAAATGACATGAAAATTAACCTATATGAAAAAAGCTATCATAAGTGTGTTTTTTTAAAGGAAGTTTCAAAAAAGTTAAATTTGAACACTGATGTAATTCAAAAAGATGTTTTTACCGTTAAAAATATTGAAACAGGAACAATAATGTCCAGAGCTTTTAAACCAATGCCAGTAATTCTTGATTTAGTAAATCAAAATTTTAGAAAATATAAAAACATAATCTTGTTCATGGGGAGAAAAGGAAGAAAAATTTTAAATGATTCACTTAAAGAGTGGGATTTAGATTATGAAGAAAAAAAAAGTTTAACTAGTGATGAGTCATTTATATTAAATATTAAAAAAATTAAAAAAAAAATTTCATGAAAATAATATCAATAATAAATCAAAAAGGTGGAGTGGGGAAAACAACAACAGTTATCAATTTAGCATCAGCATTATCACAACAAGGTAAAAAAATTTTAGTAATTGATTTGGATCCTCAAGGAAATGCTACAACTGGTTTAGGATTATCTAATACAGAGCAATCAGACCAAACCATTTATGGAATTTTAAATGGGACAACCTCAGTTTCGAATGTAATTAAAAAAACAAGTTTTAAAAATTTAGATTTAATTACTTCTAATGTCGATTTATCTGGGTTAGAGGTTGAAACAGCTGGAGATAGTGAAAGAGCATTCATTCTGAAGACTAAATTAGCCTTGTATTTAAACGATTCTAGACCGTTATACGATTATGTCCTTATAGATTGTCCCCCGTCTCTAAGTCTTTTAACTGTAATGGCTTTAGTCTCTTCAAATTCACTTCTAGTGCCTTTACAGACAGAATTTTTTGCACTTGAAGGCTTAACTCAATTAATGAAAACAATTGAGAGAATTAAAGTAAACTTAAATCCTAAATTAGAGATTCAAGGTATTCTTTTGACCATGTATGATAGAAGAAATAAATTATCATCTCAAGTAGAGCAAGAGGCAAGAGGTTATTTTAAAGAAAAAGTTTATAAAACTGTAATACCGCGTAATGTAAGATTATCAGAGGCTCCATCTCACGGTGTACCAGTTTTAATATATGATAAAAGTTGTCCTGGCAGTCGATCATACTACAATTTTACAGATGAATTTATGAGTCAGGAGAACAAAGTGGGGAGTGCAGCTTAGTGAATTCAAAAATTAAAAAAGGATTAGGTAGGGGCCTTTCTTCTTTGATTGGAGAAACAAAAGTAGAGAGATATACAAATAAATTATCTTTGAGTGATATTGTTCCTAACAAATATCAACCAAGAAAAAATTTCGAAGAAGAGAACTTAGGGGATTTGACTAATTCAATTAAAGAAAGAGGAGTTATCCAACCAATTATAGTAAGGCAATCAAAATCTCAAAATGCAAAATATGAAATTATTGCTGGTGAGCGAAGATGGTTAGCAGCGAGAAAAGCAGGCCTCCATGATATTCCTGTAGTTGTTACGGAAGCAGATGATTTAAAATCTCTTGAATTTGCAATTGTTGAAAACGTTCAAAGGCATGATCTAAATCCTTTAGAGGAAGCACAAGGATACAAGCGGTTGATAGATGAATTTTCTTATGATCAAGAAAAAGTATCAAAATTTATTGGTAAAAGCAGAAGTTATATTACTAATTCACTAAGGTTACTTAACCTACCAGCGGAAATCTTAAAATTCATTGAAGAAAAAAAATTAACTTCAGGACATGCAAAAATTCTAGTAGGATTAGATAATGCCTTATTTATTGCTAATAAAATTATTGAAAAAAAACTATCAGTCAGACAGACAGAAAATTTTGTTAAAATTTTTAAAAAAAAACCAAACCAAATAAAATCTTTTAAGGATCCGAACATTAAAAATCTTGAACAAATAATTTCAGAAAAAACTGGTTTAAATGTTTTGATTAAAAATGTTAAGAAAAATAAAGGTACAATAACTTTTTCTTATCATGATAATGATCAATTAAATAAAATCATTGATATTATTAAATCTTACTATTGATCTGTTTACTCTCTTGAAGCATAAAATCTAGCAGAATATTAATTGAATTATTGTAGTTTTTTTTAATTTGAAGTTCAGTTTTATTTATATCGCGTATTAACAATTCAGTGTTTTTAGTTGAATAATTTATCGCTTGTTGCTTTACTGTATCTTTATCTTTCCAAAAAATTGGCGGTTTAAATGTTGTAATAACTGCATCAATATTGTTTTTTAAATCAACCTCATTATTTATTTTTAACAATCTTTTAGCTTTAGAGAGAAACATTCTTATTATTATGATCGTATCTTCATTTGAAAAATGATTTTCATTAATAAAACTTAAAAGTTTTTTTTCATTTTTTGCTAGGCAATAATCAACGAGTTCAGAATGATTTGAATTCTTTGACATATTTGTTAATTTTAATATATCCTCAAGAATAATTTTTGTTTTACCGATTAAAAAACTTTCAATTTTTTCCAATTCATTTAAAAGATTTTGTCTTTCACCGTTAGCTCTATCAATCATGATATTCAAAATTTCTTGTGATACTGAAATATTTCTTTTCTTAAAAAAATTACTAACAATATAAAATAATGATTGGTAGTTATCGGAGTAAAAAGGAACACAAATTAGCTTCTTATCTTTTTCAAATAATGATCTTAATTTAGATTTTTTATCCAATTTATTACTTAATAAAATTATGTAAATATCATCAATTTTTTTTTCTATTAATTCTTGAATTGTATCAATTATCTTATTACTTGCGTCAGAAATTATTATTATTTTTTCATTTTCAAAAAAAGATTTCGTAAGTATTTCATCAAAAAAATTTGTTAGATTTTGTAAAATATAATTTTCTTCATAATAGGAAACATTATCCTTAAATATTTTTTTAAAATTTTCATTGATTAATTCTCTTTTTAAACCATCATTTTCACCATAAAAGAGGTAAAAGTTATGATTTTTAATATCAATTTTTTTGAATTCAAATGATTTAAAAATCATTTAATGGAACTTAAATAGTTATTAACTTGAATTATAATTTGATCAGTTAAATTTTGTAATAATATATCTTCATATTGTTTTAACTCAAATTTACTATCAACATTGTTATAATCGGTGTTTTCGGTAAAAGAAATTTTGTTTAATAAATCATTATTTTCAAACACTTCTAATTCAATTATTATTTCCAATTTGTAAGTTAATACGTTTCCTGATGAATCCTTTGATGTTGTAGATTTCATCATTTTTGAACTTGAAATTAGGTCAAAAATTATAGGGGAATTTTCATTATTTTGAAATCTGATAAAGTTTCTCTCGAGAAGATTATTAATTTTTTTTTCACCTGATACTTCATAATTATTTATTTTAAAATTATAATTTTCAGAATTATTCGCGATTTTGTAACCACAACCATAGTTCA
>CACKVD010000019.1 GCA_902603555.1 uncultured Pelagibacteraceae bacterium
TCTGTAATTGAAACGTATATCTTTCCAGAATTTTGATAATTTTCGAAATTTTTTTTGCTTAAAATCTTATGTCCTATTTTTCTATAAATCCTTCTAGCAACCAAAATAGAAAAACGGAAACTCATCGGTATATCTTTAATTGAATAAAATGAATTTTCATAAAAAGTATCAGCAAGATTGATAGTTGACGAAATTTCCTCAAAATTTTTTTCTATATAAAAACGATTATTTTTTGAATCTTCAATTACATCTCTTGATATATTAGTAAGTTGCATTGCAATTCCAAGATCAATAGCTGACATTAGTGAACTTTTTTTATTAACTTTTAGAATTTTTGCCATCATCAACCCAACAGTCCCAGCTACCCTGTAAGAGTAAATTAACAGATTTTTTTTTGAATTTAGTTCAACTTTATCTTTAATATCTGACTCAATTCCAATTAATAAATCTTGAACAATTTTCAAAGATATGTTGAACTCTTCAATAAGATCCCACATATTTTTGATAATAGGATCATCAAAGTTTTTTTTATTAAAATCACTTTCAAATTGATCAAATTTTTTCTTTTTATTTTTTACTTCGTCATTATCATCTGCAATATTGTCTGCGACTCTACAAAAATCATATAAAGCTGAACATTTTTTTAAAGTTTCTTTAGGTAAAAAAAAACCAGCCCAACTGAATGACTTGGCATACAAAGATAAATAACTTTTATTAGACATTATAAAATTTTATCTAATACTTTTGCCGATGAAAGTACTCCTGGTACACCAGCCCCTGGATGAGTACCGGCTCCTACAAAATATAGTCCATCATAAATCTCAGATTTATTATGAAATCTAAAATAAGCTGATTGTGAAAATTTTGGTTGGATTGAAAAACCAGAACCATATTTGGTATTTAAATCTTTTTCAAAATAATCTGGTGTTAGATAAAAATCTTCAACAATGTTTTTTCTAAGCTCTGGCATCAAATCTTTTTCCATCTTATTTATCACTAAATTTTTCATATTTTCACCTTCAATTTTCCAATCAATTTTTGACTGATTATTTGGGACCGGAACCAAAACATAAAAACAATCATGCCCTGGAGGAGCCATAGATTTATCAGTAGCAGAAGGTCTATGAAGATAATAACTTATATCGTTGTTCAATTTTTTATTTTCAAATATATCATCAAGATGTTCTTTATATTTGGTGCCAAATTTAATTGTATGATGTTCAATATCAGAATAAGTTTTTTTGGTTCCAAAGTAGTAAACAAATAACCCCATAGAATATTCCATTCTATTTTTTTTCCATTTAAACATGAGAGAATTATTTGCGTTTCCATTTAACATCTTTTCATAAACGGCAGGTGGGTCAGCATTACAAATAACATTATTAGTTTCAATACTAGTTTGATTATCTAGTTGAACACCAGTTATTTTATTATTATTAGTTGTAATTTTTGCTACTTCATGACCTTTAATTATTTCTATGCCAACTTCATTCATTAGTTTTTCAAAACCTTTTATTATGTTTCCTGTTCCGCCCATTGAATAATGTATTCCCCATTTTTTTTCTAAATATAAAATTAATCCATAAATAGAAGTTGTTGTGAATGGATTACCTCCAACTAAGAGAGGGTGCATACTTAACATTCTTCTAAGTTTCTCATTTTTTATATAAGATGAAACTAACGAATAAACTGATTTGTAACTTTTAAGTTTTAAAAGCGCTGGCAGTTGCCGCATCATAACTAAGGGTTTATTAAAAGGAACATCCGCAAGCTCAGTGAAGCCTTTATCAAAAATTTTTTTTGTAAAATTAACTAATTTTTCATACCCTTCGATATCATCTATATTTATTTCCCCAATTTGTTTTTTCATCTCAGTTTCATTACCCGAGTAATTAAATTTTGAATTGTCTTCAAAAACAAATTGATACCAAATCTTGAGTGGAGAAAGCTTGATATAGTCTTTTGGATTTTTTTTGAATAATTCAAACAATTCATTAATTAAATAGGGTGCAGTAATTACCGTAGGGCCACCATCATAAGTAAAACCATTTTTTTTAAATACTCTTGCTCTACCTCCAAGATCTGAGTGTTTTTCAATTAAAGTTACCTTATGACCTTTAGCTTTTAAACGAAGAGCAGCAGCTATACCTCCAAAACCTGAGCCTATTACAACAGAATTCATTTCAATAATTTATAGTTTTTTTAAAAAAAATGTAAGCGTATTATGAGTTTATTTTTTTTAACTCTTCTTTAGTTTCATCTAAATTTTTTTTAAACAGTCCATCAAGTTTAGATTTATCAACTGATGTTGAGATGATTTTTTTCACTGAATCTACTGTTATTTTTATAGAAGCATCTTTAATTTCTTTTATTGCCGCCTCTTTCATCTGACTTATTTTATTTTCAGCTAGATTTTTTTTAATCTCTGATGAGTTATGAAATTTTTCGTTAAGATCAATTATTAATTTATCACTGTCTTTTTTAGCCTGATCTAATATTTCATTGCTTACAGCTTGCGCAGTGTCTAATTTTTGTTGAGCATTATCCAACAAATTTTTAGCTTCAGCTCTTAATTTTTCACTTTCATCAATTTCATTTTTAATATCTGAGATTAACTTATTAAGTATCTCATTAATTTTTTGTGGTATTTTTAAATAAATTAGACCTCCAAAAAAAATAATAAATGAAACCGCTACCCAAAAAGTTGCATCAATTACCATAATATTTATTTCCATTTCTTTTTGATAAATCCTCAATAATTGCTGAGATACTACTATTGTTCACTTCGGCTCCAATTAATTTTTTAACTAACTCAGAAGAGGTTTCAATCGCAATTTTATTGATCTTTTCAGGAGCACTTTTTTTAAGAACCATAATTTCTTGTTCAACTTTTTTTATTTCATCATCAATTTGTTTCTCTAAAATATCTTTTTTAGAATTTATATCTTTAAAAACTTTGTCTCTTGCATCTTTAAAAATATTTTTTCCATCAAGTTTACTTTTTTGAATGATATTTTCGAACTCTTTTAGTTTGGACTCACTACTTTCCCTATGTTTTTCAGCCGCCTCAATATTTTCTTGTATTTGAGATTTTCTTAATTCTAAATTAGCACTTATTTTTGGTAAAATGAGTTTTGATAAAACTATATATAAAACACCAAATGTAAGTGTAAGCCAGAATATTTGAGAAATCCAAAACTCCGGATTTAATTGAGGCATACCTCCGCTTTCAGCTGCAAAAACTTCTTTTACAAAAAAGAAATTAAAAAATATTAACTGAAAAAATATTTTTTTAATCATTAATCTAAAATGCAAAAAGAATGATTAACGCTACTACCAATCCGAACAATCCTGTTGCTTCTGCAAGGGCAAAACCTAAAAGCAAATTAGGAAATTGTTTTTGTGCTGCAGATGGATTTCTCATAGCACCTGATAAATAGTTACCAAATATTATTCCAATACCAACCCCGGCACCAGCTAGGGCGATTGCCGCTAATCCTGCTCCGATCATTTTTGCTGCTTCTAATTCCATTATATCCTCCTATGTTAATTAATGGTGTAAATTTAATGCATCATTTAAATAGATGCAGGTTAAGATTGCAAAAACGTATGCTTGAAGAAAAGCAACTAAGATCTCCAAACCAGTTAGGGCAACCGAAAAACTCAGTGGAAGCCATCCACCGACTATTCCGAGACTTATTACGAAGCCTCCGAAAACTTTCATCATTGTATGACCCGCCATCATGTTAGCAAAAAGTCTAACAGATAAGCTAATAGGTCGACTTAAGTATGAGATAATTTCTATAATCACTATTAATGGAAGTAAAACAATCGGAACCCCGCTAGGAACAAATAGTTTTAAATAGCCAAAACCATGCTTCATAAAACCTATAATTGTTACTCCAATAAAAATAAAAGCTGCAAGTATAAAAGTTACAATTATATGACTAGTGACTGTAAAAGTATACGGTATCATACCAAACATGTTACAAAAAAGAACAAACATAAATAATGAAAATATGAATGAAAAATAAGGTTTTGCTTTTGAGCCCGCTGTATCACTTATCATCTTAGAGACAAATGCATAACTAAGTTCAGCCAAAAGCTGAATTTTATTTGGAAGCATTGAATTTTTTTTGGAACCTAAATTAAAAATAATTAATATTGCTAATGAACTAATAACCATAAACAAACTTGCATTTGTAAAAGAAATATCAAAAGAACCTATTTTTATTACAGGACCAATCCTATAAACTTCAAATTGTGTCATCGGGTTTGCTGCCATAAGCCTATATTTATTTTTGCATTTTTTTTGCAGACTTAATCACATTGGTAATACCAGCAACCACCCCTACAAAAAAAAATATTAAAATTAACCAGGGTTTAGTACCAAAGGTCTTGTCTAAAATAAACCCAATAATTGTCCCTACAGCTACAGCAGATACTAGTTCTGTACTAAGCTTAAAAGCAGTGCCAATTGGGGTTGGATTGTCTTTTTTATTATCTAAATCTCTCCTCAATATCTTCTTTTTTGCAATCTCTAAGCGAGTTTTAAATGGATCCTTGGGCATTTTATCTTTAGTAGTTAAGCGACCATACTTTCTGCTTTTTGTAAGTCAACGGCAACTAATTGGCTTATACCTTTTTCAGGCATAGTAACACCATAAAGCCTATTCATTTTAGACATTGTGAAAGCATGATGGGTAACTATTATAAATTTAGTATTTGTAATTTTTGCAAGCTCTTCAAGGAGACTGCAAAATCTAGTGACATTAGCATCATCTAATGGAGCATCAACCTCATCAAGCACACAGATTGGTGAAGGATTAGTTAAAAAAACTGCAAAAATTAATGACAGTGCAGTTAAAGCTTGTTCCCCTCCAGATAACAAGGTTATAGATTGTAGTCTTTTACCAGGTGGACTAACTAGCATTTCTAGACCAGCTTCGAGTGGATCATCCGAGTCAATCAACTCTAGTTTGGCATTTCCACCATTAAATAATTTTGTGTATACCTCATTAAACTTCCTGTTAACTTTATCAAAAGCCTCAATTAGTCTTTCTCTTCCTTTTTGATTAAGTTCATTAATACTTTCTTTCAATTTAACTATTGCTGTAACTAAATCAGCTCGATCTTTCTCCATTTTTTTTATTTCTGTTTCATATTTATTTGTTTCTTCATCAGCCTTTAAATTTACTGAGCCTAATTTTTCTCTTTCCTGTTTTTTCTTGTCTAGTAAATCTTCTTGATTTATAGCATCTGGTAGCTCTTCTTTCCCAAAAAGATTTGAATTTTCTAAAATATTTGTTTCATCTAAGTTAAGCTCTGAATTAATCCGATCAACTAGATCACTTTTTCGTTTCTTGAGACCCTCAACCGTAGCACCAGAACTTGCTTTTCTCTCTCTGATTTGAATTGATTGTTCTTGAATCTCATTTAATTTGAATCTTAAACTTTCTATTTTCTCATCTGTCGAATTAATAATATTTTCATTTTCATTTTTTTCTTCTTCAGAAATTCTAAGTCCTTCAGAAATTTGACCTTTTTTTTCAGCTTGTAATTTTGGTTGATTATCTAAACTTTCTAATTGAGAATTTAACTTATTTTTTCTTTCAGTTAGCTCAGTTACCATTTTTTTAGAGTTTAATAATAAATTTTTCCAACTTTCTATTTCTTTCTCTATTATGCTAATTCTTTCATTTCTTTTAATTGACTCTTTTTTAATATTCTGATTTTTACTAAAACTATCTGCATATTCTTCAATTATCATTTTACAATTATCAAGAGCATTTATCGCTTCATCTTTTTTTTTGAGAATTTATAAGATCTTTAATCTTATTTATTTCAAAACTTAATCTATTTTTAGCATCATCTAAGTCTTTATTAGAGCTTTTTTCAGTTTCGTAGTATTTTGAGTCAATCTCTATAAGTTCACTTTTCTCTTCTTTAAGTCTTTTTTCATTAGAATTGGCGTCAATGACAATTCCGTTTTCTCTATTAATGTCTTCATCAAATGTTTGAAGAGATTTTTTTATATTCGTTATTTCATCTTGAATTCTTGTATTCTCTTCATCTAAACCTTGAAGCTCAAGGTTAAGCCTTTGTATTTTTGAGAGATTCTCAATATTTTTTTCTCTTAATGGTGTAACTTTATTTGTTTCAGACTTAATTGAACTTTCAAGCTCTGAAATTTTTTCATTAAAACCACTTACTTCACTTTCAGCCTCAGTATTAATTTCATTTTCAATATTAATTTCTTTATCTATTTCAATTAGTTTTAAATAATATAAACCTGCCTCTATTTTTTTGATTTCATCAGAGATATTTTTGTATTTTGTTGCTTCTTCAGCTTGTTTTTGCAGATTTGACAATTGTTTTTCCTGTTGTCTTCTTAATTCATCTGCTCTTTTTAAATTACTTTCTGCTGCACTTAATCTTAATTCAGCTTCATGTCTTCTAACGTGCAAACCTGATATTCCAGCCGCTTCCTCTAAAATCGCTCTTCTATCAGTTGGTTTTGCAGTAACTAATGCACCAATACGACCTTGACTGATCATAGATGGAGAGTGAGCACCTGTTGAGAGGTCTGCAAAAAACATTTGGGTATCTCTTGCTCTTACTTCTTTATCATTTATATAAAATTTTGAACCTTTATCTTTTTCTATCTTTCTTCTAACATTTACCTCTTCTAGTTCTTTAAATTGAATAGGACCTTCATTATTGTTGTTAGCGATTGTGACTGTAACTTCTGCAATATTTTTAGAAGTTTTGTTAGATGTACCAGAAAATATTACATCTTCCATTCCGGAACCTCTCATACTTTTAGCAGATGTCTCTCCCATTACCCATCTAAGAGATTCTACAATATTCGATTTTCCACATCCATTTGGACCAACAATTCCAGTCAAACCATCTTCGATTAAAAAGTTGGTTTTATCAGCAAAAGATTTAAACCCATTAAGTTGGATTTTTTTAAACTCCATGTGCTAACTTATATCAGTTTTTCTAGCGATTTTTTTAAATTTTTATAATTGAGAGATTTTTCAAACTTTTTGTTATTAATTATTATCGTAGGAGTAGCATTTATCTCAAATTTTTTTGAACCTTCGATTCTATCATTTAATACAAAGTCCTCTATTTCTTTGTTATTAATACATTCATCAAAATTTATTTTAAATCCTTCCTTTTCAATAAATTTTTTGAGATTATTATTAATTTCCTCTATTGTTTTGCCCTTTACCCATTCTTGTTGATTTGAATATAATCTTTCTAAAATTTCTAAATTTTGCCCATCTTTACATTGAGAAATTTTTGAAGCATTTAACGCAGCTATATCTAAAGGAAAATGTCTAAATTCTATTTTAGCTAACCCAGTATCAATATATTCTTTTTTTAATTGCGGATAAACTTCTTTGTGAAAGTTAGCACAATGACTACAAGTCAAAGACTCATATGCAATAATTGTAATCTTAGCATTTTGGTTACCGGAAATTATTCTTTTAATTTCTGCATTTACACTTGAAATTGACACAAAAAATAAAATGTAAATTATAATTATTTTTTTCATTTTTTTTTAAACACTTTAGTTAGTTCAAGCAGAGATTTTTTAATTTTTTCATTCTTAACATCATAAACTTTTTTTTTATATTTGTTATTTGTCACATTGGTTTTAAAAACATCTTTTTCAAAATTTGGTTTTATTTCATCACTAAAACTTGAAAATTTAAGTTTTTCAACAACAGTATCTGAAAAATATCTGTTCATATTATCTATAATCTTTTTTTTTGAGTATTCCAAGTCAACTTCATGACCTCTTTTAACCATAATTAACAAAGTGCTAGCTCCGAATCTGTTCGAGTTTTTAAAGGATTTTGGATAACAAACTTTAAATAGATTTTCTCCAACAATATATTTCCAGTTATTTAATGTTTCAGAATAAATTTTACCCCTATTGTTTATGACCTTTTTAATATTTTTTGGTAAAGTATCTTTGAAGGATCTTAAACCTTGAATGGTTTTGTTTCTCTGCTTAATATGTTTTTTAAATTGCATATGAAAGACCAATTAGTAACAAAAAAAATTCTTAAATGGTATGATTTAAATAAAAGATCATTACCATGGCGAAAAAATGTTTCTTTACAAAAAAGACAGTATTTCACACTTGTGAGTGAATTTATGTTGCAACAAACACAGGTTGCAACTGTTATTCCGTATTTTAATAGGTTCATAAAAAATATCTCAGATCTTAAATCTTTAGCGAAAATTCATAATAAAAAATTGATAAAACTTTGGGAAGGGCTTGGATATTACTCAAGAGTAAGAAATTTAAAAAAAACTACTCAAATAATTATTAAACATTATAATGGAAAGCTACCTAGTAATTATGAAGACTTGTTATCACTGCCCGGTATAGGAAATTATACCGCAAGTGCAATTTTAGCTATAGCCTTTAACAAGCCATACATCCCATTAGATGGAAACATAGAAAGAGTTTTAAAAAGATATTTGTATCTAAAAAAAAAGAAAGATATTCAAAAAGATAACCTTATTAAAAAAAAATCTATATTTGGAATATCATCCAGATCTAGTGATTTTGCGCAAGCACTTATGGAGTTAGGAGCATTAATTTGCAAACCAAGAAATCCACTATGTAATCAATGTCCTATATCAAATAATTGTAAGTCGTTACAAATGAAAGATTTTAATTTAACAAAAATTATTAAAAAAAATATAGACAAATACTTTCTTTTAAAAGTTTACAAAAAAGATCAAAGATATTTACTAATTAAAAATACCAAGTTCAATTTTTTAAGAAATTTAACTATATTTCCTATGGAAGAATTATCTAAACCAAAAAATTTTAATGAAAACTTAAATTTTAAATTATCTAATATGAACATGAATATTAAAATTAAATATTTAAAAAATAGCAGGGAATTTCAAGAACCTTATTGGGTTGATAAAAAAAAATTAAATAATTATATTTTGCCAAGTTTTACAAAAAAAATTGTTAAATATTTAGAGGGATATTGATAAAAAAAATTGCTATCATTGGAGCTGGAATCTCTGGATTATTTATAGCTAATTTATTCAAAAAAAATCCTAATTACCAAATTACTCTTTATGAGAAAAATACTTCCATAGCGCTTGAAGATGGTTATGGTGTTCAATTATCAGTAAATAGTATTAAGCTTTTAAATAAAATTGGATTTGAAAAATTACAAAAAGAAGAAAAATTCACTCCCGAAAAAATTAATTTTTATTCAAACATAAGCTCAAATAAAATATGTGAATTAGATATTACTAAATTCAATTCAAATGACTGCAAGTATACTACTTTAAAAAGATCATCTTTAGTAAATTTTTTAAAAAGAGATTTAGAGAGTTTGATAAAGACTGGTTGTAATATTTCAAAAATAGATCAACAAAAAAAAAAAATTATACTTTATTTTGAAAATGATGAAATAAAAGAATGTGATTATTTGATTATTTCTGACGGAGTTTTTTCAAAAAGTAAAAGTCTAATTTCTAAAAGCAAAGTTAGAACTAAATATAATAACACATTAGCAATTAGAGGCATCTTAACCAAATCTCCTGAAAACATAGATAATAAAAATATAGCTTTATTTTTTGGCTCAAATTTTCATCACGTAGTTTATCCAGTAAACCCAAGAGGAGACTTAAATTTTATAGCTATAATGAAATACAAACTTTCAACAGAGGAACAAAAAAATTATTCGCTATTCAGTGATAATTTATTTATTAAAAAAGTCTTAGAAAAAATTCCTTTAAAAAATAAAGATTTTTTAAATAATTTAAAAGAATTAAAAATATTTCCAGTATTTATAAGTGAAAATTTCTATAAATTACAAAATAATAATATACATATGATTGGTGATGCTTTTTTTGCTTTTTCACCATCATTTGCTCAGGGTGCATCGCAGTCGATAGAAGGTGCTTATGAGTTATTTAAAAGTATTGAAGATAATACAGAAATAAGTTTTTTTAATAATAGAGTAAACAAAATAAAAATGGTTAATATTAGATCAAAATTTAAT
>CACKVD010000020.1 GCA_902603555.1 uncultured Pelagibacteraceae bacterium
CATTTAGAAAACTAGGACCAAATCTAAATATAATTATTATTTCTTTGTTAGTTTCAATGTCAGTTTACCATTTTTGGGCTTCTGGATTTGGCTTAGTTCGAGAAGTTTTACACAGAGGCATTCATATTTCTTATGTTATTGGTTTAGTTTTTATTCTTTTTGATTGGAAAAAAAAAAAAGATCAATTTGATGAACCTAAATTTAATTTTTTAACTTTTCAGAATATCAACTTTTTAGACTATATTTTTGCGTTTTTAGCAGTATCAACTGCTCTGTATCTACCACTTTTACCCCCAGAAATTTTAGCTCAAAGAGTTGGTAATCCTCAGACAATAGATATATTTATGGGATCAATCTTAATTATATTGACTTTGGAGGCAGCTCGAAGATCAGTTGGTCCTACACTACCTTTAATTAGTATAATTTTTATTTTATTCGCAATTTTTGGGCCATACGCTCCTGGAGCTTTAAAGCATGGCGGAACATCTTGGTTAGGTTTTGTAAACCATATTTATATAACTAATCAAGGTGTTTACGGAATAGCAGTTGGTGTAATGGCACAATATGTTTTTTTATTTATACTCTTTGGAGTTTTGGCAACACGTGTAGGTTTAGGAAAACTGTTCATCGATTTATCGATGTTAATTGCAGGAAAATTTTCAGGAGGCCCAGCTAAAGTTGCAATTTTTTCATCAGCCTTTATGGGAACGATTTCTGGATCATCTATAGCTAACACTGTAACCACGGGATCTTTAACAATACCTGCTATGAAAAAAGTAGGCTACCCTTCCCATTTCTCTGGGGCAGTTGAGGCGGCATCTTCTACTGGTGGTCAGATTACACCTCCAATTTTGGGTGCAGCTGCATTTATAATGGTGGAGTATTTAGAAATCCCGTTAAGAGATATTTTAGCAGCAGCCCTTATTCCAGCACTACTTCATTATTTTGGAATTTTTATTATGGTACATCTAGAAGCTAAGAAACTTGGTTTAAGAGGTTTAAATGAGGATGAGATGCCCAATTTTACAAGAGTCATAAAAGATAATTGGTTATCACTTTTGCCTTTGGTAATTTTGGTATATTTTATATTAAGTGGACGAACCCCAGATTTTGCCGCTATCTATGGGATTATTTCATGTGTTACTATTGGCTTTATTAAACCAAGTAATAGACTTAATATTAAAGACCTTTGGGATTGTTTGGCATCAGGAGCTAAAAATACTTTGGCAGTTGGTGCTGCAGCAGTTTGTGTTGGAATAATTGTTGGTGTTGTTACTTTAACTGGAGTAGGTTTCAGATTAGGGTTTGTGGTTATTCAGACCGCAGGAGACATTAGTAATTTTTTTTCTAATATTTGGCCAATATCTTTTTTTTCATTTGAAGATTTAAGATTATTTTAAAAGACCAGCTTCTTTATAAAAACGCTCAGCCCCTGGATGCAGAGGAACACCAACTCCAGATAAAGCTGTTTCTGGGGTGATAGTTTTTCCTTTCGCATGACCAACATCCATTAATTTACGTGACTCTTTGTTCCAAAGAGCTTTTGTAATGTTATAAATTAATTGATCATCTTCTTTTGCAGAAGTAAACCATTGTGCACCAACTGCAACTGTACTAGTTGTTTTTACATTTTCATAAGTGCCTGAAGGTATGTCACTTTGAGAGAAAAAACCATATTTGTCAGTCAGTTTTTTTGCACCTGCACCATCAATTGGAACGAGTTTAATTGGAACAGAAGATGCTAATTCAACTATAGCTCCTGTTGGAAATCCTGCTACAACAAAAATTGCATCAACTTTTTTATTTCTAAGTGCATCTGTTGCTGCGTTGCCCTTTAGAGCTTCAGCTTTAACATCTTTTTCACTTAAACCATTAGCTTCTAAGATTAATAAAGCATCAACATATGTTCCAGAACCAGGTTCATCTAAAGAAACTCTTTTACCTTTTAAATCTTTAACAGATTTAATTTTACTATCTTTGAGAGTAACTAAGTGAATATGTTCTTCAAACAGTGCTGCTATAGTTCTTAAATCTTTTGCAGGTTCTTTACCTTCCATAGTTCCTGTCCCAGTGTAAGCCCAATATGCTACATCTGACTGTGCAAATCCAGAATTCCTTAGTCCTGAAAGAATAGCATTAACATTATCAACTGAACCTCTTGAAGATACAGCAGATGCTATTAAACCATCTACTCCACAACTTCCACCTTTACCGCATTCTCTAGATCCTGGAGGTTTAGAAATTGCGTTAGCAATCATTCCACCCACGGGATAATAAGTATAAGCAGTTCCACCAGTCCCAATAGTAAAGAAAGTTAAATCAGCTGAAATAACTTTAGTCATAAAACTACCAGATATAAATAAAACAACCGCAAGTGTTTTAAATAATTTTTTGAACATTTTATCTCCTTTTTGATTTTAGTTTAATTTCTCAAAAGCTATCACTTTAATGAGTTAAATATCAATTAAAGTTTTGGAGATTAAGATATTGTGCTAAAATAATTAAAATATAAAATGAGAACTTTTTATCCTACGATTCGGTCATGTTTTAGCCTATTTTTGTTCTTTATGACCAACAACATGTTGTAGGTAAAAAATAAAGTATACCAAAGATAGAAATGACAAAAAATAAAATAACTGCTGTTCTGGGGCCTACAAATACTGGCAAAACTCATCTAGCTATTGAAACTATGCTATCCTTTGACAGTGGCATGATTGGTTTTCCATTAAGGCTACTAGCTCGAGAAGTATATGACAAGGTAATAAAAAAAGCTGGTCTAGATAAAGTCGCTTTAATCACCGGTGAAGAAAAAATTATCCCACCAAATGCAAAATATTTCTTATGTACAGTTGAGTCTATGCCAATAGATAAACATCTAGATTTTGTTGGAATCGATGAAATACAAATGTGTGCAGATCATGAAAGAGGCCATATTTTTACTGATAGACTTTTGAATATGAGGGGAAATAAACTTACTATGTTTATGGGTTCTAATACAATTAAAAATATTATTTCTAAGTTAGATGGTGATATAGAATTTATAAATAGAAATAGACTATCTAAACTTTCATACGCTGGTCACAAAAAAATTTCTAGAATTCAAAGAAAAACTGCTATAATTGCGTTTTCATCAGAGGAGGTTTATGCAATTGCAGAATTAATAAGAAGACAAAAAGGTGGGGCTGCAATTGTAATGGGTTCACTTAGTCCAAAAACTCGAAACGCACAAGTTCAATTATATCAATCTGGAGATGTTGATTTTTTAGTTGCAACTGATGCGATTGGTATGGGAATAAATATGGATCTAGATCATGTCTATTTTTCTAATTTGAAAAAATTTGATGGAAAAAAACTTAGAAGACTAAATTTATCTGAAATAGGTCAAATTGCAGGAAGAGCTGGAAGATATTTAAACGATGGAACTTTCGGAATTACTGGCGAGTGCAAAGAAGTAAATCCAGAAGATATTGATTTTATAGAAAATCATAAATTTGAGGAAATTCAATCGTTATTTTGGAGAAATTCTAAACTTAATTTTAATAATCCTTTTGTATTAATAAAATCATTAGATGAAAAACCTATTAAAAATTGGCTTAGAAAAATAAATGAATGTGGAGACGAGAAAGCTTTAAAATATTTTTTAAGAGATAAAAATTTTGAAAATATTGAATTTAATGAAGAAAAATTAAGTTTGTTATGGGAATGTTGTCAAATACCAGATTTTGTAAAAAAAACTTATGGTAATCACTATGAAGTAATAGGAACTGTTTTTAAATATTTAAACAGTAAAAAGGGGAAGATTACTGATGATTATATGCGCCTTCAGCTTATGAAGTTGGATAAATTAGAAGGAAATGTTGATTCTTTATCAAATAGAATTGCAAATGTCAGAACTTGGTCATATGTTTCAAATAAAAATAATTGGATAGAAAATCAAAATTATTGGATAGAAAAAACAAAATTATTAGAGGACAAGCTTTCTGACAGACTTCATGAAGAGCTCACAAAAACATTTATTGATAAGAGAGCAAGTGTTTTAGCAAGAGGTTTAAAACAAGATATGGAATTTAATACTAAAATTTTAGAAAATAACGATGTCATGATTGATGATCAGTTTATTGGAAAAATAAATGGTTTAAAATTAGAACTAGATTTTAAAAAAGGTGCTCTTGAAACTGATATTAAATCCTTAAAAAAAGCTGCTCGACAAACAGTTGGTCCTGAACTTGAAAAAAGAATTCAAATAATAATTGATACTGGCTTGATTGAATTACATGAGGATTTTAAGATTTATTGGAATAAATTTGCTATTGGAAAATTGGTTTCTGGAAAAGACTATCTTAATCCCAATTTTGAATTAATTGTTGATGATATGTTAGAGCATAATCAAAAACATAAATTAACCTCATACATTGAAGGATGGATTAGAAATAAAATTAACACTGTTTTAAAAAGCTTAATTGATTTAAAAGATCTCAAAGAGAAAAACTCTTCGATTAAAGCTCTTTCTTATCAATTATATGAAAATAATGGTGTTCTCAAAAGAGGTCAGGTTGCTGATTATCTTAAAAACCTAGGACAAAATGAGAGAAAAATTTTAAGAGATCTTGGAGTAAAATTTGGAAGATATCATGTCTATTTACATAGGTTAATCAAACCAGAAGCTGTTTCTTTAAGAACTTTATTATGGAAAAACTATAATCAAAAAAATTTTAACTTAAAACCTCCAACTTTTGGGCTAAACTTTTTAAAAGATAGAAATATTAAAAATAAAAATTTTATGTTGCTTTGTGGCTTTGAAAAATTTGATAACTTTTTTGTAAGAATAGATATTTTAGAGAGATTATTTATGCAGATTATTAATTCTGAAAAAGAAATCAAAATAATGCCTGAAATGTTAAATTTATTAGGTTGCAATAAAGAAGATTTTATAAAGCTTTTAAAAAATATGGAATATAAAATTATAGAGAAGGATAAGGATATATTTTTCAAATACTATCCAAAAAGAAATATTAAAAAAGCTTTTAACAAAAAAAATCAAAAAGAAAGTCCTTTTAAAATCCTTAAAAATTTGAGCTTTAATTGAGATTATGTTTTTTAAATATATAACAAAAAAAGAAAAGAGTAACAATTTAGAAAAAATTGCAGCCCTGTTAATACATGCGGCTAAAATTGATGAAGATTATTCAATTGAAGAAGAGGAAATCATTAAACAAGCTCTTTTAAAAATTGCAGATAATAATGTTGATATTAACAAAATTATGGAAAATGCGAAAGAAATTGAACAAAATTCTTATCAAATTTTAGAATTTACAAAGGAAGTTAAAACTATGAAAGAAAAGAACAAAATTGAAATCATAGAAACTTTATGGAGAATAATTTTTTCAAATAAAAATGCGGACATTTATGAAACAAATTTAATGAGAAGATTGGCTGGACTACTATATATTGAAAATAAGGTAATGGGAGATATTAAGGAAAAAATTAAAAAAGAATATTCATCATGACATATTTAGTTAATGACAAATGTATCAAATGCAAACATACAACCTGTGTAGATGTGTGTCCTGTCGATTGTTTTTATGAAGGAAAAAATATGCTTGTAATTAAACCGGATGAGTGTATAGATTGTGGCGTTTGTGAACCAGAGTGCCCTATTGATGCTATAAAAGCAGATACAGAGCCTGGAAGCGAAAAGTGGTTAGAAATCAATCAAAAATATTCTGAGATCTGGCCCAATATAACAGAAAAAAAAGATCCTCTTTCGGATCATGAAAAATATAAAGATGAGCAAAATAAGTTTGAAAAATATTTTAAAGAAAACCTTTAAAAAAAAATCTAAGAAAAGTGTAACAAAAAAAAGAGTTGCAAAAACAAAAAAATTACCGAAAAAAATTAAAAAAGAAGTTCAATCAAAGGTTAAGAAAAATTTATTAAAAAAAACAACCAAAAAAAAAGAGAAAAATATTGAAATCAAGTCAGATAATTTAAGAATTTCTAAAAATAATGAAATCAAACCAGAAATAAAGAAAGTAAAAAAACAAGAAACCGAAAAAAAAGAATACAAGGTTAAAGATTATATTGTTTATCCAAAGCACGGTGTAGGACAAATTATTGAATTCAAAAAAATAAATATTGGTGGAATCGATGTTGAAACTTATGTGATTAAGTTTGAAAAAGATAAAGCAAATGGAATGGTTCCTGTAAATAAACAATCTCATATTCGTCCTTTAGCAACAATCAATCAAGTCAATAAGTGTATTTCAATTTTAAAAAGTAAACCTAAAATTAAAAGGTCAATGTGGAGTAGAAGGGCCCAAGAATATGAGGCCAAAATATCATCAGGAAAAATTTATGAGTTAGCTGAAGTTGTAAGGGATTTAAATAAAGGTGATGATCTAATGGTTGACCAATCTTATAGTGAGAGACAGCTCTTTGAAAAAGCATATGAAAGAATATTATCTGAATTCCAAATAATATTAAATACTTCTCTTGAAGATACTCAAAAAAAACTTGATAAAGCTTTAAAAAGGAATTTAAATCCAGGAACTAAACCAGCAGAGCCTACAATAAAACCCCCTTCCTCAGAATTAAACGAGGACGAACCTATAGCTGATAGTGATGATACTTTAGAGGAATAAAAAAAAACGCCTCTCACACGTAAATCGTTATGAGAAGCGTTTTAATTAAAGAATACTAAGTTACTATCTTCTTCTTCTTTTCTTAGCTTTTTTCTTAGCTTTTTTCTTAGCTTTCTTTGCTTTTTTTCTTCTCTTAGGCATCTTTAGCTCCCTTATTAGTTAAACGAATCAAATTGATTCGTTGTTAAGTTATTTTTATTTTTTTATGCAAGT
>CACKVD010000021.1 GCA_902603555.1 uncultured Pelagibacteraceae bacterium
TGATAATGTTCAAGCTGGAGAAATGGTAGAGTTTGCTGATGGTTCTAAAGGTATGGCTCTAAACTTAGAAAGCGAAAATGTTGGTGTTGTAATTTTTGGAGATGACAGAAATATTAGGGAAGGTGATACAGTTAAAAGAACTGGAAACATTGTTGATACTCCAGTTGGAAAAGAATTATTAGGTAGAGTTGTTGATGGATTAGGAAATCCAATTGACGGTAAAGGACCTTTAGACAAAAGTGTTAAAAAAAGTAGAGTAGAAGTTAAAGCTCCAGGAATTATTCCAAGACAGTCAGTTAGTGAACCTATGCAAACAGGTTTGAAATCTATTGATAGTCTAGTTCCAGTAGGAAGAGGACAGCGTGAGTTAATTATTGGTGACAGACAAACGGGTAAAACTGCAGTTGCAATCGATGCAATTATTAACCAAAAGAAAATTAATGAGTCTGGTGATGAGAAACAAAAACTTTATTGTATTTATGTTGCGATTGGTCAAAAAAGATCAACTGTAAGACAAATCCAAAAAACATTAGAAGAAGCTGGAGCAATGGAATACACAACAATTGTTGCAGCAACAGCATCTGATTCTGCACCACTTCAGTTTTTAGCGCCTTACACAGGGTGTACAATGGGTGAATATTTTAGAGATAACGGTATGCATGGATTAATAATTTATGATGATTTATCTAAGCAGGCTGTTGCTTATAGACAAATGTCTTTATTATTAAGAAGACCTCCGGGACGTGAAGCTTACCCTGGCGATGTATTTTATCTACATAGTAGATTGCTAGAAAGAGCAGCTAAGTTAAGTGATGAGCATGGCGGTGGTTCTTTAACAGCACTTCCAATTATTGAAACTCAAGGTGGTGACGTATCAGCGTTTATTCCAACTAATGTAATTTCAATTACAGATGGTCAAATTTTCCTAGAAACTGAACTATTTAACCAAGGGATCAGACCAGCAATTAACGTAGGTTTGTCTGTTTCTAGAGTTGGTTCTTCAGCTCAAACAAAAGCGATGAAAAAGGTTTCAGGATCAATGAAATTAGAATTAGCACAGTACAGAGAGATGGCTGCTTTTGCTCAATTTGGTTCCGATTTAGATGCATCAACACAGCAACTTTTAAATAGAGGTTCAAAATTAACTGAACTTCTTAAGCAAAAACAATATTCTCCAATGACAGTAGCTGAACAAGTAATTTCAGTTTTCTGTGGAGTAAAAGGATATTTGGATGATATTGATTTAAAAGATATTGCTGAGTTTGAAAATAAAATCATTGAAAAATGTAAGTCTGATAAACCTGAAATAATTGATTCAATTCAAAGCTCAGGTAAACTTGAAGATGATAAAGAAAAATTACTAATCGAAGTAATTACTCAATTAAAAGAAAACTTTAAATCTTAATTTATTATGGCAAGTTTAGACGATCTTAAAAAAAGAATAGCAAGTGTAAAGTCTACACAGAAAATTACAAAAGCTATGAAGATGGTAGCAGCAGCAAAACTTAGAAGAGCTCAAGAAAGTGCTGAGAAGGGAAGACCTTATTCAGAAAAAATGAATAATATAATTCTGAATCTTTCAAGTGGGATTTCGGATAAAGAAAACGCTCCAAAATTATTATCTGGATCAGGTAATGATAAAGTGCACCTTTGTGTTGTGATGACTTCTGATAGAGGTTTATGTGGTGGGTTTAATTCAAATATAATTAAAAAAGCCAAGAACTACTTTGCAAAACTTGCAAAAGATGGAAAAGAATTAAAGATTATTACTGTAGGTTCAAAAGGAAATGATCAACTTAAAAGAGCTTATGGTGATAAGATAATTGCAAATATTTCATTTAAAGAGTCAAAACACGCAAATTATTTTGATGCTGATAAAGTGGGCAAAATGGTAATTGAAAAATTTGGTGCTGAAGAGTTTGATGTTTGTACTATTTTTTATAACCAATTTAAAAATGTAATTACGCAAATTCCTCAAGCTCAACAAATAATTCCTTTAAATGTTGAAAATTCAGAGGAAGAAAAATCTGAGGATAGATATGAGTTTGAACCAGATGAAGATGAGATTTTAAGCAATTTATTGCCAAAAAATATTTCAACACAAATATTCAAGGCGATGTTAGAGAATTCAGCTAGCGAACAGGGATCAAGAATGAGTGCAATGGATAATGCAACCCGTAATGCAGGTGAAATGGTTGACAAACTTACTATTGAGTATAATAGAAGTCGTCAGGCAGCAATTACTAAAGAACTAATAGAAATCATATCAGGAGCAGAAAGTTTATAATTATGAGCAAAGGAATAATTACACAAGTTATTGGAGCAGTAGTAGACGTAAAATTTGATGGAGATCTTCCAGAAATTTTAACAGCCTTAGAATGTAAAAATGGAGATAATAGATTAGTTTTAGAAGTAGCTCAACATTTAGGAGAGTCTACAGTGAGAACGATTGCAATGGATGCAACTGAAGGATTAAAAAGAGGTGACGAAGTTATTAATACTAAAGCACCTATTCAAGTACCTGTTGGACCTGAAACATTAGGTAGAATTATTAATGTAATTGGAGAACCGATTGATGAGAGAGGTGAGGTTAAAACAAAAGAAAATTGGCCGATCCATAGAGCAGCTCCAGAATTTAATGAACAATCAACTGAAACAGAAATTTTAGTTACAGGTATTAAAGTAATTGATTTATTAGCACCGTATGCAAAAGGTGGAAAAATTGGATTATTTGGTGGAGCTGGGGTTGGAAAAACAGTTTTGATTATGGAATTAATTAATAACGTTGCAAAAGCCCATGGGGGTTTCTCTGTTTTTGCTGGGGTTGGAGAAAGAACTAGAGAAGGCAATGATCTCTATCACGAGATGATAGACTCAGGTGTTATAAAAAAAGATGGAGCTGGATCTAAAGCTGCATTGGTTTACGGACAAATGAATGAGCCTCCAGGAGCTAGAGCTAGAGTAGCACTTACAGGTTTGACTGTTGCAGAATATTTTAGAGATCAAGAAGGTCAAGATGTCCTTTTCTTTGTAGATAATATTTTCAGGTTTACACAAGCGGGTTCTGAAGTGTCAGCTCTATTAGGAAGAATACCATCAGCTGTGGGTTATCAGCCTACTCTGGCAACTGATATGGGTAACCTTCAAGAAAGAATTACAACAACTAACAAAGGATCAATTACATCAGTACAGGCTATTTATGTACCTGCTGATGATTTAACTGACCCTGCACCAGCAACTTCATTTGCTCACCTTGATGCAACAACAGTATTATCAAGACAAATTGCAGAGATTGGTATTTATCCAGCAGTCGACCCACTTGACTCTACTTCAAGAATTTTGGACCCTAGAATTGTCGGTGATGAGCACTATAGAGTTGCAAGAGAAGTTCAAAAAATATTACAAACTTACAAATCTCTTCAAGATATTATAGCGATTTTAGGTATGGATGAATTATCCGAGGAAGACAAACTAATTGTTGCAAGGGCTAGAAAAATACAAAGATTTTTATCTCAACCCTTTTTTGTTGCTGAGGTATTTACAGGATCTCCAGGAAAATTAGTTGATCTGGACTCAACAATAAAAGGTTTTGCAGCAATTTGCAAAGGTGACTATGATCATCTTCCTGAAGCAGCTTTTTATATGGTAGGAACTATTGAGGAAGCAATAGAAAAAGCTGAAAAAATGGAAAAAGAAGCTGCAGCATAATGAGTGAAGAGTTTAAAATAGAAATAGTGAATCCTGAAAAATCTTTTTTAGTGAAAGATGATGTTTTGGAAGTAGTAATACCAGCTTTTGAGGGTGAAATGGGAATCCTTAAGGACCATATCTCAATCATTTCTTTTTTAAAACCGGGTATACTTAAAATTTTATCAAAATCAGGTGATGAAAGTTTTTATGTAGAGGATGGAATAGTTGAATTTAAAAATAATAATCTATCAATTTTAACAAGTACCATTTATAAACTTACTGATTTAGATAAATCTAAACAACAAAACTTGCTAAAATTAGCAGAAGAAGAGGCAAATAAGCAAGATATCAATGATCAATCTAGGTACTTAATTGATCAAAAAATTGATGTATTAAAATCTCTTAATTAATAATTTTTTTAATTTTATCTTTAAGTTCTTTATAAACATGAAGCTTAAAATCTACGACAGTATCAGTGAGACAGTCAACTTCAATCCATTTCCAATCCAAAAATTCTGGTTTTTTTGTTTTAATATTTATTTCATCTTCTTCTCCAATAAATCTCATTAAAAACCATTTTTGTTTTTGACCTTTGTATTTACCTTTCCAAATGATCCCTAACAAGCGATCAGGAAGTTCATAAGATAATAAATCATCAAATTCTTTTATTAATTCAACATTTTTAATACTAGTTTCTTCTTCTAGCTCTCTATAAGCTGCTTTAAGAAAATCTTCACCTTCATCAACACCTCCTTGAGGCATCTGCCAAAAATTTTTTGGATTATCAATTCTTTTAGCGACAAAAACTTTGTTATTTTTATTTAAAACAATTATTCCAACACCATTTCTTAGAGGGAGATGCTTGAATTTATCTTCCATCTTAACCGTTAATTAATTTGATAGCATAATCTAATTGATTATCAGTTTTAGTTTTTATCCTAAAATCATCTGAGTCTTCTGTAATTTCGATGTCTGGTGTTACTCCAACTTCAGAAATAGATTTTCCTGATGGGAGATAATATTTAGCTACAGTTAATCGAATTGCTCCATCATTTTTAAGAGGTATAATTGATTGCACGGATCCTTTTCCATAACTACTTTCACCTAATAAAATTGCTCTTTTGTGATCTTTTAAAGCACCTGCGACTATTTCAGACGCTGAAGCTGAACCATAATTTATCAAAACTAGTAATGTTTTTCCATTAATTAAATCTCCTTTTTTAGCAAACCATTTTCGATTTTCAGAGGACTTTCTACTTTTGGTAGATACAATTTCACCATTATCTAAAAAATAATCAGAAATTTTTATAGCTTGTGAGAGTAGTCCCCCTGGATTATTTCTTAAATCTAAAATATATGATTTAACATTATTATTTTTTTCAAATTTTTTTATTTCCTTTTCTATCTGCTTGCCACTATTTTCATTAAAAGAAGTTAATCTCATATACCCAATATTTTTTTCTAATAGATCGGCTTTAACAGAACTAATTTGAATAATTTCTCTTACAATATTAAATGTTAAAGCTTTTTTCACACCTCTTCTTCTTACAGTCAAATCAATCCCGGAACCAACAGGACCCCTCATTAAATCTACTGCTTCACTTAGAGATTTGCCCTGAACTTGAACATTATCTATTTTTACAATGTAGTCTCCTGCTTTAATGCCTGCTTTAGATGCTGGGGTATCATCTATAGGAGATATAACTTTTACCACTCCAGCTTCCATACTAACTTCAATACCTAAACCACCAAATTCACCACTTGTTTCAGTTTGCATTTCATTAAAAACTTCTGGCGACATATAAGAAGAATATGGGTCTAGTGATTGTAAAAGACCATTAATTGCAGAATCCATACTTTCAGATTGATCAATTTCATCAACATATTCTTTATTTATTTTTTCAAGGACTTCACCAAACAAATCTATTTTTTTGTAAATATCGTTTTCAGCAGAATTAGCGATATGAATAAAAAAAGTACTTAATAAAAATAATATTAAAATTTTTATTTTCATATGCTCAACTTTTCTTTTGGTATTAGTTCCGACCATATTTTCTCAAGTTCATAAAATTTTCTTTTTTCTGGATGGAATATATGCACGATTAAATCTATACCATCTACCAATTTCCACTCACTGCTGTCTTTACCTTCTATTTTTGAGCCTATCATTCCATTATCCTTTAATTTATCTAAAACTTGCTCAGATAGAGATTGTATATGTCGAGACGAAGTTCCACTTGCGATAATCATATAATCAGCCATAGAGCTCTTATCTTTAAGATCTATGCTTATAATGTCTTGAGCTTTATTATTATCTAGAGTGTTTATGATGATTTGTTTCAAGCTAGAAATTTTATCCATTAATTAAATAAAGATTATCAAATTTTTCTTAATTGAGAAGAAGAAATATTGACCTTATCAAACTCTATAAATTTAAGATTTTTGTCGTTTAATCTTTTAAATGTTGTTGAATCTAAAGACTTTTTTTTATACCCATGACGATCAAATACAATAATTTTACACTTTTGTGAAATTATTTTCCATTTATGCCACTTATGAAAATTT
>CACKVD010000022.1 GCA_902603555.1 uncultured Pelagibacteraceae bacterium
CTCAGGATGAAATTAAAAATTTAATACAAGAAGATTTGCCATTTATAAAAGCTGAGTCAAACCAACCATTAAATAAAAATAAATTTATGCTGCCTTCAATCGATTTATTAAAAATTCCTTCTAAAAAAGAAAGAGAAAATTTAAATAAAAATGAAAATGGTGATCCTTTATTTTTAGAAAAAATTCTTTTAGATTTTGGGGTTAATGGTAATATTAAAAAAGTTAGTCACGGACCAGTTGTTACTTTAAATGAATTTGAGCCAGCAGCAGGAGTTAAAGTTTCAAAAATAATTAACCTTTCTGATGATATAGCACGAAATACAAGCTCAGAGTCAGCACGAATAGCAACTATACCTGGTAGAAATACAGTTGGTATTGAACTACCCAATTCCTCTAGAGAAAATGTTTATCTAAGTGAAATTCTTAATAATTCAGATTTCAAAAAGAAAGAAGTAAAATTACCCATTGCTCTAGGAAAAGATATTTCTGGAACCCCTATTGTTGGTGATTTAACTTCAATGCCTCATTTACTTATTGCGGGAACAACTGGATCAGGAAAATCAGTTTGCATAAATACAATTATCTTATCTTTGCTATATAGACACACTCCTGAAAAATGTAAATTTATTTTAATTGATCCAAAAATGTTAGAGCTTTCAACTTATGAAGGTGTTCCACATCTTCTTTGCCCTGTAATTACTGAGGCAAAAAAAGCTGCGTCAGTTTTAGGTTGGGTAGTCAAAGAAATGGAAAGCAGATATAGATTAATGACTAAAGAGGGTGTTAGAAACATCGATGGATATAATTCAAAACATAAACTTCCAATGCCTTATATAGTTGTCGTAGTTGATGAAATGTCTGATTTGATGCTTGTGGCAGGTAAAGAAATAGAAAATTATATTCAAAAACTATCTCAGATGGCTAGAGCAGCAGGTATTCACATTATCATGGCAACTCAAAGACCAAGTGTTGATGTTATTACAGGTACGATAAAAGCTAACTTTCCAACAAGGATCTCATTCCAAGTAACATCTAAAATAGACAGTAGAACAATTTTGGGAGAACAAGGTGCAGAACAACTATTAGGAAAGGGAGACATGTTATATATGTCCTCAGCAAATAAAATTGTCCGAATTCATGCTCCATTCGTATCTGATACTGAAATAGAAAAAATTAATAACTTCTTAAGATCTCAAGCAGAACCAGATTATGTTGATGAAATCTTAAATTTTGCAGATGAAAAAGAATTAACTGAAGGTACAAAAAATCAAGGTGATAAAGATGAATTATATCAAACAGCTGTGGAAATTATCAAATCAGAAGGTAAAGCCTCAACATCATTTTTGCAAAGAAAACTCCAAATTGGTTATAATCGTGCTGCAAGAATTATCGATATGATGGAAGCTGAAGGCATTGTGAGTAAAGCAAATCATGTTGGAAAACGTGATGTTTTATAATGAAAAAATATTTTTTTATTTTATTTCTAATTTTATATTCAAATAACACTTTAGCAGAAATAAAGGATAAAATAATTCAAAATCTCAAGAACACAGATAATTTTTCTTTTGATTTTGAACAAAATATAAATGGAAAGATAGAAAATGGAAATTGTAAAGTTAAATACCAAAAAAAAATTTATTGTTATTATGATACGAGTAATGAAAAAATTTTAGTTTCTAATGGTAAATCTTTAGTAATTAAAACTAAAACAAGTTTTTATTTATATCCTTTGGAGAAAACACCATTAAATTTGATTTTAGATAAAAATTACCTACTTGAAAAAATTAATAATTTAGAGGAAAAGATTGTGGAGGATAAATTTGTTAGATTTACTTTTATTGAAAATAATAATGAAATAAATATTTTTTTTAACAAAAAAAATTATAATTTAATTGGATGGCAAACTTTAGATATCTATCAAAATCTAAGTATTACTTATCTTTATTCTGTACTAAAAAATCAGAATTTAGATAAAAATTTATTTGTTTTACCAAAACAAAATTAATTCAAATTGTAATGGTCTCTTTTTTAAAAATTTTCATACCTCTTGAAATATAATTCTTTAGAGCATTCTTGTGATCCAAAGAGCAAGTATGTACCCATACTCTTTTAGGATTATTAAAAAAAGAATTCTTTATTGCAGATGATAACAAAAAAGAACCTAATTTTTTATTTTGATATTCTTCAAGTAAGCCAAAATATGCAATCTCAACTTCCTTTTTATCATCATGAATAATGAGCTCAAAATATCCTGCTAAATCCTCATTCTTTTTTAAGACGTATGTTTTTATTTTTTTGTTAGAAATATATTCAGTCCACTGTTTTTCGGACCAAGCCAATCTATCAACCCAATTATGTTTTTTTCCAATATTCTTATAGAAAAATCTGTTAAGTTGAAAATCTGATGGTTGTACTAATTGAACTACATAACCTTCTGGAGAATATTTTGAATCCTTTAAATCCGTTATAGAATTTATCTCTAAATAGTTTCTTTGAATTTTTTTATTCACTCTACCATTTTACCAACTTTTTCACCTCCAAAAAGATGAAAGTGTAAATGAGGGACTTCCTGACCTCCATGTTCACTTATATTCGCCAATGCTCTATATCCTTTTCCTGTATCAACTGAAATTCCAAGTTTTTTTGCAACAAAACTTATTCCTTTTAATAATCCAACCATCTCATCTGGTGATGCTTTTTCACTAAAATCATCAAGATCTACATACTTTCCTTTTGGAATGACTAATGCATGAATTTTTTTTTGAGGATTAATATCATAAAATGACAATACAAAGTCATCCTCATAAATCTTTTTACAAGGAATTTCACTTCTTAAAATTTTTGCAAAAATATTGTTGTTGTCGTATTTCATTTCTTTCTTTTATCAAGCTCTGTCATGACATCTTCTATCTTAATATTATTAGCCTCAAGATACATGATCAAATGATAAAAAACATCTGCTGCTTCATGAATTTTGTTTGTATCTTTCTCTACAGCTTCTATTAATTCATTAATTTCCTCTAAAACTTTTTCTCTACTTAAAGACTTATTACCAAGTAATTCATTTGTATATGAACCCTCTTTAGGGTTTTTTTTTCTCTCTCTGGCTAATTTTATTAAATCATTAAAAATGTTCATAATTATTTATCTTTTAATAAAAGCTTTTCTAGTTTTTCTTCGGTCTTTGCCATTGCCATATAGTCTGTAAACACTGTCATACCCTCTGCTTCATACTTATGATCTGCTTTTAAATTTGCATTAGAATATATTCCAAATTTAAAATAACATTTATTTCTAAAATGTCCTTTGTGTTTTTTTTTACCCCAATTAGTGGGTCCTTCATAATCATAAGCAAGTTTTCCATCTATCCAAACTTTTAATTTACCATCTGGTTTTTTTGTATTTTTAAAGTTTATCCTTACTGTTGTCCAGCTATCGGTTCCGTGGTTTTTATTCACTTTAAACTTTTTAAGAACTCTTCTTTTTTCCATACTGCTAGGTTTCCATTCATTATTGTTTTTAAAACTTGAAAATTCATGAGTAAAAATCAAATTTGCTCTTTGAATGGTCATCATCCAAGTAATTTTATGTCCGCTTGGATGACATTGTCCAACAGTAAATTTTCTTTCATGATTTTTTGGAAACAACATATTATTTGCTGGCATGAACGCATAATTAATCCATTTTTCTGTTCCCTCAGTAAATGTCATTTTTTGTTTTGTTAATTCCGTTCGTACACTTCCAAAATGATGAGTACAATCATTTTGTAATTCTTTTTTCTTACATTTAGAGTAATCAGCGGTAAAAGAATAAAAGGTTTTTCCGTTATAGGCAAAATCCTCAGCACCAATGACTTCTGCCATTGCACCATTCATGACTTTAACATTCATTGAAAGCTTATTTGGATAACCCGGAAATATTACCTTACCTGGTTTTAATTTCACATCTTTACCAATTATTGATTTATGAATGTTTGTGTATCTCTCAAGATCACCTACTTTATGATAAGTTTTTGCCCATTCTTTATGAAGATTTGCTGCAGTTTGATACCAACTTTCTTCAGCAAATAATGGCTTAAAAATAAAAAAAGATACTAAGATGTATAATAATTTAAATTTAGTTTGGGCCATAGTTTAAACTCAAATTCTAACAGGTATACCTTTTGAATCCAAATATTCCTTAGCCTCTTGAACAGAATGTTTTCCATAGTGAAATATAGAAGCAGCTAAAACTGCACTAGCTTTTCCCAATTTAATTCCATCCACAAGGTGATCTAAATTACCCACACCACCTGATGCAATAACTGGAATATTTACTTTAGATGAAATTTTAGACATTAGATCAATATCATAACCAACTTGTGTTCCATCTCTGTCCATTGAAGTTACTAATAGTTCCCCTGCACCATTTTTTTCCATTTGTTCAGCATACTCTAATGCATCAATACCACTATTATTTCTTCCTCCGTGAGTAAACACTTCCCACTTATCTCCATTTTTTTTAGCATCGATTGCAACCACAATACATTGAGACCCAAATTTTTTTGAACTATCTTGAACTACTTTTGAATTTTCAACTGCTGCAGTATTAATGGAAACTTTATCAGCCCCACAATTAAGTAGTTTGTTAATATCTTCGACATTTCTGATACCACCACCTACTGTTAAAGGAACAAAGCATTTCTTTGAAGTTTTCTCCACAACATCATAAATAGTATCTCTATTTTCATTAGAAGCAGTAATATCTAAAAAACAAATTTCATCTGCTCCACCATCACTATAAATTTTTGCTTGTTCCACAGGGTCTCCTGCATCTTTTAGATCGACAAAGTTTATGCCCTTAACAACACGACCATTTTTTACATCTAAACAAGGTATTATTCTATTTTTAAGCATCTTCTTTTACTAATTCTTCTAATTTTATATCTCCATCATAAATAGCTTTACCAACTATTATACCTTCAACATTTTTTAAATTCTTTGCTTTTTTAATGTCATCTATTGATGAAACTCCACCGGATATAACCACAGAGCAATTTGAGATCTCAGCAACTTTTGATGTTTCAGCAAAATTTGGACTTTGTTTCATACCATCCATATTAATATCAGTATAAATCAATCTACTAACACCATAATCATTAACTTCTTTCAAATAGTCTAGGGTTAATTGATTAGAGCTTTCTTTCCATCCAGATACAGACAAGTACCCATCTTTGGCATCTAAACCTAAAGCAATTTTATTTGGAAATTTTTTACATGCTTCTTTTAAAAAATTTTTATCTTTTATTGCTGCGCTTCCCAAAATCACTTTCTCAGCACCAGCGTCGATATATTTTTGAATACTATCAAAATTTCTAATACCACCACCTACTTCAACCTTAAGATCAAATTTTCCAACTATATCTTTAATAATATCAAGATTTACTATTTCACCAGTTAAAGCTCCATCTAAATCAACTATGTGTAAATTTTTAAATCCATGATCTTTATATTTTCCTGCTTGTTCAATTGGAGAAATTTCATACTCAGTTTTATTATCAAAATCTCCCTTGATTAATCTTACACACTTTTTATCTTTAATATCTATTGCAGGAAATATTTTCATTTATAAACTTATAAAATTATCGATTATTTTAAGCCCAAACTTGTCACTCTTTTCAGGATGAAATTGAGTTCCAAAAATA
>CACKVD010000023.1 GCA_902603555.1 uncultured Pelagibacteraceae bacterium
GCCCCCATATTTTCAAATTTATCCTCAAGGTCAATTTCTTTTGCAACTGAAACGCCATCTTTTGTTATTCTTGGAGCACCATAAGACTTATCCATTACTACATTTCTACCTTTAGGGCCTAAAGTAACTTTTACTGTATCAGCCAAGATATTTACACCTCGTATCATCGCTGCTCTTGCTTCAGCGTCAAACTTTACAATTTTTGCCATTTTATTTTCTCCTTTAAATTAAGTTATTTGCTTGAAATACCCATAATGTCAGACTCTTTCATTATGCTGTATTCTTTGCCATCAATTTTGACTTCAGTTCCTGACCATTTGCCAAACAAAACTTTGTCACCAACTTTTACATCCATTGGAATTGTTTTTCCGTCTTCAGTTTTTGCACCACCACCGATAGCAACAACTTTACCCTCTTGTGGTTTTTCTTGTGCTGTATCTGGTATGATTATTCCTCCTGCAGTTTTTTCACTGCTATCTAAAACTTCGATTAAAACTCGATCGTGTAATGGTCTAAATTTCATAAATTCTCCTTTATAATATGGACTTCATATAGAGATTGGCCTTGCTATTTCAAGATATAGTTCAAAATAAGTTGATTAAAAAATAAAGGAATTTGAGGGTTTTATGGGTTATAGATTATTTTAATGACTAAAAATTTATACAAACAGGGCTTTAGTTCGATTGTTGATAATTATCAGCTGTTTTATGTAGATCTATGGGGAGTCGTTCATAATGGAGTTTCTCTTAATAATGAAGCCATCAAAGTTTTAAATGAAATATCTAAAAAAAAAAAGGATTACATTTTGCTTACTAATGCACCAAGACCCAATCAAGCTGTAAAATCTTTCTTGGAAAGAATGGGTATGCAAAAAGAGATTAGGGATCATGTCTTTACCTCAGGTGAAGCTGCTTTAAAATATTTGAAAAATAATTTATTAGGTAAAACATTTTTCCATATAGGCCCACCTAGAGATTTTGATTTATTTAAAGACTTCAAAAAAGAAAAATCTGAAAATATTGAAAATTCCAATTATATATTGTGCACAGGACTATTTGATAATTTTAATGAAGATTTAACATTCTATAAAAACTTATTTGAAAAAAATTTGAAAAAAAAACTAATTTGTACCAATCCTGATTTAATTGTGGATAGGGGGAATAAGCGAGAATTATGTGCTGGTTCAGTGGCAATGGTTTTTGAAAAAATGGGAGGTGAAGTTATTTATTTTGGAAAGCCCTATCCAGAGGTTTATGATCAGTCAGTTAATAATAAAAATAAAAAGACATTGTCAATTGGTGATAATTTAAATACTGATATTAAAGGAGCAAATCTTTTAAATTTTGACTCTTTGTTAATCTCTAATGGTATTCATAAAAATGAAATAAAAAAAAATGGAATTGAAAAAACATCAAAATCCTATGAAGTGATTTGTAACTACATACAATCTGAATTAAAATGGTAAAATCAATTAATTTATACAACAATTTTAACATAAAAAAAAAACACAGAGCTTCAATTATTTTAATTGGAAACTTTGATGGCCTTCATTTGGGACATCAAAAATTATTTACTTTAGCTCAATTTTATAAAAAGAAATACTCTTTAAAAGTTGGAGTTTTAACTTTTGAGCCAATGCCAAAAATGTACTTCAATAAAAATATAAAGAATTTCAGAATTTCTAATCAAAAACAAAAAATAAATATTTTGAGTAAATTAAATGTTGACTTTATAATCACTAAAAAATTTGACAAATCATTTTCTAAAACCAAAGCAATTGATTTTATAAAAAAAATAATAGTAAAAAAATTAAGTGCGAAATATATTTTTGTTAGTAACAATTTTAGATTTGGTAACAAAAGAGAGGGCGATGTTAAGTTATTGATTAAGTATGGGAATAAATATAATTATAAAATAGTAAAACCAAGACCTTTATTAATCAAAAAAAAAATGGTCTCCTCAACTCTAATCAGAAATTATTTACAAAATGGAAAATTGACTAAGGCCAACAAACTTTTAAATAAAAATTGGTCTAT
The DNA here is from genome assembly GCA_902603555.1 of uncultured Pelagibacteraceae bacterium. GTDB lineage: Bacteria > Pseudomonadota > Alphaproteobacteria > Pelagibacterales > Pelagibacteraceae > Pelagibacter. The sequence goes on from CACKVD010000023.1 coordinate 2,037, forward strand.
TCAGGGCAATGTTCAAAAAGGAAAACAATTGGGAAAAAAAATAGGTTTTCCTACTGCAAATATTGACATTAAAGATTATATCTTAGCTTGCCCAGGTGTATATGCTGTAAGAGCCAAGATAACCAAAAATTCTAAAATTGTTAAAGGTATCGCAAATTTAGGATATAGACCCACATTCAATGGAAAAAAAATATTATTAGAGGTCCATTTATTTAATTTTTCTGGAAATCTATATGATAAGAATTTAACAGTTGAATTTCTAAAATTTATTAGAAAAGAAAAGAAATTTAAAAATGTGAACGAACTGAAAAAGCAAATTAAAATTGACCTATTAACTGCAAAAAAATAAAATGAGTAAGGACCAAATAAATCTTCCAAAAACAGCTTTCTCAATGAAAGCTAATTTACCAACGAGAGAACCTCAAATTTTAGAGTTATGGAAAAAAATAGATCTTTATAAAGAGTTGAGAAATTCTAGGATAAATAAAGAAAAGTTTGTGCTTCATGACGGTCCTCCATACGCCAATGGAAACATACATATGGGAACTGCTCTTAATAAAATTTTGAAAGATATTATTGTAAAATTTCACCAGATGGATGGTAAAGACTCTGTCTATGTTCCAGGTTGGGACTGTCATGGTTTACCAATTGAATGGAAAATAGAGGAACAATATAAAAAAAATAAAAAAAATAAAAATGAAGTTCCTATTGTTGAATTTAGAAAAGAATGTAGAGCTTTTGCTGCTAAATGGATAGAGGTACACAAAGAACAATTTAAAAGATTAGGTGTTGTTGGGGATTGGGATAATTACTACTCAACTATGAGTTTTGATGCTGAGGCTCAAATTGTAAGAGAACTTGGAAAATTTTTAACAGAAGGAAGTCTTTATCGAGGTTTTAAACCAGTGTTATGGTCTACAGTAGAAAAAACTGCTTTGGCTGATGCAGAGGTTGAATATCAAGACCATAAATCAGATACTATTTATGTCTCTTTCCCAGTTAAATCGTCAAATATTAAAGATCTTGAACAAAGTAGTATTGTTATTTGGACAACAACTCCATGGACGATACCTGCAAATAAAGCTTTAGCTTACAACGAAAGTTTGGACTATTTATTAATTGAAATTAATGATGAAGGTGACTTTAAAAATAAAAAAATTGTAATTGCTGAAGCTCTGTTGAATTCAACAATAAAAGATTGTGAGATTAAAAATTATAAAAATTTAAAAAAATTTAAGGGTGTTGATTTTAAAGATACTATTTGCAATCATCCTTTTATCAATTTGGGCTATGATTATGATATACCAATGCTTGAAGCACGGTTCGTAACTACTGAACAAGGTACCGGAATAGTTCATTGTGCACCAAGTCATGGACCTGATGATTTCAATTTATGTTTAAATAATGGAATTAAAGCTTTAGAAACAGTTGATGGAGACGGCAAGTATACAAAAAATGTATCTTTATTTGAGGGAATACATATTTTTAAAGCTAACCCCATAGTTATTGAAAAATTAAAAGAACAGAAAAAACTTTTAAAAAATGGTGAGCTCATTCATTCATACCCCCATTCTTGGAGATCTAAAGCTCCATTAGTACATAGGGCAACACCACAATGGTTTATATCCATGGAAAGTCACAAGTTAAGAGATAAAGCCTTAAAAGCGATAGATGAAACAACTTTTTATCCCAGCAAAGGAAAAGAAAGATTGAGATCTATGATTGAAACACGTCCTGACTGGTGTGTTTCAAGACAAAGAGTTTGGGGTGTTCCTTTGCCAATCTTTGTAAATAAAAAAAATAAAGAAATTTTAGTTGATGAAGAAGTGTTTGAAAACATAGCTAATATTTATGAAAAAGAGGGTTCAGATTGCTGGTTTTCGGATGATCCTCAAAAATTTTTAGGAAAAAAATATAAAGCAGGGGATTTTGATAAATTAAGTGATATCGTTGAAGTATGGTTTGATAGTGGATCAACACATACATTTGTTTTGGAAAAAAGAAAAGATTTGAAATGGCCAGCATCGATGTATCTTGAAGGCTCAGATCAACATAGAGGTTGGTTTCATTCATCTCTTTTGGAATCATGTGGCACCAGAGGCAAAGCTCCATTTGAGTCTATACTTTCACATGGATTTGTTGTTGATGGCAAAGGTTTCAAAATGTCAAAATCTCTTGGAAATGTGATTGCACCAGAAGATATTTTAAAAAAATATGGTGCAGATATACTTAGAATTTGGGTGGCTTCTTCAAATTATGCTGAGGATTTAAGAATAGATTATTCTATATTAGATCAACATTCAGAATCTTACAGAAAAATTAGAAATACATTTAGATATTTGCTAGGAAATTTAAATGATGTTTTCGAGGATATTAAATTAGAGGGTCTTAATGTTAAAGAATTGCCAGAATTAGAACAATTTATGCTCCATAAGATTTATACTCTTAATATTAATTTTAAAAGATATTTTAGAAATTATGATTTTCATAATCTTTATAAAGAGCTACTAAATTTTTGCACAGTCGACCTTTCAGCTTTTTATTTTGATATAAGAAAGGACACATTATACTGTGATCCAAAAAATTCAGAGAAAAGAAAATCTTGTATAGTTTTGTTAAATGTTATTTTAAATTCGTTATTAAAATGGTTTGCACCAATACTTTCTTTCACAACTGAAGAAATATATCAATTAATTTCAAAAAAAAACAAGAGTATTCACTTGGAGCAATTTTTAGATCTTCCTCAAAAATTTGAAAATAAAAATTTAAATGATAAATGGCTTAAATTAATTGAAATAAGAAATAAATGTAATATCAGCATTGAGGAAAAAAGGGCAAAAAAAGAAATTGGCTCAAGCCTTGAGGCAGAACTAAAAATAAATTTAAATAATAAATATAAAGAAATAATTCAAAAAATAGATTTTTCAGAATTGTGCATTACTTCTAAGGCCCAGATTTCATATAATGACAATGAAGAAATACTAATTAGCACCAATAAAGCCTCTGGCACAAAATGTCCTGTATGTTGGAAAATAAGCGTCGAACCATGCAGTAGACACTCTACATGATATTAAAATATTTTAATAATAAGTTGGTAGTTACTCTGGTTGTTTTGGTTACTATATTTTTAATAGATAGAGTATCAAAAGAATACATAATTTTTTTAAGTGATCAAATTTATGATCCTAAATTATTTTTGTCTTCATTTTTAAACATCATCTTGATTTGGAATGATGGAATAGCTTTTGGTTTATTATCTTTTGAGGACAAAACATTTTATCATCTCATCACAGGATTAATTTCAATAATAATAATAATTTTATTATATCTCATTACTAAGTCTGAAAAATTAAAGAAGTACTCATATATCGTTATTAGCGGCGGAGCCTTAGGAAATCTTTATGATAGAATTGTGTATAATTCAGTCCCAGATTTTATAGATTTGCATTACAATGGTTTTCATTGGTTTATATTCAATATAGCCGATATATTTATTACTTTGGGTATTCTTTGC
>CACKVD010000024.1 GCA_902603555.1 uncultured Pelagibacteraceae bacterium
ATTATAAAAGAAAGAAACTTTCCAAGTGATAGTAAACTTATGTTTAAAGCTGCTAGTGGTGCTATTGAATATGTAAATATTTTTACGGTATCAAACATTAACTCTACTCTTAAAAACTTAAAGGATAAAAATTTCTGGGTTTATGGTTTTGATGGAAAGGGAGAAAAAAATTTCACTGATATTGAATGGAAAGGAAATAACATTTTATTATTTGGTTCGGAAGGCTCAGGTATGCATCAACATACGTCAAAATATGCTGACTTTTTAGTCAAAATCGATATTAATAAAAAAATTGAGAGCCTTAATATATCAAATAGTGCAGCAATTGTATTCCATCACTTAAGTTATTTAAAAAAAACAGTTGATTAATTTACAAATAATTAATAATTATTGCGCATGCCCTTGTAGCTCAGCTGGTAGAGCAATTGATTTGTAATCAATAGGTCCGCGGTTCGAATCCGTGCGGGGGCACCATCACTCAATAAAATCAACACTAATTATTTTTACTAAATCTAAAAACCTTTGACTATTGTGTCGTGAGTGTGTCGTACTAGTGTCGTGATCAAGTAGTCTTATTGGTGCTCGCTGAAAAATGCTTTTCTATTATTCTCTTGCGTTATTAGTTGTCTAATTTTTGCAACAGTCATCCAACATTCTAAATAAACTGTTCCATTAGTAATAAGTTTTCCAAGTTCTTGATTTGACATTTCTCGTCTATTCGGTGGTAAAAATTTCAAACCATTAGAGCTTGCAAAAGTTTTTAACGTTGATGATTTAATTCCAAAATTAAAACTCTCTACACCTTCTTTTTTACCAAAATTTGCGACTGCAACACCAACAACGTTACCTTTTTGATCCATAATTGGCCCACCGCTATTACCTTGGTTTAATGCTGCGTCAGTTTGAAATTCTGAATAGTTATCACCATAACCTGCTAACGCAGTAACACTTCCTTTTGATGTTTTTATTGCAGCACTAACTTTTTTTCCTAAAGGATATCCTGCTATTATTACGTCCTCTAATAAACCTGCATCTTGAGTGGCCACTGAATATGCGGACCTAGGACTTATATTTGATTTTATAATTGCAAGATCATTTTTTTTATCAACTGCTAAAGTGTTAGCTTTTATTTCTTTTCCCTCATATGAAACTTTAATTGCATCACAACCTTCTATAACATGATGATTAGTTATGATGTCTCCCTGCATTGAAACAAAAAATCCAGTCCCAGATGCTGCTGGAACTAAATCCTGGGGTTTAACTTTTTTAGGTTTGGGTTTTTGCTTTTTTGGTTTTTCGGTAACCTTTGGTTCCTTTTTTTTAGGTTTAGGATTATTCTTATTATATTCTTGGGCCTCAAGAATTGCTTTTTGATTATTTGCATCTTGCTCAGCAGAAGAAAAATCCCCATCTGAAGGATACATGCCGTAGTAACCAGTTTCACAACCACTCAACAACAAACCCAGAACCACGATCCCTAAAAGTTTTTTCATATATTATTTATCCTCTAGCATACCACCTATAAATATAGCACCTGGCAAAAAAGCTAACAAGACTAAACCGATTATATCACCATAATGCCAACCATAACCAGTTACTGTTTTAACAATTATATATCCAATAATTCCAATACAACCTCCAAGTAATTGTTTGGGAGATAGGGATCTATATTTTGTATCCTCTAATTCATTTATCAATTCTTGCTTAGACATTTCCGAAGTTTTCTTTTTAGATTTATTCGAATTGATTACTGAGCCAACTATTCTTCCTGCATTTTCCATGGAGATTTTATCCTTAATAAACTTTGTTGATTTACCTAATTTTTCAAATTTATTTACCTCAACTTTATCTATCTTATTTTTTTGGCTCTCAAAATATTTCATTGCATCTTTCTTTGAAACAACTTCAAATTTATTTCCACAATAATCACAGGTTGGATCGTCCAATTTTTTTTCAGCTGAAATTACTGAATATTTATTTTGGCAAAAATTTAAGTTGCATCTGTAATACATTTTCATGTTTCAAGATTAACATTGTGTCGTACGTGTGTCGAGATTACTGATGATTGTTTATAAGTATTGCTAAAGCATATTTATTTGATTGATGATACAAGATTTGTAATCAATAGGTCCGCGGTTCGAATCCATGTGGGGGCATTATCCATTAATAAATTAAAGATATTTTAGTTCCTTCATTTCTGTATTAAAAATTTCTTCTATATCAGCTCTTACTTTAGAGTTAAGATTTTTTTTCCAGTCTCCAGCTTTTCCTTTTCTAAAAAAATTATTTTTTCCTTTCTCACTAAATCCTTGATTATTTTCTAATTCTTTGAGTTTATTAAAATTAGTATTTTCACAACACTTTTTAATTCTGATAGGATCAATCTCAATACTATTTATCTTATTTAAAAATTTTACGATTTCTAAAAAATTTTTTTCTGGGTCACTAATTAAGTCTTCATATCTAACTATTATTCCTTTCGAGAAATCACAATTTTTCCAAGAATTGTAATTGTTTGCCCAAGATCCTAACAATGCTGAAGCATGCGGTATATCATCATCCAATAATTCCATATAACGTTCATTTGTTAAATATGAAAATGTTTCTTCAACAGATTTTCCAATATGTGATGCATAGGAAAGTACTACATCTCTTGGATCTCTAACTAAATAAATATATCCAATTGTATTTTTTGAATTGGTAAATTCATAACCATTAACAGTAGTAAGAGCGTTGTGTGTTTTTACATAGTTAATATCACTTTTTAAATTAATGTAGTTTTGCATTGTTGACCAATTAGATGCTATATTAATAAACTTACTTGAATCTATTTCTAATTCTTTCATAATTTTTTTGTTTGGAAACTTAAGTATTGTGTTCAATTGATTAAACTCAAAGTTTTCTTCTGAAGATAAATAATTACTTAAAAAACTTCGGACCCAAGTGTTTCCACTTTTGGGATATGATGCTAACCAAATAATCATATTAGAATTAATTGTAACTATAAAAATTGATACCAATCATTATTCTATCTTTTCTCCCGTTGTAACTAGCAGAATGTTTTTGTGTAGCGGGAAAAATTAATAATAATCCATCGCTAGGTAAAATTTCTTTCTTTGGATCATAGAGATTTAAAATTCCTGGCTCACTTGATTTTTGATCACCTACTGAAAGATAATAAACAAGACTAAATTTTTGATATTCGTAACCCATATTTTTGTCAAAATCACTAAAATGTGCATGAGGTCTAACCCCACTTCCAGTTTTGAAAATATTAAAAAAAGACTCTTTAATGTATATTTTAGCCTTAACAGCCTCTTCCATAATCTTAACCAAATCATGTTTAGTTTTTTTAATTACATTGGACTCGTTTTGAAGCAATTCAAAGTTTGAAAATTTACCATTACCATATCTTGCATCGTATAAACCTGATTTATCAAGTTCTAATGTTCTAATTTTATATAACTCATCAATCAAACTCGAGTCAACTTCCCTTAATATTTTGAATGTATTGGTGTTAGTTATAATTTTTTTGTTATTCTTAATTGGTTTTACTATTGATTTTAGTTCTCTTAATTCGCTAATTATTTGTAAATTTTCTTTTGCTTCCTCTAGGTTTGGGTTTAATTCTAATACTTTATCAAAATTTTTTTCAGCCTCTTCTAATTTGCCTAACATTTTTAGAGTGTTTCCTAAATTATAATAACCGTTAGTAAAATCTGATTTAATTTCAATAGATTTTTGAAAGTAATTAACTGCTTCATTTAACTTACCAGAATTTTTATTAATATTTCCGAGGTTGTAGTGTGCTTGAAAGAACTCTGAATTAAGCTTTATTGCTTTTAAGTAAAGTTCTTCTGCAGATTTAAAATCTTTTTTTTTTGCACATATTAAACCCTCATTATAAAGATCAATTGATTTTTTTATGTTTGCATCGCTCATTATATTTAATAACAATAAAAGTTTACACCAATCATTATTCTATCAGATTTTCCACTATATACAGCTGAGTGTTTTCGACTAGCTGGAATTACCATTATCATACCATTGGATGGTAATACTTTTTCATCAGGGTCTTGCATTACAAAATAGCCAGGCTCCTTACAACTTTGATCTCCAACATCAAGATAATAGGTAAGACTATATTTTTGCTGATCTAATTTAAAATTTTTATCAATACTATTTAGATGATGATGGGGCACAGATCCTCCACCTGCACCCAAAATATTGAAAAATGAGTCAATTATAAAAACATTTGCTTTAATTTCATCTTTTATAATCTTAATTACGTCGTTTTTAACCTCATTTAATATTGGGTTATTGTTATCAAATATTTGATAATCGGAAGTTTTTCCATTTCCATATAAAGGACCACCTTTAGTTTTATTCAGTTCTGTTGAATTAATTTTGTATAATAAATCAACTAAATCTTTATTTGGTGATCTATAAGCGATGAATGGATTGTTACTAAATTTTTTTTTAAAATCTATATTAGCTAAATTGTTTATATTTAATTCAAGACCTATTTTTTTTAATAAATCTATTTGTTTTAATAATATATCTAAATTGTATTTAGCTAAAAATGAATTTGGATCTAATTCAAGTGATTTTTGTAAGGCTTCTTTCGCGTTACTAAGATCACCCAATTCTTGTAAAATTAATCCATAGTTAAGATGAGACAATGCGTAATTTGGGTTTAAATTTATTGCTTTTAATATAAGTTTTTTAGACTCATTTAATTTTTCTAAATCTTTATGTTTTAAATCATCGTTAAAACGTCCTCTGTCAAATAAAATTAAACTTAATTGATTGTTTGCATCAGCAAATTCTGGATTTATTTTAAGAGCAATCCTTGCATTTTCTTCTGCATCCCCCAATTTACCAAGTTCTCTTTGAGCTCTACTCAAGTTTATATAGGCTTCAATAAATTTAGAATTCAAAGAAATTACTTTTTTATAAATATATTCACTTTCATTAAACTTTTTTAATTTATATTTTGTATTTCCCATGTGATAATGCGCTAAAACAAAATTTGGTTTTAACGAAATTGCTCTAGATATACTTTCATCAGCTTCTTCAAGTTTATTCATTGATTTAAGAATAATACCTAAGTTAAGG
>CACKVD010000025.1 GCA_902603555.1 uncultured Pelagibacteraceae bacterium
AATAGAACTATTAAACAAAGTTGAATTTTATTTGGTTAGAATGTGGCTTAATTTAAACTTTCGATGAATGATTTAATTGCATAAACTAACTTTTCATCAAATTCCATCATATGATTGTCATATTTAGTAAAGTATGAATATTTAGGTTCATTTGCTATCTCATAAATTTTTTTTCCCATTGAGAATGGAACTATTTGATCTATTTCGCCATGCATTACTAAGATGGGTGAACTTATATTCTTAACTTTTTTATAATTTTCAAATTTATCTTTAAGTAATAAATTAACTGGAATATATGGATAGAAAGTTTTGGCAGCGTCTATCATAGAAGTAAAGGGTGTTTCTAAACGTAAGGTAAGACACCCAAATTTAACCCTTGCTGTTGCAGACCATAATGTTCCCACAACTGATAGATCTAAAGGTATTTCTGACCAAGAGTCAAAGATTCAAGTTGAAACTTTAGAAGCTAACTGTAAAGAATTTGGTGTTCAACTTTTTGGAATGAATGATAAGAGACAAGGTATTGTTCATGTTACTGGTCCTGAACAGGGATTTACTCAACCAGGTACAGTTATAGTTTGTGGTGATAGTCATACCGCTACCCATGGTGCATTTGGTGCTTTGGCATTTGGTATTGGAACTTCAGAAGTAGAACATGTTTTAGCAACACAAACATTAGTTCAAAAAAAAGCAAAAAATTTTAGAATAAACGTTAATGGTAGACTCCCAATAGGTGTTACATCTAAAGATGTAATTCTTCAAATTATTGGAAAAATTGGTACAGCGGGGGGAACAGGTTGTGTAATAGAGTATGCAGGCGATTTAATTAAATCATTAAGTGTTGAGCAGAGAATGACTATCTGTAATATGACAATCGAAGGTGGTGCTAGAGCAGGATTGATAGCTCCTGATGAAAAAATATTTAAATATTTAGAGGGAAGACCAATGTCACCCAAAGGAAAAGATTGGGATAAAGCAGTGGAGTATTGGAAAAATTTAAATACAGATGAGGGTGCTAAATTTGATAAAGAGATAAATTTAAAAGCAGAAGAAATTTTGCCCATGATAACATGGGGCACGTCTCCTCAGGATGTAATTACAATTGATGAAAAAGTACCAAATCCACGTAATGAGAAGGATGAGGATAGAAAAAATTCTCTAGAAAGAGCTCTTAATTATATGGGTTTAAAACCAGATATGGCAGCTAAAGATATTAGGATAGATAAAGTGTTTATTGGAAGTTGTACGAATGGTAGAATAGAAGATTTGAGAGAGGCCGCAAAAATTTTGAAAGATAAGAAAATAGCTTCTCATGTTCAAGCAATGGTGGTTCCAGGATCGGGATTAGTGAAAGAACAAGCTGAACAAGAAGGATTAGATAAAATTTTTGTAAATTCTGGTTTTGAATGGAGAGAGCCAGGTTGCTCTATGTGTTTAGCGATGAATGCAGATAAATTAAAACCTGAAGAAAGATGTGCCTCAACATCAAACAGAAATTTTGAAGGAAGACAGGGCAGAGGTGGAAGAACTCATTTAGTGAGCCCAGGTATGGCAGCAGCAGCAGCAATATCAGGAAACCTTGACGATGTAAGAAAGTATCAAAATTAATATGCAAAAATTTAATACATTAAAAAGTATACCGGCTTATTTACCAATAATCAACATTGATACAGATATGATTATTCCTAAACAGTTTTTAAAAACAATAAAAAGAACTGGCTTAGGTAAAAATTTATTTTTTGAGATGAGATATGATGACAAGGGTAAAGAAATTGGTGATTTTGTTTTAAATCAAAACCCTTTTAATAACTCAAAAATTTTAATTGCAGGTAAAAATTTTGGTTGTGGTTCGTCAAGAGAGCATGCTCCATGGGCATTATTAGATTTTGGTATCACTTGTGTAATCAGTTCAAGTTTTGCTGACATTTTTTACAACAACTGTTTTAAAAATGGAATTTTACCTATCATTCTAGATGATGACAAAATTAAGGAGTTATCAGAATATGCAAAAAGAAAAGAAGAAATTTTAATAGATTTAAATGAGGAAAAAATTATCTATGGAAATAGTGAGACAAAATTTAAAATAGATTCATTTAAGAAGAAATGCTTATTAGAAGGTTTAGACGATATAGCACTATCTTTAAAAAAATCAGATAAAATAGAAACTTTTGAAAAAGGTTTAAGAGTAAAAAAACCATGGATATTTAATGATTAAAGTAAAAAAAAGAAAAATTTTATTATTACCAGGTGATGGAATCGGTCCAGAAGTTATTGCAGAAGTTAGAAAAATAATTAACTGGTTTAATGATAAAAAATCTCTTGATTTTGAAATAGATGAGGATCTTGCTGGTGGATGTTCATATGATAAGCATGGAACACCAATAACTGATGAAGTATTTTATAAAGCTTTAGAAAGCGCAGTAGTAATGCTTGGTGCAGTTGGTGGCCCAAAATGGGACAGTGTTGAATTTTCAAAGAAACCTGAGAGAGCTTTATTAAAACTCAGAAAAGAATTAAAATTATTTGCCAACTTAAGACCAGCAATATGTTTTGAACAATTAGTTGATGCATCGACTTTGAAACCTGAAATTGTGTCTGGTTTAGATATAATGATTGTTAGAGAACTGACTGGTGGAATATATTTTGGTGAACCGCGAGGCATTAAACCTATTGAAAATGGTGAAAGAGATCAAACAAAGTTACCTCTTGTGAAAAATCAAATGTAATGGAAGCTGGTCAACTTTGGAAAGAAGAAGTTCAAACATTACACGATAAAGAATATAAAGATGTTGAACTAAGCCATATGCTTGCTGACAATTGTTCAATGCAACTATTAAGAAACCCAAAACAATTTGACGTGATAGTAACTGATAATTTATTTGGAGACATGTTATCAGATCAAGCTTCTATGCTGACAGGATCCCTAGGTCTTTTGCCCTCAGCTTCTCTAGGGGCAAAAAACAAAAATGGTGAAATGAGAGCTATGTATGAACCTATTCATGGATCGGCTCCTGATATAGCTGGCAAAGGTATTGCTAATCCAATTGCTAGTATATTGAGTTTTGCTATGGCTTTAAGATATTCGTTAGACCTTGATAAAGAGGCTCAAGCTCTAGAAAAAGCGGTACAGGACGTTCTAAATGATGGTTTAAGAACCAAAGATATTTTATCAGATGGAATGAAAGAAGTCTCTACTTCTCAAATGGGTGATTCAATAATTTCAAAATTGCAATAATCAATCAATTATTCTAAACTATTTTTATGACAAGCTATACTGCCCCTGTAGAAGATATGATGTTTCTTTTTGAAAAATTAAGAGATAATAAGAAATATAATGAATTAGAAAAGTACAAAGAGGTAAGTTCGGATTTAGTTAAAGATATTTTAGAAGAAGCCGCAAAAATAAATCAAAATTTAATTCTTCCACTTGCAAAAGCAGGAGATGAAAACCCTGCGGTTTTAGAAAATGGAGTAGTAAGAACCCCTCCAGGATATAAAGAGGCGTATAAAAAATATATTGAAGATGGGTGGACTTCTTTATCTTGTGACCCAAAGTATGGTGGGCAAGGAATGCCAAAAACAGTAAGTGCATTCTTTGATGAAATGTTATCTTCAGCAAGTTTATCTTTTAAACTTTATAGTGAGCTGAGCATAGGTGCATATAATTGTATCAATCATCATGCATCAGATGAACTAAAAGAAAAATATTTACCAAAGATAGTCGAAGGTAAGTGGAGCGGTACTATGTGTTTAACAGAACCAGTTTGTGGAACAGATTTAGGGCTTTTAAAAACAAAAGCGGAAAAACAAAATGATGGAACATATAAAATTAGTGGTCAGAAAATATTTATAACATCAGGGGATCACGATTTAACAGAAAATATTATTCATTTAGTAATTGCTAGAGCAACAGACTCTCCAGCAGGTACGAAAGGTATAAGTTTATTTTTAGTTCCTAAATTTACAGTTAATGATGATGGAAGTATTGGACCGAGAAACGGGATATCAACAGGATCTATTGAAAGCAAAATGGGTATAAAAGGTTCTGCAACATGTGTATTAAACTTTGATGAAGCCACTGGTTATATGATTGGTAAAAAAGATAAAGGTTTAAATGCAATGTTTACAATGATGAATCTTGAAAGAATAGTTGTGGGAATTCAAGGTTTAGGAATTTCAGAAATTGCTTATCAAAATTCTCTTGCTTATGCAAAAGAGAGAAAACAAGGTAAGACAAATAAAACTAAATCAACTAATGGTGCTGATTTTATAATTGAACATGCGGATATAAGAAGATCTTTATTGAATATGAAATCAATTATCGAAGGTGAGAGAGCTTTATGTTTTTGGTTATCTCAACAAACTGAAGTTAGTTTAAATCACCAAGATGAAAAAGTACGCCAAGAAGCATCAGATTTTGTTTCATTAATGACTCCAGTAGTAAAATCATTGTTCACTGATTTAGGTATGGAAATTACAAATGATGCAATGCAAATTCACGGAGGATATGGTTATACAAAGGATCAAGGAATTGAACAGTTGTATAGAGATAATAGAATAACACCAATATATGAAGGTACAAATTCTGTACAAGCTGCAGATTTAGTATTTAGAAAATTATCTAATAAAAATGGTGATATAATTAATAAATTTATAGATTTAATAAAATCTGAAACTGATTTAAAAAACGAAAAGATTAAGCCATTTACAACACAATTTAAATATTATTTGGATATTTTAATTAAGTTTAGTGAATGGATAAATGAAAAAACTAAAACTGATAAAGACGATGTTAGTGCTGCCGCAAATGATTATTTGAAAACTCTTGGTTATGTTTCTGTTGCTTATGCTTGGATAAAGGTCCTGGATGTAAGTTTTAAAGATTATAATGAAAACAAAAATTTTTATGAAGATAAAATAAATACTGCAAAATTTTATTTTGATAAAGTTCTACCGAGAGCTGAACAGCATTATAAATCTGCTATTTCTGGAAGCTCAAGCATAATGAATTTTAAATTTAATTAAAATGAGTCATTACGATATAAATTTAGATAAAAATGCTGCAAATTATGTTCCATTAACACCTCTATCTTTTTTAGA
>CACKVD010000026.1 GCA_902603555.1 uncultured Pelagibacteraceae bacterium
CCAAGCTCTATTAAAGAATTTATTTTATAATTTTTTTTTAAAATTTTTTTAAAGAATGAAATGTTATTTGCCAATAATAATTTAGTTGGGAGTCTTTTGGTATAATTATTACCAAAATTTCCTGACCAAAATTTTTCTTGTTCATTCATTTATTTAATCGATCGTATAACCGAGTTTGAAAATTATCTATATTTTTAAAAATTTTTTTCAGTGCATAAATCAAGCCAATTGAGCTATTAGTACTGGTCAGCTGCACGCATTACTGCGCTTCCACACCCAGCCTATCAACGTGGTGGTCTACCACGGCTCTATAGGAAGAACTAGTTTTGAGGTGAGTTTCCCGCTTAGATGCTTTCAGCAGTTATCTCGTCCATACTTAGCTACCCGGCACTGCAGCTGGCGCTACAACCGGTCCACCAGTGGTATGTTCAACCCGGTCCTCTCGTACTAGGGTCAACTCCTCTCAATTCTTCTACACGCATAGCAGATAGGGACCGAACTGTCTCACGACGTTCTGAACCCAGCTCACGTACCACTTTAATTGGCGAACAGCCAAACCCTTGGGACCTGCTCCAGCCCCAGGATGTGATGAGCCGACATCGAGGTGCCAAACACTGCCGTCGATATGAGCTCTTGGGCAGTATCAGCCTGTTATCCCCGGCGTACCTTTTATCCGTTGAGCGATGGCCCTTCCACTCAGAACCACCGGATCACTATGACCGACTTTCGTCTCTGCTCGACTTGTCAGTCTCACAGTCAGGCAGGCTTATGCCATTGCACTCTACGAACGATTTCTGACCGTTCTGAGCCTACCTTCGCACGCCTCCGTTACTATTTGGGAGGCGACCGCCCCAGTCAAACTACCCACCATACAATGTCTTGATGCCGGATGACGGCAATCAGTTAGATATCAAGAAAAACAAAAGAGGTATTTCACTGGTGACTCCACAAAAGCTGACGCCTCTGCTTCAATGTCTCCCTCCTATGCTAAATATGTTTTTCCTAACACCAATGTAAAGTTGCAGTAAAGGTGCACGGGGTCTTTCCGTCTAACTACGCGAACTCCGCATCTTCACGGAGAATTCAATTTCACTGAGTTGATGTTGGAGACAGCGGAGAAATCGTTACGCCATTCATGCAGGTCGGAACTTACCCGACAAGGAATTTCGCTACCTTAGGACCGTTATAGTTACGGCCGCCGTTTACTGGGGCTTCAGAAATGAGCTTGCACCCATCGCATTAACCTTCCAGCACCGGGCAGGCGTCAGACCCTATACATCCACTTACGTGTTAGCAGAGCCCTGTGTTTTTGATAAACAGTCGCTTCTCCCTGGCTTGTGCCACCCATTTATAGTTGCCTATAAAAAGGTCTTCCTTATCCCGAAGTTACGGAAGCATTTTGCCGAGTTCCTTCAACATCATTCTCTCAAGCGCCTAAATATACTCTATTAATCCACCTGTGTCGGTTTAGGGTACGGTCTTATGATGGAGCTATTTCTTGGAACCTTTTCGCGGCAAGTTCAATCCATTAAGAACTCACAACTTACAAGATTCGTCACTACCATCAGGTTAAGGAATATTAACCTTATTTCCATCGACTACGGCTTTCGCCCTCGCCTTAGGTGCCGACTAACTCTGCGCGGATTAACCTTGCGCAGAAACCCTTGGATTTTCGGCGAAGAAGTTTTTCACTTCTTTTATCGTTACTTATGTCAGCATTCGCACTTCTGATACCTCCAGGATCCCTCACGGGTCTCCCTTCACAGGCTTACAGAACGTTCCGCTACCAGTTATAATTTTCGAAAAAATTATAAATCCACAGATTCGGTATATGATTTTAGCCCCGTTACATCTTCGGCGCAGAAACTCTATTAGACCGGTGAGCTGTTACGCTATCTTTAAAGGATGGCTGCTTCTAAGCCAACCTCCCGGCTGTTAAGGAATTTCCACATCCTTTCACACTTAATCATAATTTGGGGACCTTATCTGGTGGTCTGGGCTCTTTCCCTCTCGACCATGGACCTTAGCACCCACAGTCTGTCTGCTGAAGAACAATGTTTAGCATTCGGAGTTTTATTAGGTTTGGTAAGAATCTCTTCCCCCTAGCCCATTTAGTGCTCTACCTCTAAACATCTATTTATTCAACGCACTACCTAAATAGTTTTCGCGGAAAACCAGCTATCTACGAATTTGGTTGGCCTTTCACCCCTTACCACAAGTCATCCAAAGACTTTTCAACGTCAACTGGTTCGGTCCTCCGGCAAGTGTTACCTTGCTTTCAACCTGCTCATGGTAAGCTCATTCGTTTTCGGGTCTAATTCATTAAACTAATCGCCCTATTAAGACTTGCTTTCGCTACGCCTACACCTAGATGGCTTAAGCTTGCTTAATAAATTAAGTCACTGACCCATTATACAAAAGGTACGCCGTCACTCTAAAAAGAGCTTCGACTGATTGTAGGCATGCGGTTTCAGGTTCTATTTCACTCCCCTAATAGGGGTTCTTTTCACCTTTCCCTCACGGTACTAGTTCACTATCGGTCACTGAAGAGTATTTAGGCTTAGAGGGTGGTCCCCCTATATTCGAGCAGGATTTCACGTGTCCCGCTTTACTCAAGAATTTTAACAAACATTACTCATACGGGACTATCACCCTCTGTGGTTAGCTTTTCCAAGCTATTCAAATTTTTTTATCAAAATTACTGGCCTAATCCGTTTTCGCTCGCCACTACTAACGGAATCTCAATTGATTTCTTTTCCTCTGGTTACTTAGATGTTTCAGTTCTCCAGGTTGTCTCTTTAAACCTATGTATTCAGTTTAAAGTACCACATAAAGTGGTGGGTTTCCCCATTCGGAAATTTTCGGATCAAAACTTACATACAGCTCCCCGAAACTTATCGCAGTATATCACGTCCTTCATCGGCTTTCAGTGCCAAGGCATCCGCCACACGCCCTTAAACGCTTGATTTATGCACAGAAAAAAATTCTGTGTTGAATCAAATTTTTATTTTGAACATTAGCTAATAACATTACTAATGTTCGGATATAGATATTGATATTAATTATTATTTTTATTTACAAATTTTTATAACTAAGTGTTTTGGTGGAGGATAGCGGGATCGAACCGCTGACCTCCTGAATGCAAATCAGGCGCTCTCCCAGCTGAGCTAATCCCCCATGATCTTAAATTGGTGGGCCGAGAAAGACTCGAACTTTCGACCCCACCCTTATCAAGGGTGTGCTCTAACCAACTGAGCTACCGGCCCCCATGCAAGAGAAACACTACTTTAAGAAGAGAAATGAGGACGGTCAACATTACCTGTGTATATTATTTAGAATGAAATTTTACTTTCATTCATCCTTAGAAAGGAGGTAATCCAGCCGCAGGTTCCCCTACGGCTACCTTGTTACGACTTCACCCCAGTCGCTGACTATACCGTGGTCAAGGGTTTGAAACCTTGCCTTAAGGTAGAACCAACTCCCATGGTGTGACGGGCGGTGTGTACAAGACCCGGGAACGCATTCACCGTGGCACGCTGATCCACGATTACTAGTAATTCCAGCTTCATGCACTCGAGTTGCAGAGTGCAATCCGAACTGAGGTATCTTTTAAGGATTTGCTTAACGTCGCCGTTTCGCTTCCTGTTGTAGATACCATTGTAGCACGTGTGTAGCCCAACACGTAAGGGCCATGAGGACTTGACGTCATCCCCACCTTCCTCCAGCTTATCACTGGCAGTTCTTTCAGAGTGCCCAACTTAATGATGGCAACTAAAAGTGAGGGTTGCGCTCGTTGCGGGACTTAACCCAACATCTCACGACACGAGCTGACGACAGCCATGCAGCACCTGTGTTTCGTCCGGCCGAACCGAAAACTTTAATCTCTTAAAGTCGCGACGAACATGTCAAGTGTTGGTAAGGTTCTGCGCGTATCTTCGAATTAAACCACATGCTCCACTACTTGTGCGGGTCCCCGTCAATTCATTTGAGTTTTAACCTTGCGGTCGTACTCCCCAGGCGGTGTGTTTATCGCTTTCGCTGCGACACTGAAAATAAATTTCCAACGTCTAACACACATCGTTTACGGCATGGACTACGAGGGTATCTAATCCTCTTCGCTACCCATGCTTTCGTTCCTCAGTGTCAGTAATGATCCAGAAAGCTGCCTTCGCAATTGGTATTCTTTCTAATATCTACGAATTTCACCTCTACACTAGAAATTCTGCTTTCCTCTATCATACTCTAGCTGAAAAGTTTTGATGGCAGTTCCAGAGTTAAGCTCTGGGATTTCACCACCAACTATTTCAACCACCTACGAACTCTTTAAGCCCAGTAATTCCGAACTACGCTAGGTCCCTTCGTATTACCGCGGCTGCTGGCACGAAGTTAGCCGGACCTTCTTATTCGGGTACAGTCATTTTCTTCCCCGACGAAAGAGCTTTACAACCCAAGGGCCTTCTTCACTCACGCGGCATCGCTGCATCAGAGTTTCCTCCATTGTGCAAGATTCCCCACTGCTGCCTCCCGTAGGAGTTTGGGCCGTGTCTCAGTCCCAATGTGGCTGATCATCCTCTCAAATCAGCTATTGATCACAGTCTTGGTAGGCCATTACCCCACCAACAAACTAATCAAGTGCAGGCTCATCCAATGGTGCATAAAGCTTTCTCCGTAAAGACTTATCCGGTATTAGCACAAGTTTCCTCGTGTTATTCCAGGCCAAAGGGCAGATACCTACATGTTACTCACCCGTCTGCCACTAAGTATTGCTACTTCGTTCGACTTGCATGTGTTAGGCGTGCCGCCAGCGTACGTTCTGAGCCATGATCAAACTCTCAAGTTTAAAAACGGCGCACACTAGCTTCTATATAAATTCTAAGAATAAAATTTATATAATGTTGAAGTGTGTACGACAAATTTTGGTAACCTTAACCGTCCACACTTCTCTTCTTAAATATTTACTTTTAAAATAGCTAATTGAGCAAATAATGCCCAATAATCCTCATAAATTTATTGCGTTAACAATAGTTTTAAGAGAAAGTTCGATGCTTATAGGCTAAAATTAGAGTAAATCAAGCCTTTAAGAGT
>CACKVD010000027.1 GCA_902603555.1 uncultured Pelagibacteraceae bacterium
AAATCCATAAAAAAAGTTCAAATTGTAGGAGATGATCTTTATGTGACCAATCTTGAGAGATTAAAAAAAGGTTTTTTGAATATATCATCCAATGCAATTTTGATTAAACCAAATCAAATAGGTACTGTTTCTGAAACATTAGATGTAATTAGATTTGCTCAAATTATTGGATTTAAAACGATCATTTCTCATAGATCAGGTGATAGTGAAGATACATTTATTGCAGATTTGGCTGTAGGAACTAACTCAAATCAAATTAAAACAGGATCTTTAGCAAGATCTGAGAGAGTGGCTAAATATAACCAATTAATACGTATAGAAGAACAACTTGGAAAAAAAGCTAGAATGAATAAAATTCATTAATGCTAAAAAAATTAAAAAAAAACTACTTTTTATTAGTATCTACATTCTTAATTTTGTACTTTTTTTTTAACCTTTTATCGGGCCAAAGAGGGCTCATATCTTATTTTGAAAAGAAACAAATATTAAAAAATTTACAAAATAAAGAGATTTTATTGAAAAAACAAATTATAGACTTAGATTTTAAGAATTCACTGTTAAGTGACAATCTTGATCTTGATTATATTGAAACTTTAATTAGAGAGAGACTTCTATTTGGAAAAAAAAATGAGACAATTTATATAATTAAAAATAATGACACAGAAAATTAAACCCAGACATCCTGAAAAAGTAAAAAATCCTGTAAATCCAATTAAAAAAAAACCTGAATGGATACGTTCTAAACTTTCAAACAGTAAGGAGTTTTTTTTAACTAAAACCATTGTAAATAAAAATAATTTAGTCACTGTTTGTCAGGAAGCTAATTGTCCAAACATAACCGAGTGTTGGAGTAAGAGACATGCAACATTTATGATTATGGGAGATACTTGCACAAGAGCATGTGCTTTCTGTGATGTAAAAACTGGAAAACCAGGTAAATTGGACGAACTTGAACCAATTAAAATTTCTCAAGCAGTAAAAAAATTAAATTTAAAGCATGTTGTAATTACCTCTGTTGATAGAGATGACTTAGAAGACGGAGGATCTAATCATTTTTTTGAAGTAATTAACCAGACTAGAAAAATAAATCCAAATACTACAATTGAAGTTTTAACACCAGATTTTTTAAGAAAAGGTGATGCATATAAAAAAGTTCTCGAAGCAAACCCTGATGTATTTAATCACAACATAGAAACTGTACCAAGCCTTTATTTAAAAGTAAGGCCAGGATCTAGATATTTTTCTTCTCTTGAACTTTTAAAGAATGCAAAAAAAATTAACAAAAATGTTTTTACTAAGTCTGGGATAATGGTTGGACTAGGCGAAAATAAAGATGAAATATTACAGGTAATGGATGATCTTAAAGCAGCCGATGTTGATTTTTTAACTATTGGTCAATATTTACAACCTTCTGTAAAACATTTTCCTCTAGCACGTTACTATACACCACAAGAATTTGAGGAACTTGGAACCATCGCAAAAGCAAAAGGATTTTTATTAGTCTCATCATCCCCATTGACAAGATCTTCTTACCATGCAGACAAAGACTTTGCTAAACTACAACAAAATAGAAAAAATTTTCATTAATGCCAAAGGCTTCAGTTAAGAGATTAATTGAATGCAATAAAAATCAATTAATTGATTTAGTTTTAGATATAGAAAAATATCCTGAATTCGTACCTTTTTGTTTAAATGCTCATATTTATGAAAAAAAAAATGAAGGAGACATAACAACAATTATTGCAGATTTAACAATAGGCAAGGGACCATTCAAAGATACTTATAAAAGTGATGTAAAATTTAACAAACTTGATAGCACAATAAATGTTACAAATATTGGTGGACCTTTAAATCATCTTAAAAACACTTGGCACTTTGAAGAACAAAAAAATGGAACAGAAATTTCGTTTAATATTGATTTTGAAATTGAAAATAAATTTTTAAATATTGTGATGACAAAATCTTTTCAATTTGGTTTAGATAAAATAGCTGATGCTTTTCAAAAAAGGGCAGAAGAGTTATTTGGTTATTCTAATAACTAAACTTAAAGCCTTTTTAACAGTAGCCTTTTGTATAGATGATCTTTTCTTATTTTTAAATAAACACCTATGTATATTAGTTTTTAGGCCTTTTTTAACCCCAATATAAACAAGTCCAACTGGTTTTTGTTTTGTACCACCTTTTGGACCTGCAATTCCAGTTATTGAAACATTAATGTTAGCTTTTGATATTTTTGATAAATTATTAACCATTGCTAAACAGCATTCATAACTTACAGCACCATATTTTTTGATGATATTTTTATTCACTTTTAAAAACTTGATTTTTGCCTGATTTGAGTAGGTGACCAAACCTAGATTAAATATTTTGGATGCTCCACTAATTGAAGTAATTGAGCTTGCAAGTAATCCACCAGTACAAGACTCAGCAAACGAAACTTTAAGTTTTTTTTTAGTTAATATTTTTACTAAAGATTTCATTAGATAAGATAGCTACTTAAAATCATAAAACAAATTAAAGATAAAACTACATAGAGTCCTGCACAAACATCATCCATAATTACTCCAAAACTATTTTTAAAATTTTTATCAAAATAACTGACTGGAAATGGTTTTGTGATGTCAAAAAATCTGAACAATACAAAGCAAACAATATAAAAAATTAAAGCTTCATCAGGGGACTTTTTTATTCCATGTGAAATTTCATATAGATAAATTGGAATAGATTGACCAATAAATTCATCAATAACCACCTCTTTGGGATCCTTATCATCAATATCTTTTACATGTGCTGCGACTGCTGAAAATGAATATATAAAAATAATTATTAGACCTATTAATATAATATTTGAAGATATGTTTAATATATGAAAAAAAAGGTAAAGTATAATTACTGTAGCTAATGATCCAAATGTACCAGGAATTTTTGGAATCTTTCCTAAACCAAACATTGTTACAAATAATGTATTTAAATTATTAATCATATTTTGTTATTGAAACTATTACTTCACAAGCTATTGCTTTTTCTCTTCCTATTAAACCTAATTTTTCTACGGTTTTTCCTTTAAGATTAATAAGATCTTTATTAAGATTCATTAGATTTGATATCGAATTAATTATTTTATCTCTGTATTTTGAAACCTTTGGCTGTTCACAAATTAAATTTATATCAAGATTATTAATAGAATAATTAGATTTATCTAAATTATCTATTATTGGCTTTAACATCTTAGGTGATCTTATATTTTTAAATTTTTTTGAGTTTGGAAAATAGGTACCAATATCCTTTTCTCTTGTAGCTCCTAAAATTGCATCAATTATTGCATGTAATATTACATCACCATCAGAATGTCCTTCAAGCCCTGAATGAAATGGTATCTTTACTCCACCTAGGTAAAGTTTTTTATTTCTAACTAATCGATGTAAATCAAAACCTATACCAAAGTAAGTTTTCGAGGTTATTACATCATTTAAATAAGTGATCTTATTATTTTCATTTTCTCCAGGTATAAATTTTACCTTATAATTTTGATTTAAAAAAAGAGAGGCCTCATCACTTACTTTATTTTTTTCTTTAGATGCTAAATCATATAATTCTTTAAATCTAAAAGCTTGAGGTGTTTGAGTTAATATCAAATTATTTCTATTAAGGTTAAATATTTGATTTTTAACTTTATATTTTGTGGAGTCTTTTGAAGAAATTACAGGAACAACAGCTTTATTTCTTTTTAAATTTTTTGAGATTCTTTTGAGAAGCTTAATTGAAAAATTTGGTCTA
>CACKVD010000028.1 GCA_902603555.1 uncultured Pelagibacteraceae bacterium
GGTACGACACTTATATGGAGACTACGAAACCTGTACTAGAATACTATTCTAAAAATCCAAATTTTTATGAAATAGATGGAGCACTTGAAATTGATGAAATAACTAATAAAATCGATGTTTTTCTTGGAGTTTAAGGCGTTGACATTAAAAGATCTTCTTATATAAAAAGGCTAATTTTATCACAAATTTATGGCTCGTATCGCAGGTATTAATATTCCACCGAATAAATTAGTTCATGTAGGACTAACATATATCTATGGTATAGGTAACAAATTTTCAAACCAAATTTGTTCATCTCTAGAAATTCCAAAAGAAAAAAGGGTTAACCAATTAACAGATGACGAAATTTTAAAGATAAGAGAATATATTGATCAAAACTTCAAAGTTGAGGGTGATTTAAGAAGAGATTTTTCTTTGAGTATAAAAAGATTAATCGATCTTGCTTGTTATAGAGGATCTAGACATAGAAAAAAATTACCAGTTAGAGGTCAAAGAACAAGATGTAACGCTAGGACTAGAAAAGGTAAGGCTATAGCAATAGCTGGAAAAAAATTAACACCACTTAAAAAGTAAAAATGGCTAAAGTTGAAAAAGTAGAAAATAAAGATCAAAAGGTTGAAAAAAAATCTTCAAAACAATCTAATAAAAGTTCTTATTCTAAAAAAAAGAAATCTAAAAAAAATATTTTAAATGGTATTGCTTATGTTCAATCCACTTTTAATAATACAATTATTTCTATTGCAGATATAAATGGAAACGTTGTTTCATGGGCTTCTGCAGGCCAAAAAGGATTTAAAGGTTCTAGAAAATCTACTCCTTACGCTGCACAAATAGCTGCTGATGCAGCAGCATCAAAAGCACTTGAGTATGGAATGAAAACTCTATCTGTTGAAGTTAAAGGTCCCGGATCTGGGAGAGAAACTGCATTAAGAGCTTTACAAGCAAGAGGATTTAGAATTTTATCAATTAAAGATACAACACCAATGCCTCATAATGGTACCAGACCACCAAAAAAAAGGAGAGTTTAATGGAAATAGAAAATGTAAATGTTAAAAACTGGAAGTCGCTTATTAAACCAGCTAAACTTGACGTAAAAATAAGTGATGATTTGACTCAAGCAACTATTATTGCTGAACCATTGGAAAAAGGTTATGGATTAACATTAGGAAATTCTCTAAGAAGAATTTTATTATCATCCATTAGAGGTGCAGCAGTTACTTCAATACAAATTGATGGAGTTTTACATGAGTTTACTTCAATAAAAGGTGTTAGAGAAGATGTTACAGATATAGTATTGAATGTTAAATCTTTAGCTCTTAAATCTTCTTCTGAGGGCACTAAAAAACTTGTACTTGATGCAAAAGGTCCTGGTGAAATTAAAGCTTCAGATATAACACCTGTAGCTGATGTAGAGATATTAAATCCTGATTTAGTTATTTGCAATTTAGATGAAAATACTAATTTTCATATGGAAATGAATGTAAGTACTGGAAAAGGTTACGTACCAGCAGAACTTAATAAACCAGAAGAACCACCTTTAGGATTGATAGCTATAGACTCATTATATAGTCCTGTAAAGAAAGTCTCATACTCTATAAGCACCGCAAGAGAAGGTAAAGCTTTAGATTATGATAAATTAACTATGGTAGTCGAGACCAATGGTTCTATTTCTGCAGAAGATGCTGTTGCTTATTCAGCAAGAATTTTTCAAGATCAACTAAAAATGTTTATTAATTTTGATGAACCTGTTGAGGCACCGGTTAAAGAAGTTTCAACTGAACCAGAATTTAATAAGAATTTATTAAGAAAAGTCGATGAACTTGAGCTTTCTGTAAGATCTATGAATTGTCTTAAGAATGATAATATTATTTATATTGGAGATCTTGTTCAAAAATCAGAAGGTGAAATGTTACGAACGCCAAATTTTGGAAGAAAATCTTTAAATGAAATAAAAGAAGTTTTAACTGGAATGTCTTTATACCTAGGTATGGAAATTCCGAACTGGCCACCAGATAATATAGCTGAAATGTCTAAAAAATTGGAGGAA
Organism: uncultured Pelagibacteraceae bacterium; assembly: GCA_902603555.1. Taxonomy (GTDB): domain Bacteria; phylum Pseudomonadota; class Alphaproteobacteria; order Pelagibacterales; family Pelagibacteraceae; genus Pelagibacter. The sequence continues at coordinate 2,048 of CACKVD010000028.1, forward strand.
GCTATCTAATGAGACATGGAATGGCTAATAAGAAATTGAATAGAACTTCTGAGCATAGAAAAGCTCTTTTAAAAAACATGTTAAACTCTTTAATAAAATATGAGCAAATTAAAACTACTTTACCAAAAGCTAAGTTTTTAAAACCACAGGCTGATAAAATAATTACATTAGGGAAAAAAGATACTTTACAAACTTCAAAAATGTTAATTTCTCAACTTCAAGATTCAAAATCTGCAAATAAGGTAAAAAAAACTTTATCTAAAAGATATGAAAAAAGAAGTGGTGGTTATACAAGAATAGTTAAGGCTGGATTTAGATATGGTGATAGTGCGCCAATGGCTATAATTGAATTTGTAGATAGAGATGTTGAGGCGAAAAGAGTTGATAAAAAGAAAAAAGATCCAAAAAAAGAAACACCTAAAGCTGAAGAAAAAAAACAAGCAACAGCATAATCCTAAATCATGAAAAAGACTTATATCGTTGATTCAACGTGTAACGATATGCGTATAGATAGATGGATAAGAAATTCTGTTGGTAAAATTCCCCAAAGTTTAATTGAAAAAAACCTGAGGGCTGGAAAAATTAAATTAAATAAGAAAAAAATTAAAAGTTCCTATAAGATTAAAACTGGTGATAAAATTGATCTATTCAACATTAATTTTAAGGAAAATATAATTCAAAAAAAAATTAAGTTTATACCATCAAAAGAAATAATTAGATCAAACGAAAATCAAATAATAGATGATAACGATGATTTTGTTGTGTTAAATAAAAGTTCTGGTATTTCAGTTCAGGGTGGAACTAAATCAAAAAAAAACTTAGTTGACATTTTTGCAAAAAGTGAAATTTTTAAAGACTCTAAACCATATTCTGTTCATAGATTAGATAAAGATACTTCTGGGGTTTTTATAATGGCCAAAAAAAGAGAAAGTGCCCAACTATTAACCTCTTTATTTAGATTGCGTAGAGTTCATAAAACTTATTTAGCCATTTGCCATGGTGAAATAGAAAAAGATAAAGGTGAATGGAATAATGATTTAGTCAGATATGATGGTGTTAAAAGAATAATAGAAAAAGCTCAAACTTATTTTAAAGTTATCGATAAAAATTCTGAAGCTACTTTAGTTGAACTAAAACCAGTAACAGGAAGAAAACATCAGCTTAGGAAACAACTACATGCAATAGGTCAACCAATTTTTGGTGACACAAAATATAAATTATCCAATTCTACTAAAGGTATTAACAAAAATTTGATGCTTCACTCTTATCAAATTAGATTTATGATTAAAGATATTAAACATACTTATACAGCATTGTTACCTGATTATTTTAAAAAATTACTTAAAATTAAACGTCTAAATTTTTAAATTTGTAATAAAATTCTCTATTATTTTATCATCAATATTTTTATAACTTTGATTATTTATGTTATATAAATTTGTTACACCTTTATCCTTGATGCCACATGGTATTATTGCATCATACTTTTTTAAATCGTTATTTATATTTATAGAGAAACCGTGATATGCAATCCATTTGCTAACTCTAACTCCTATAGCTGCAACTTTTTCTATTTTGGAGTTATTATTATACCATATTCCAATATTATCTTTAT
>CACKVD010000029.1 GCA_902603555.1 uncultured Pelagibacteraceae bacterium
TATACTCATATGCTATTTAAATATGACGCAAACTATCACTTAAGTTTAAAATATACAATATGATCACCTTAGAGGAATTCAAAAAAAATCAGTCAGATAAATGTAGATTAATTGGTTTAGATCTTGGTTCAAAAAGAATAGGCGTCGCTATATCTGATGAAAAACAATTAATTGCAACACCTTTTAAAACCATTAAGAGATCTACATCTAAAGAACTCATCGATGAGCTTAAACTCATAATTAAAGAAAACAATATAAAAGGAATCATTATAGGAAACCCTCTTAATATGGATGGATCCTTGGGAAGTTCTGCTCAATCCGTTAAAGATACTTCTAATAACATAGAGAATAGTATTAATTTGCCTATTTGTTTATGGGACGAAAGATTATCTACCGTAGGTGCTTTCAATTTATCAAGTCAACTAGATATTAATGTAAGTAAAAGAGAAAAGAAAATAGATGAAAATGCAGCTGCTTTTATATTACAAGGTGCATTAGATTTTCTTAATAATTAATACTTGCTATTATAGAGCTTTATAGTTATAGAGTTGGTTTTAATGGCAATTAAAACTAATAAAGCTATTAAAATTTCCCAAAAACATTTGTTAGGTATCCAAGATTTATCAATTAATGACGTAAATTTGATCTTAGATGAATCTCATTCTTTTATAAAAGTTAATCAAAGTAAGAATAAAAAAATAGATGCTCTTAAAGGAAAAACCCAGATTAACTTATTTTTTGAACCATCTACAAGAACACAAAGTTCGTTTGAATTAGCAGGAAAAAGACTTGGTGCTGATGTTATGTCTATGAATATTAGTAATTCAGCAATCAAAAAAGGTGAGACTTTAATTGATACAGCTATGACACTAAATGCAATGCATCCAGATATTATTGTTATAAGACATCAAGACTCCGGTGCATGTAATTTACTTTCTCAAAAAGTTAATTGTGCAGTTTTAAATGCTGGAGATGGAAGAAGAGAACATCCTACTCAAGCTTTATTAGATGCTTTAACAATTATAAACCGTAAAGAAAAAATTGAAGGACTTAAAATTGCAATTTGTGGTGACATACTTCATTCACGTGTAGCAAGATCCAATATCTATCTACTTAACATGTTGGGTGCTGAAGTAAATATAATTGCTCCAACAAATTTGATGCCAAAAGAAATCAATAAATTTGGTGTTAATACTTTTACTGATATGAAAAAAGGTTTGAAAGATTGTGATATCGTTATGATGTTAAGATTACAAAGTGAAAGAATGACAAGTTCTTATCTTTCTTCAAATAGAGAATATTATGAATATTATGGTCTTACTCCTGATAAATTAGAATATGCAAAACCAGATGCATTAATAATGCATCCTGGACCTATGAATAGAGGTATTGAAATTGATACGATGTTAGCTGATGATATTAACAAAAGTGTAATTAAAGAACAGGTTGAGCTTGGTGTAGCAGTGCGTATGGCTTGTTTAAAAATATTTTGTACGTAAATGAAAAAACAATACTTTATAAATGCTAATATAATAGATCCTCACAATTCTATTAATGAAAATGGTGGATTGATTATTGGAGAAGATGGTAAAATTGAAGCAATTGGAAAGAAAGTTAATACTAATAATCTTCCCACGAGGGAAAAACCAATCGATTTAAAAGGGAAATATATATTTCCAGGACTTGTTGATATGCGTGTTTTTGTTGGTGAACCTGGTTATGAATATAAAGAAAATTTTAGAACTCTAAGTAATGCAGCTTTGGCTGGTGGTGTAACATCAGTTGTTACAATGCCAAATACTGATCCAATTATAGATAATGTATCGATTGTTGATTTTTTAAAGAGACGAGGAAGAGATAAATCCAAAATAAACATCTTTCCTTGTGCTTCACTAACTAAAAATATTGAAGGCACTAACATGATAGAATTTGGTCTATTACAAAAAAAAGGAATAGTCGCTTTTACAGATGGAATTAAAACAATTCAAAATCCAAGATTAATGTCGAGAATAATGAATTCTGCAAAAGATCTTGGGTGTTTAATAATGCAACATGCTGAAGATTACGAACTTGCAAAAAATGGTATGATCAATTCAGGTATTATTGCTTCAAAACTAGGTCTGTCAGGTATACCAGAAATTGCTGAGAGAATTTTGATAGAAAGAGATTTAACTTTATTGGAAAAAGTAAAATGTAGGTATCATATATCACAACTATCTTCCCAAAAATCTATAGAAGTAATCAAACAAAGAAAAGAAATAGTAAAATTTACTTCGGGTGTCTCTATTAACAATCTCTCATTGAATGAAAATGATATAGGAGACTTTAGAACTTTTTTAAAATTGTCACCACCACTGAGAACAGAGGAAGACAGAGTAGCTTTAGTTCAAGGAATAAAAGATGGATTAATTGATGTTATCGTTTCTGATCACAAACCTGAAGATGAAGAATCTAAAAGACTTACTTTTTCTCAAGCTGCAACTGGGGCTTCTGGTATAGAAACATTATTATCTTTAAGTTTAGAACTTTATCATAATGGTTCTCTAAAATTAGAAACTATAATAAGAGCTCTGACATCTAACCCCGCAAAAATACTTAAAATTGATAAAGGAAATCTCTCAATTGGGAGTGATGCAGATTTATGTATTGTTGATATAGATAAACCATGGATTGTAAAAAAAGAAAATTTAATTTCAAAATCAAAAAATACCTCAATTGAAGATAAAAAACTGCAAGGCAAAGTTGTAAATACATTTGTAAAAGGTAAAGAATTATTTAAGCTATAATATGGATATTTTTTTGATAGGTATGATTTCTTACCTTATGGGCTCCATACCGTTTGGCTTTATATTAACAAAGATTTTTTTAAAAAAAGATATTAGAGAAATCGGATCAGGAAATATTGGGGCAACTAATGCTTTAAGAACTGGAAATAAAAGCATCGGGTATTCAACTTTAGTTTTAGATATCTTAAAAGCTATAGTACCTGTAGTTTATGTAAAAATTTTTTACCAAGATTTTTTATATGTTGCTTCTTTATGTACTTTTTTGGGTCATGTATTTCCAATTTGGCTAAAGTTTAAAGGTGGAAAAGGTGTTGCTACGTATGTAGGAATTTTATTTGCGTTAAATATTT
>CACKVD010000030.1 GCA_902603555.1 uncultured Pelagibacteraceae bacterium
AGAAAAATTACAATTAAAATGCAATCTTGAACTGTTTGTGTTGTTTGCCGTAGCTGCATGAAGTAAATTTCCTGACATAAAAATTACAGTTCCCATTTTTTCCTCTAATGATTTAATTTCAAAGTTAAGTTCTCTTATTATTTTTTCATCAACACCAATATCTGACGCATGTAAGAGATTGGATTTATTACTTACATTTTTCTCTTGGCACAAATAATCATTAATATTTAAATAATTATTATGAGTTTTTGTCCCAACACGCATTGGGGCGAGATCTTTAGTTACATCACTTAAGTAAACTAACACATTCAATACAAATTTATTTTTTTTTACTAATGATAAAGGATCAAGCACAAACCCAGGTATATCAGTGTGTAATTTATTTGGTTCTCCTTCACATTTGGGATAAACTTTAATTAAAGCTGAAGTGTGTAAAGATAATTCATTTGTATCTAATAATTTTTTAGCACATTTAATTAAATTCTCATTTTCTATAAAATTGCTTAGACCACATTTCATATTATAACCCATTAGAGTCGCTCTTCTGGCAGTCATTAGATTATCTTTGCAAGTTTTTCCATTTTTTATGTATTGAATTTTATTTATGTTTATTATTTGTTGATCAGCGTTAAATTTTTTTTTTATAAAATTTGACTCTCCTTCTTGATATTTAAAAAAATTTTTTTGTGATAAATTTTTTAATTTCAGAATATCTTTTTGATCAAAAATTAAGTTTGGCTTTACGATTAAATAACCATTTTCTTTAAAAGAAGATATCTGATTTTCTGACAACATTTTTACTTATTTTTTTTTAACATTAACTCGGCAATTAAAAAATCGATTTTTTCATCTATATTTATAGATCTTTTATCTGGCATTATATATGGTCTTGAAATCTTGCCAATTTTAGATTTATTTTTTTTTAGAGTATTTCTTGAAATTGCATAAATTGAACCATTTCTTATATAGGCTTTAGGTCTTAAGTCTTGTCTTCTAGTTCTTTCATTTTCTGAAAGTATAAAATCAAAAATTCTATCATTTTTAATTTTCTTAATTCTAATTGGATGATGGTCATAAAGTCTTTGAACGGAAATGACAGTATCAGCTTTCGTTTTATGAAGTTTTTTTATGCAACTATCAATATCTTTTGAATTCTTTAATGGATTGGTGCACATTATTTCAACAATATAATCAAATTTTTTTTTTGAAATTTTTTCATATAATTCTAGCCCATGTACTAGGGCTTCTTGAGGTGGAGAGTTGTCCTTTGAGATTTTTTTAGGTCTGTAAAAAGGAACTTTCGCTCCATATTTTTTAGCTACATTACCAATTTTTTTTGAGTCTGTACTTATTATATAATCATCGATGTATCTTGATTTTAAAACTTCTTTAATTGTGTAATAAATAAGTGGTTTTCCCAAAATATTTTTAATATTCTTATTCGGAACTGATTTTGAACCTCCTCTAGCTAGAGTTATGGCTAATACTTTTTTATTTTTTATCATTTCTTTATATTCTTGAATTTAATTCACCTAAATTATTAATTGTAATTTTAACATTATCATTTTTTCTTGCTTTAGGTTTCGGCAAACCAGAGCCTGTGCATATTAAGTCAAATTTATTTAATGTTATATATTTACTTAATAGACTTATAATATTATCTATACTAATAATTAGTTGACTTGAGTTTGAAACTTGAATTAATTTTCCATTAATAAAAGTTTTAATTTCAAAATTTGATTTTTGATGACCTATTTTTATAGCAGGACCAATTGGAAGAAAATTATCTGAACTTTTTCTTAACAAAACATTATCATTATGTAAGCTTTTCAAATCTCTTCCAGATAGATCGTTACAGATAACATATCCCAAAATATAGTTTTTGACTTGTTTAGGACTTAAATTTTTACATTTTTTTTTAATCACGACACCGACTTCACCCTCAATAAGTACACTACCGTAACAATTCGGTAAATTAATTTTTTTGTTAGAGGAAATAAGTGAATTTCTTGCCATTACAAAAAAATCAGGATTTTTTTTAAAACTTTGCACTAATTTAATATTTTTAGTTTCACTAAAATTTTTTCCAATACCAATAATATTATTTATGTCAAATGGAATTTGAAAATCCTTTTTTTTTAATCTTATAAATTTTCTTTTATTGATATTTTCTAATTTAAAATCGTCTAGTTTTTGAAAAATATTTTCTTTTATTGGCATAACGTATCCAGACCAATTTTTTCTTTTGATTCTGCAAATACAGTCTTTATGTAAATTTCCAATGATAGTTTTTCTCATAATCTAAATTTTACTTTTAATTTTTTTGGACTTTTCCTTTTTCCACATAAATAACTTTATCGCAATTTTTTATCAATTCAGGTTGATGGGTTGCAAAAATTATTGTTTTTTTTTCTTTTAATTCAATAATTGAGTTTATAAAATCAATAGCTGTCTTATGGTCCAAGTTAGCTGTAGCCTCATCAAGAATTACTACGTCAGGGTCGTTGTAAATAGCTCTTGCTATACCAACTCTTTGTAGTTCGCCTCCAGAAATTTTTATTCCCCTATTACCCACAATGGTTTCTAAATTATTTCCATCTTTTTGTAAAAATTTATCTAATTGAGATAATTCAACAGCTTTATTTAGTTTTTCCATATCAATTTCATTTTCGGAAACACCTAATGCAATATTTTTTTTAATGGTATCATCTAATAAATAAATATCTTGTGGAACATAGCCAAATAACTCTTTAGGTATCATATTTTTTTTATTTATATTATCTTTATCAATTGTTATTTCTCCATTAGTTGGTTGAAGGAGCCCCATAATTAAATCAATAATTGTAGACTTTCCACTACCTGATTTTCCGACAATGGCTACAAACTGCCCTTTTTTAATCTCAAAACTTGCATCCTTGATTATCTCTTTATTAGAAATTTCGAATGAAACATTATTGAAAATAATTGACTCTTTAAAATTTTTTTTATTTTCAACATTTTCTGATAAAGAGTTAAAATTTTCTATCAACTCAAGCTCTTTACAAATTAAATTAAACGAAACAGATAAATCCTTTACAATAATTAAATTTGAATTTAT
>CACKVD010000031.1 GCA_902603555.1 uncultured Pelagibacteraceae bacterium
GGATCACTTTGTTGTTTTAATCCTTTTTCTTCAACAATTTTTTGTGGATCTTTATCGTCGTCCAACATCAATTCAAATATAGTTTTTGCTATTTTTCCTGAAATTGTTTCATTTTTTATTAAATTAACTAGTATCGCTAAATTCTTGGCACTTACTGGACTTTGTGAAATTTCAAGATTTTTGTTATTTAAAACAGCAAACAATTCACCGGTAATCCAATTTACCGCTAACTTTATATCTTTGTTCTTACCCATCTTCGCTACAACTTCCTCAAAATATTTTGCTATTTCTATATCTGAGACTAAGATAGTTGCCTCATATGGTGACAATTTAAATTCATCAATAAATCTTTTCTTTTTATCGTCAGGTAGTTCTGGAATATTATTTTTAAGTACACTAATAAATTCATCAGATACTTCTAAAGGTAATAAATCTGGATCAGGAAAATACCTATAATCGTGCGCGTCCTCTTTTGATCTCATTGACCTTGTTTCATTTTTTTTAGTATCAAATAGCCTTGTCTCTTGATCAATTGACTTACCTTCTTCAATTAAATCAACTTGTCTATTTGCTTCATATTCAATTGCCATTTGCATAAACTTTATAGAATTTACATTTTTAATTTCACATCTGGTTCCAAATTCTTTAGAACCTTTTGCTCTCACAGAAACATTCACATCTGCTCTTAATGATCCCTCTTGCATATTTCCATCACATGTACCAAGGTACCTCATAATTGATCTTAATTTTTTAATATACGCACTTACTTCATCTGGAGATCTAAGGTCCGGTTTGCTCACAATTTCCATTAGAGCTACTCCAGATCTATTTAAATCTACAAACGTGTTATGTGGGTCAAGATCATGAATACTTTTTCCAGCATCTTGTTCTAAGTGTAATCTCTCAATACCAACTTCTTTTTGTCCATTGGGCATATCTAAAATAACTTTACCCTCACCTACAATTGGATCTTTAAATTGAGAAATTTGATACCCTTGAGGCAAATCTGCATAAAAATAATTTTTTCTATCGAATACTGATCGTTTATTGATTTTAGCATTAAGGCCAATACCAGTTTTGATTGCTTGTTTTACACAAAACTCATTTATTACTGGCAACATTCCAGGAAATGCGGCATCAACCAAACTCACTTGAGTATTAGGTTCAGCTCCAAATTTAGTTGCAGATGATGAGAATAATTTTGACTCTGAAGTAACTTGAGCATGGACTTCTAGCCCAATTACAACCTCATATTGATTATCTTTCCTATTAATTAGATATTCTGATTTATTTATGTTCATTTAATCCACCAATCTGTTATCTTATTTTTAAAATTAATCTTTTCTTCCATAGCGTAAGCAATGTTTAGTATGTTTTGTTCATCAAAAGCTTTGCCAATTATTTGTAAACCTAGTGGATATCCCTTAGCATCGTGACCTGCTGGGATAGAAATTCCAGGTAAACCTGCTAAGTTAACTGGTACAGTAAATATGTCATTTAAATACATTGAAACTGGATCATCTTTCTTCTCTCCAATTTTAAATGCAGAACTTGGTGTTGACGGGGTTAATATTGCATCTACTTTATTATATGCTTCATCAAAATCATTTTTAATCAATTTTCTAACTTTTTGAGCTTTAAGATAATATGCATCATAATAACCAGATGATAAAACATAAGTTCCAATCATAATACGTCTTTGAACTTCAGCACCAAAACCTTCAGACCTTGTTTTTTCATACATATCTATAAGATTCTCTCCGTTAGCTCTAAATCCATATTTTACACCATCATACCTTGCTAAATTAGATGAGGCTTCAGCAGGTGCCACAATATAATAAGTTGGTAATGCATAGCTTGTATTTGGAAGTGAAATATCTATTATTTCAGCTCCACAGTCTTTAGCATACTGAATACCTTTTTGCCAAAGTTCTTCAATTTCTTTTGGCATACCATCTACTCTATATTCTTTTGGTATTCCAATTTTTTTACCCTTAATATTATTTGTTAATTCTTTACTGTATTCATTTCTTTTAAAATCAATTGAGGTAGAATCTTTGGGATCGTATGAGCTAATTATTTCCTGAAGTAATGCACAATCTTTTACATTCTGAGCCATAGGACCTGCTTGATCTAAAGATGATGCAAAAGCAACTATACCATAACGTGAACAACTCCCATAAGTTGGCTTAAGACCTACTGTTCCAGTAAAAGAAGCTGGCTGCCTGATAGAACCACCAGTGTCTGTCCCAATAGTTATAGGAGTTAATTGACCAGCAACCGCTGATGCCGAACCTCCTGAAGAACCCCCTGGAACTAAATTTTTATCAATTGGATTTTGAACATTACCAAAAAAACTAGTTTCATTTGAAGATCCCATTGCAAATTCATCACAATTTAATTTTCCTAGAAGTATAGCCCCTTCATTCCAAATATTTTGTGTAACAGTAGACTCGTATGTAGGAACAAAATTATTTAAAATTTTGCTTGCAGCAGTTGTAAGGATATTTTTTGTACAAAATAAATCTTTAACTGCTATTGGTATACCAGGAAGCTTTAAATTTAAATTTGGTTTTTGATCAAATTTTTTAGCCTTTTCTAATGCAGATGAATAATCTTCTGTAATATAAGCATTTAACTCTTTTGATTTTTCAGATCTGTCAATAAATGCTTTTGTAACCTCCTCGGAAGATAATTTTTTATCTTTTATATTCTTAACTAGTTCGGAAACAGATTGTTTTGTAATATCAGACATTATTCAATAACCTTTGGAACAACAAAATAGTCTTCATTATCTTGAGGTGAATTCTTTATT
>CACKVD010000032.1 GCA_902603555.1 uncultured Pelagibacteraceae bacterium
ATATAAATACCCCAATTGATTTAAAATTACAAAAAATTGCAACCAACTCTTTAAGAGAAGGATTAATTAGATATGACAAAAGAAAGGGTTGGCGTGGAGTTTTAGATAATAAAATTTATAACTCAAATTGGACTGATGATTTAGATCAATTTAAATTAGAAAAATCAATTGATTGGAAAATAGCAATAATTAAAAGTGTAGATAAATTTTCTGCAAATATAGAAACGGAAAATAATTTAAAAGGAATTATTGAATATAAAGATATCTCTTGGACAAAAAAAGAATTTAATGAGTTATTTAAACCTGGAGACATCATATATGTAAAAAAATATGGTGATAATAAATTTAGTTTAAAGCAAATGCCTAAAGTTAATGGTGGGATTGTTGTAATTGATCCTTACACTGGAAGAGTATTAGCTTTGAGTGGAGGATTTAGTTTCAAAAATAGTGAATTTAATAGAGTGTCTCAAGCTTTAAGACAACCTGGTTCTGCTTTCAAACCATTTGTTTATGCTCTTGCTCTTGAAAATAATTATACGCCATCTTCATTAATTTTAGACGCGCCTTTAGTTCTTGAACAAGGATCTGATTTAAAAATGTGGAAACCAGAAAACTATGGAAAAAAATTTTATGGCCTTTCTACTTTGAGAACTGGTTTAGAAAAATCAAGAAATCTAATGACAGTTCGTATCGCACAAAATATAGGGATAGATAAAATTGTAAATTTTTCTCAAATGTTAGGTATTTATGAACAACCAGATAAATTACTATCTATATCTTTAGGTTCTACAGAAACAACATTGCTAAAACTTACTTCTGCTTATTCATCATTTATTAATGGTGGAAAATTAATCAAACCAATAATAATAGATAGAGTTCAGGATAGTGAGGGAAATACAATTTTAAATAACGATAAAAGATCTTGTTTAAACTGTAGTGAAATTTCTTATACCAGCAAAGACTATCCAGTTATAGATGATAAATATAAGAAAGTTTTTTCACCTCAAACTGCTTATCAGATTACATCTTTATTAGAGGGTGTAGTTAAAAGAGGGACTGGTAAAAAACTTAGAGATTTAAAATTAAATTTAGCTGGAAAAACAGGAACCACTAATAAAAATACAGATACATGGTTTATAGGCTTTACATCAAATTTAGTAATAGGAGTTTATGTTGGAATGGATGAACCCAAGCCATTAGGTAAGTATGAAACAGGATCAAAAGTTGCATTACCAATTTTTAAAGATTTTGTAAAAAAAGGTGTAAAAAAATCAGACGCTAGACCCTTTAAGGTTTCTAATGGTATTACAATGATGGTAATAGACCCTTTAACAGGTCAAAAAGCTAAATTTTCATCTAAAGATACTATTATAGAAGCCTATAAAGATAAAAATGTTGTTGATGGAAAAGTCTTATATTCAAATAATAATAGATTAGACGCAAATAATATATTAAAGTTTTATTAATGGATAATAAATACCTCAATTTTAAAAAAGAAATAGAAAAAATAAATCAAAGAATTAAGGAGTATCTTTGAAAAAAATGATATTTATTCAAAATTAAAAAATATTAATCAAGAAATACTTGATCCTAATTTTTGGCAAAAAAAATCTTATTCAAAAAAAATAATAAAAGAAAAAAAGTTGTTTGAAGATCTGATTGACTCATTAAATAACTCAAATATAAAAATCAAAGATTTAGATGATTTGAATCAATTAGCTATTGAAGAGGATAATTTAAATATTCAGAGAGAGGTTCTAGAAAATATAAAGGAACTAAGAGATCAAAGAAAAAAAAATGAAATAAAATGTTTTTTATCAGATGAAGCTGATACTCTCGATTGTTATGTTGAGATTCATGCTGGGGCAGGAGGTACAGAAAGTCAAGATTGGGCAGATATGTTAAGAAGAATGTATTTAAAATGGTCAGATAAAAAAAATTTCAAATCGAACTTGATAAGTGAACACAAAGGGGACGAAGCAGGAATTAAATCATCAACAATAAAAATTGAAGGTGATTATGTTTTTGGATGGTTAAAAAAAGAATCAGGTATTCATAGACTAGTGAGAATTTCTCCTTTTGATTCAGGAGCTAGAAGACATACAAGTTTTGCAAGTATATGGATTTATCCAGTGGTTGATGAAAATATTAGTATAGAAATTTTGGATAAAGACTTGAGAATTGACACATACCGATCAAGCGGGGCTGGTGGTCAACATGTAAATACTACAGATAGTGCAGTTAGAATAACTCATTTGCCATCCAAAATAGTTGTCCAATGTCAAAATGAGAGATCTCAGCACAAAAATAAGGAAACATGCATGAATATGCTCAGGGCCAGACTTTATGATTTTGAAATAAAAAAAAAAGAAAAACAGACTGAAAGTCTTGAAGCTTCAAAATCTGAAATTGGATGGGGTCATCAAATAAGATCTTATATTTTACAACCCTACAGGCTAGTAAAAGATAATAGAACCAACTTTGAAAGTACAAGCCCAGACAAGGTTCTAGATGGGGAGATAGATGATTTCCTTGAAAAATCACTGTATCAAATTAAATGAAAATAGTTTTTAAAATTTTTATTTCAGCAATAATTGTAATATTTTTATTAGTTGGATATTTAAGTTTAATTGGATTTGAAACTGATAAATTCAATACTCAAATTTCCCAAAAAATTAAAAAAATTGATAATAACTTTCAGTTAG
>CACKVD010000033.1 GCA_902603555.1 uncultured Pelagibacteraceae bacterium
AGGAAAGATATAGACCTTCAAGCTAGAGAGGAAGAACAAAAACAAAAAGAGTCAAAAGAAAAGAGAAAAAAGGAAAAAGAGCTTAAAGTATTAAAACTAGAGGAAGAAAGAAATAAACAGCTTGAATATATTAAAATTAAGGAGTGGGAAGAAAAATTTGATAGAGAACAAAAATTAAGAGAACAAGAGGAAAATTTAAAAGAACTAAAATTAAGAAAAAAAGAGCTTGAGAAAGCAAAAAATTTTGATGAACTAGATAAAGATACAAATAATCTTACTCTAAGTTTAGATAAATTTGATATAGATAAATCAAAAGAAAATTAATAAATAATTAACATTTAAGTTCTATTAATGACACGCTTGACGTATATGTATATAATTCTTTATTTAAAATATGGACAGCGAAATAAAAACTAATATTGATAAATCACAAGAATTTTTAAAAAAAAAAGATTTTAATAATGCAGAATTAATTCTTTTAAAAAATTTAGAAGTTTCCAATGAGAGTTTTGAGACATTTTTTTTACTTGGTGCTATTTCAGGAATAAAAAAAAATTTGCAGAAAGCAGAAACATATTTACAAAAAGCTATTAATTTAAATTCGTCCCATATTAATTCTATTCTAAATTTAGCAATCATCCAAAAAAAGATGAATAAGAAAATTGATTCAATAAGTAATTTTGAAAAAGTTATTGAATTAGATAAAGATAACTTGGAAGGTTTGTGCGGTCTTGCTCAAATTTTTGAAGAAGATGAAAAATTTACTATAGCTGAGACTTATTATAAAAAAGTTCTTAAAATTGAACCTAATCATCACGTCGCAAATCATAGTTATGGAAAATTGTTGCTTAAATTAAATCAACATGCTCAAGGTTTAAAATTAATTGAAAAAGTGTCTGGTATAATAAGATTTCAAAAAGATAACATAATATTGTAAAAAAATAAAATGATTAAAAAAAATATAATAGTTAATAGCTGGAATGAATGGGATCCACTAAAACATGTTATTGTTGGTAGAGCAGATGGTACTTGTATACCTGCACCAGAACCAGCATTGGATGCAAAAGTACCCGAGAACTCAGACATGCGAGGTAAATTTGGTCCAAGAACTAAAGATACTGTTGATAAAGCTAATCAATTATTAGATGATTTTTCGAACATGTTGGTCAATAGAGGAGTTAAAGTAGATAGACCATCACCTATTAATTTTAATCAAAAAACATCCACTCCCGATTGGGAGTCAGAAACAATGTTTGGCTGTATGCCCCCTAGAGATGTTTTGCTAACAGTAGGTAATGAAATCTTGGAGGCAACAATGAGTTACAGATGTAGATGGTTTGAATATCTTTGTTATAGACCTCTTCTAAAAGAATATTACAACCTAGATCCAAATATGAGACATGAGTCAGCTCCAAAACCAAGATTGACAGATTCTGATTATAGAAAAGATTATCTATCAGAAAAAATTGGAATTCAAAAAAGACTTCAATGGACAGAAGATAAATTTTTTGTGACAACTGAAGAAGAACCTTTATTTGATGCTGCTGATGTATTAAGATTTGGTAAAGATTTAGTTGTTCAACATGGTTTTACAACAAATTTAAAAGGCATTGATTGGCTAAAAAGACATTATAAAGATCACAGAGTACATGCAGTAAATTTTCCAGGTGATCCTTATCCAATTCATATTGATGCAACTTTTACACCTATAAAAGAGGGATTGATTATAAACAATCCACAAAGAAGACTCCCCAAAGAACAAAGAAAACTTTTTGAAAATAATGGATGGGAAATAATTGATGCTGCTCAACCGGCACATAATGAACCACCACCTTTGTGCTATTCATCTGTTTGGCTTTCAATGAATATTTTAGTCCTAGATCCTAAAACGGTTTGTGTTGAAAAAAGTGAAAAATTCCAAGCAGATCAACTTGATAAACTTGGTATGGAAGTTATACCGGTTGAATTAAGAGATGCTTATGCTTTTGGAGGTGGCTTGCATTGTTGCACTGCTGACGTTTATAGAGAAGGTGAATTAAAAGATTATTTTCCAAAACAATAAAAAATTAGTTTGGGTTTTTTTTTAAAAAATCAATAAATTCAATTACTTGCATCATTTTATTATCATCTATGTCTTTATAGCTACAATTAAATTTTTCTTTAACACACAATGCAACATGAGCATATGGGTTTCTTCCGTTAGGATGGTTTGGATGGTCTGGTAATTGTCCCAGTAAATAATCGCCAGCTTCTTGAATAATTTTCCATAGTTTATTAGCATTTTCTTTATTCATTTTATCTAAACCTTATTAGTCGTAGGGAAATGCATCCAACCAGTAATTATATATTTAACACCACTGTTAAGTACTTCTCCACAATGAGCATGTGTCCATTCAGCGGGCCAAATTAAAGTTTTACCAATTTCAGGTTTTATTTTTAAATCATAGTGACTAAAATATGTATTTCCACCATCTTCGACATCATTCAAATAAGTCATCCAAGCAAATACCCTATGCAAACTGTTTAATGAGGATCTTTCAGTATGAATATGAGAAAAATGGTCACCAGGATTATATTTTTGAATATTAAATGTTGGTATATCAACAGTGTTAATCTTATCTTTTAAAAAAGGCCATTGCTCTTGA
>CACKVD010000034.1 GCA_902603555.1 uncultured Pelagibacteraceae bacterium
TGATAAGAATAATTTTTTTATAAAAGATGTTATTGAAAAACCATCAGTTAAAAAAGCACCATCAAATAAAGCAGTTATAGGCAGATATATAATTCCCAAAACAATTTTTAAGACATTATCTAAAATTAAACCAAGTAAAGGATACGAAATTCATATAACTGACGCTATACAATCTTTAATACATGAACAAAATAAGTTCATAGCCCACAATTTTTCTGGAAAATATTTAGACTGTGGATCTATGAATGGTTATATAAACTCTACAAAAGAAATTTCTAAATTATGAATTTATGCATGATAGGTACAGGTTATGTAGGGTTAGTAAGTGGTGTTTGCTTTTCTGATAATGGAAATAAAGTTTACTGTGTTGATAATAATAAGAAAAAAATTGATTTATTAAAAAAAAGGTGTTGTTCCAATCTTTGAACCTGGTCTAGAGGAAATCTTAAAAAAAAATCAAAAACAAAAAAGACTAATTTTTACAACTGATTTAAAAGAAGCAGTAAAAAATTCTGATATAATTTTTATTTGTGTGGGCACCCCAACAAAAAAAAATAGTAATTCAGCTGATTTAAAATATGTCTTTAAAGTTGCAAACGATTTAAAAAAAATTATAAAAAATTACAAGATTGTAGTTATGAAATCTACTGTTCCCGTAACTACTGGTGATAAAATTGAAAAAATTTTAAGTAAATTAAAAAATAAAAATTTAGTGGATGTGGTATCAAATCCAGAATTTTTAAGAGAAGGAGAGGCTATAAGAGACTTTATTTTTCCTGACAGAGTAATAATTGGTACTGACAGTAAAAAAGCAAACAATAAATTAAAATCTCTCTATTTACCTATAATCAAAAAAACTAGTAGATACTTTAGTACATCTCGAAGAAGTGCAGAATTAATTAAGTATGCTTCAAATGCTTTTCTAGCAACTAAAATTACTTTTATAAACGAATTAGCTAATTTATCTGAAAAAACTGGCGTAGATATTAAAGATATATCCTCGGGAATGGGTTCCGATCAACGTATTGGAGAAAGATTCCTTAGAGCGGGGCCTGCTTATGGTGGTTCATGTTTTCCAAAAGATACAAGAGCCTTAATAAATATTGGTGCAAAATTTAAGACAGATTTATCAATTGTTAAAAGTGTTGTTACTTCAAATAGTAAAAGGAAAATTTTATTAACAAAAAAAGTAGAAACTATTTTAAATGGTAATTTGAACGGTAAAAAAGTCTCTTTTTTAGGAGTTACATTTAAGCCTAACACCGATGATATGAGAGAAGCATCAAGTATACCAATGATTAATTATTTAAACAAAAAAAAATGCAAAGTTAAGTATTTTGATCCCTCTGGAGAGAAAAAGGAATTTAAAAAATTAAAAAATGTTAAATATTGTAAAAATATTTCATCAACATGTTTAAAAGCTGATTTAGTGATTATTCATACAGAATGGAATGAATTTAAGTTTTTAAATTTTAAGAACTTAGTTAAAAAAGATAATTTTAAGATCTACGATATGAGAAATATTTATTCTCCAACAAAGATGAAAAAGTTAAAAATCCAATATTTTGGAATTGGAAGATAAATAATCAATTTAGTTCAAAAATTGCATCTACTTCAACTGAAACGCCTAAAGGCAAACTATTAGTACTTACTGCTGCTCTTGTATGCATTCCTGCGTCTCCAAATATTTCAGCAATCAAATCAGAGGCACCATTAATAACTTTTGGTTGTTCTACAAAGTCATCTGTTGAGTTAACAAAACCAGTTAATTTTATACAAGATTTAATCTTTGATAAATCATTATCACAAGCCTTTTTTACTTGGGCTATAATGCTTAAAGCACATCTTCTAGCAGCATTATATCCAGTTTCTGTATCCAAGTCTTTTCCAATTTTACCTTTGATTAATTCTCCACTTTCATTTATTGAAATTTGACCAGAAATGAATAGTAATTTTCCTATAATTTTAGTTGCAACATAATTTCCAACTGGAGCTTTAGCTTCAGGCAATGATATATTTAACTCTTTTAATTTATTTTCATAAGTCATAATTAATCCTTTATTAAATCTGAAAGGGTTTTACTTTCTTTGATTTTTTTAATTTTGTCTGTTATACCAGATTTTTCGAATTTTTCCTTACCTGACTTTACCTTTTCATTTGTTTTTTCTTTTAATTTAGCAGCATTACATTCAATATATTTAGCAGAAAGTTTTTTAAATTGTGTACAATCGATTTCATCAGAAAAAGAAGGAGTAAAATATACCAATAAAGCAATTAATGGTAAAATTATTTTATATTTCATTTTTTAATTTTTTTTCTTTTTTTTGTTTTATCGTATTCTTTTCTTTTCTCAATTAAAATTAATGCATCCTCCATATTTATTTCAGATGGATCTTTTTCTTCAGGTATAGTTGCGTTAAGAGATTTGTATTTGATATAAGGACCATATTGTCCTTTCATTATTCTTACAGGTTTTTTATCTTCAGGGTGTTCACCTAAATCCTTAATAATTGATGAAGACATTCTTCCTGGTTTTGCCTCAGCTATTAAAGTTATAGCTCTATTAAGACCTATAGAAAAAATTTCCTCAATATTTTCAATTCTAGCAGACTTATTTTCACATTTTAA
>CACKVD010000035.1 GCA_902603555.1 uncultured Pelagibacteraceae bacterium
TTTAATAGTTCATTGACTTCTGATTTAGCTTTTTTTCTTTTTTTCTTTTTCTTTGTAGGATTTTCATTCTCTATTTCTGCAGGGATTTTTTCATACTGAAGATAAGGGCCAAATCTTCCATTTTTTAAATATATATCATTACCATTTTCATGTTTTCCAATAAACTTCGGCTCGGCTAATTGTGCTTGTGCAGCAGCTTTTGCTTTAGATAATGGCCTTGTAAATTTACACTCTGGATAATTTGAGCAACCTATGAAGGCACCACCTCTAAAGCTATTTTTTAAACTTAGAATTCCATCATTACATAATTGACATTTTCTTACAATATTTCCTTCTTTATCTTTATCAAAAATTAAACTTCCCAAACTTTCATTAAGCAAATCTAAGACTTCTCTAGTTCTTTTTTCTTTAACTTCTGAAACATTGTTATTAAAATCTTTCCAAAAGAGCTCTAAAACTCTTATCCAGCTTTCTTTTCCAGTGGTTATTTCATCTAGTTGATTTTCCAATCCAGCTGTAAAATTATAATCAACATATTTAGAAAATAATTTTTCTAAAAAAGCTGAAATTAATTTTCCTCTATCTGTAGGAAAAAAACGCTTATTGAGTATTTCAGCATATCCTCTATTGGCTATTGTAGAAATAATACTTGCATAAGTAGATGGTCTACCGATACCCAATTCTTCTAGTTTTTTAACTAAACTAGCCTCAGAGTATCTTGGTGGTGGTTGAGTATAGTGCTGTTCATCTATTAATGCTTCAATATTAATTGGTCCATTAGAAACAGTTGGCAAAATATTTTCATCATCATCTTTACTTTGATTGTTGTAAATTTTCAAAAATCCATCAAATTTAAGAACTGATCCACTAACTTTACAAATAGTATCATTGTTTTCTGAAGTTATAGTAATGGTGTTTCTATCAAACTTAGCAGACTCCATTTGAGAAGATAAAGCTCTACTCCAAATAAGGTCGTAAAGTTTATTTTGATCTGTGCTTAGATATTTTTTTACACTTTGTGGAGTTCTGATTATATCTGTAGGTCTAATTGCTTCGTGAGCTTCCTGAGCATTCTTTGCTTTTTTCCCAGAATAATTTAAAGCATCTTTGGGCAAATATTCATTACCAATTTCTTTTTTAATATAATCTCTAAAATCTGAAACTGCATCTTTGGATAAGTTAGTTCCATCAGTTCTCATATAAGTGATCAAACCAATTGTTTCACCCTCTATCTCTATACCTTGATATAATTTTTGTGCTATTTGCATTGTTCTTGATGCACCAAAACCTAATCTACTTGATGCAGTTTGCTGAAGAGTAGATGTAGTGAATGGTCCTGAAGGATTACGATTTACTACTTTGCTTGAGATATCAGTAATACTAAATTTTTTTTTATTAATACTTGTTATAGCTTTGTTTATTTCTTCTTTGTTTCTGAACGAAAATTTTTCAATTTTATCATTATCTAACTGACTGATACTTGCAGTAATTTGTTGGTTGTTTTGATCTGTAAAGTTTACACTTAATGTCCAAAACTCTTCTGGTTTAAATGATTCAATTTGATGTTCTCTTTCAGTAATTAGTTTCAAAGCAACAGACTGAACTCTTCCTGCAGACTTTGAACCTGGTAGTTTCGTCCAAAGTATTGGCGAAATATTAAAACCAACTAAATAATCTAGAGCTCTTCTAGCCATATAAGCATCAACTAGATGAGGTTCAATTTGTCTTGGGTTTTCAATTCCTTGTATGACAGCTTTTTTAGTTATTTCATTAAATACAACTCTTTCAATCTCTTTATCTTTTAAAAGTTTTTTTTCATTTAGATATTCTTTTACATGCCAAGCAATAGCTTCACCTTCACGATCAGGGTCGGTAGCTAAAATAATTTTAGACGAGTCTTTCGCGGCATCCGTTATTTCTTTGAGATATTTCTTTGAAAAACTATCAACCTCCCATTCCATTTTAAAATCTTGATCTGGATCAACCGAACCATTTTTGGAAGGCAAGTCTCTAATATGACCATAACTTGCTAAAACTTTATAATCATTACCTAAATATTTATTTATTGTTTTAGCTTTAGCAGGACTTTCTACAATGACCAAATTCATAGACTACAAACTACTCAAAAGACTTAGATAGTCAATTTAATAAATTTTTGTC
>CACKVD010000036.1 GCA_902603555.1 uncultured Pelagibacteraceae bacterium
TCATCTCCAACTGAAGTTGAGAGACCTCTTGATTTAATAATTTTACTTAAATTTTTAATCACAACAAAACAAATTCTCATTGCATCCGAAAAACTTTTAGCTCGATCCGGTCTAATCATAAATTCTTGAATTCTTAGACCGTTATTAGCATGTGCTCCGCCATTAATTATATTCATTAACGGATAGGGTAATTTAAAATTATTTTTAATTAAAAAAGTTTTATATAATGGTAATTTTCTAGATTTTGCAGAAAGTTTTTTTATTGCCATGGATACAGCTAATATTGCATTGGCTCCTAATTTAGTTTTTTGTCTGGTTCCATCCAAATTAATCATTAGAGCATCCACTTTTTCTTGATCATGAATACTTTGACCTTTTAGTTTTTTTTTAATTTTTGTATTAATTAAATTAATTGCACTGAAAACACTTTTTCCTAAATATCTTTTATTATTTTTGTCCCTCTTTTCAAAAGCTTCATATGTACCAGTAGAAGCTCCTGATGGACATATCGCGCTTGCACTAATATTGGTTGTAAAAACTTCCGCTTCAATAGTGGGATTTCCTCTACTGTCAAAAACTTGACGGGCTTTTACATTTAAAATTTTACTCACTACTTTTTTACTAAATTATCAATATCTGTAAGCTGTCTTAATAAATTTTCTAACTTATCCAACGGTACCATATTTGGTCCATCTGATGGAGCGTTATCTGGATCTTGATGTGTTTCAATAAATACTCCAGCAACACCAACTGCAACAGCAGCTCTTGCTAAGTATTCCACAAATTCTCTTTGACCACCACTTTTTTCTCCTAAACCACCAGGTTGTTGAACTGAATGAGTAGCATCAAAAATAACTGGATAGCCATTCTTTGCCATTATTGGCAATGATCTCATATCAGAAACAAGTGTATTATATCCAAAACTTGCACCCCTTTCTGTAACCAAAATATTTTTATTTCCAGAGTCTGAAATTTTTTTTGTTACATTAACCATATCCCAGGGAGCTAAGAATTGACCTTTCTTTACATTTATTATTTTATTAGTTTTAGCAGCAGCAATTAATAAATCTGTCTGTCTACACAGAAAAGCTGGTATTTGAAGTACATCTGCGTGCTTACTTACAATAGAGCACTGTTCTGCATTGTGAATATCAGTTAAGATTGGTACGTTTAATTCTTTTTTAATTTTATCAAATATTGGAAGTGATCTTTCTAAACCCGCACCTCTTTTTCCTTTTAAACTAGTTCTATTAGCCTTATCAAATGAGGTTTTATAAATAAATCCAAGATTAAATTTTTTCGTAATTTCTTGTATTTTTCCTGCCATATCCATAGCGTGTTGCTCAGTTTCAAGTTGGCATGGTCCAGCTATGATGCAAATCTTATTATCATTTGAGATTTCTATATTTCCACAATTTACTTTTACATTACTCATTTGTGATTTTTTGATGCCTTGATAAATGATGAGAATAAAGGATGAGGAGCCAAAGGTCTAGATTTAAATTCAGGATGAAACTGAACACCTATAAACCAAGGGTGATTTCTAAGCTCAATTATTTCAGGCAATTCACCATCGGGTGATAAGCCTGAAAAAATCATACCATTTTTCTCAAATTTTTCTTTATAAGCAATATTAACTTCATATCTGTGTCTATGTCTTTCTTTGATAAAATTCTTTTTATAAATTTTATTAATCATAGAATTTTCTTTCAATTTTGCATCATAAGATCCTAATCTCATAGTGCCGCCTAAATCTTTATCAGTTCCTTTTATTGTCCTCCCATCTTTTTTCCATTCATTAATTAAACCAATAATGGGTAATCCTTTTTTATCAAATTCACTTGAGGTAGCATTTCTTAAATTAAGTTTATTTCGTGCAAATTCAATTATAGCCATTTGCATTCCATAACAAATTCCAAGGAATGGAATCTTATTATTTCTTGCAAATTTAATAGCCTCAATTTTACCATCTGTGCCTCTTTTGCCAAAACCACCTGGTATTAAGATTCCAGATATATTTTTTAATTTTGATTTTATTTCAGACACTTTTAATTTTTCAGAATCTATTCTTATCAAATTAACTTTAACATTATTCTCTATGCCGCCATGGGTAAGAGCCTCATCCAGCGATT
>CACKVD010000037.1 GCA_902603555.1 uncultured Pelagibacteraceae bacterium
GCATTCCTTTTGTCCCTAAAAAACCACTAACTCTCTTTATATTTTTAATCATATGATAAATACTATTGTCCATTTCACTTTTTATTAAGATATAACCAGGAAAATATTTTTTTTTTCTCTGTATTCTTTTGCCTCTTTTAACCTCTGTTACATCATGAGTTGGAACAATTATCTCCTCAAACTTTTCTGAAATTTTTGCTTTATCAGCTTCCTCTCTTATTAACCCAGCTACTTTATTCTCAAAACTTGAGTGAGATTGAACTATATACCAATTTTTCATTATATACTGACCTTTAGAAGAATTTCTAAAAAAAACTTAAGAACCTGATCTAATAAAAGAAAAAATAATGACATTACCAAAGCCATGATAAAAACCATTAAAGCACCCTGTAATGTTTCTTTACCCGTTGGCCAAGACACTTTAAATGCTTCCTGTTTAACTTCTTGTATAAACTTTATTGGGTTTTTCATTTTTATTATTCATTAATTTAAAGTTAATTGGCAGGAGCGGAGGGACTCGAACCCTCAGCCTCCGGTTTTGGAGACCGGCGCTCTACCAATTGAGCTACACTCCTATACTATAGAGCTTACTCTATAATTTTAGTTACTACTCCAGCTCCAACGGTTCTTCCACCTTCACGGATAGCAAAATTTAATTTTTCTGACATCGCAATCGGTGTAATTAGTTTTACAATAAATTTAGCATCATCACCCGGCATAACCATTTCTGTTCCAGCTGGTAATTCCACTTCACCTGTTACGTCTGTTGTTCTAAAATAAAATTGTGGTCTGTACTTTGTAAAGAATGGAGTGTGTCTTCCACCCTCTTCTTTTTTAAGTACATAAGCTTGAGCTTCAAATTTAGTATGAGGTGTTACTGAACCCGGTTTACAAAGAACCTGACCTCTTTCAATATCAGTTCTTTCTACACCTCTTAATAGAACACCAACATTATCACCAGCTTCACCAGAATCTAAGAGTTTTCTAAACATTTCAACTCCAGTACAAACTGATTTTTTAGTCTCTCTAATACCTACAATTTCTATTTCATCTCCAGTTTTAAGAATACCTGACTCTACTCTTCCAGTTGCAACTGTTCCTCTTCCTGAAATTGAAAAAACATCTTCAACAGGCATCAAGAAATCTTTATCTTTCGGCCTATCAGGTTGTGGAATAAAAGAGTCAACATTTTTCATTAATTCTAAAATTGAATTTTTTCCAATTTCATCATCTCTTCCTTCTACTGCAGCAAGTGCTGAACCTTTTGCAATAGGAGTTTTATCTCCTGGAAATTTATATGAAGTTAGTAATTCTTTTATTTCTTCTTCAACTAAGTCTATCATCTCCTTATCATCAACTTGATCTACTTTATTTAGATAAACACAAATAGCTGGTACACCAACTTGCCTAGCTAAAAGTATGTGCTCTCTAGTTTGTGGCATTGGACCATCTGCTGCATTCACAACTAAAATTGCTCCATCCATTTGAGCTGCACCTGTAATCATATTTTTTACATAGTCAGCGTGACCTGGACAGTCTACGTGTGCGTAGTGTCTTTTTTCAGTTTCATACTCAACGTGCGCAGTTGAAATTGTAATTCCTCTTTCTTTTTCCTCTGGAGCTTTATCAATTTGATCATAAGCTACTGCTTTAGCACCACCAGTTTCAGATAAAACTTTAGTGATAGCAGCTGTTAAAGTTGTTTTACCATGGTCAACATGGCCGATTGTACCAATATTACAATGCGGTTTATTTCTTACAAATTTTTCTTTTGACATTACTTATATTCCTCACATTTCTTTTTTTTTTAATAATTTCTTTTCTTGGAGCGGGTAAAGGGAATCGAACCCTTACATCCAGCTTGGAAGGCTAGCGTTCTACCATTGAACTACACCCGCACAACCCCAAGAGTAACACTCCAGTATTATTTAAATTTTATTGAATGGTGGAGGGGGAAAGATTCGAACTTTCGAAGACCGAAGTCAACGGGTTTACAGCCCGCCCCATTT